>NZ_JARCCY010000057.1:0-7132 GCF_039907775.1 Arthrobacter sp. CC3
CTGGCCCGACCCCATGGGCCGGGCGGGTTCGGCGGCAGGCCGCTGATCATCAGGCCGGTCCGGATGCTGTCCCTTGTCTGCCTGGGGGTGTCAAGGGGCAGCGTCCGGGCCCTGTAAGTTACCGGGCCCCGCTGTTAACCCAACCTTCCCTTGCCCGTCATGCCCGCTCCCCCTCGGCGCAACGCACCGCCCGCACCGTGGAGGGGTGAGGATCGCAATTGTTGCTGAATCATTCCTGCCACTGATGAACGGGGTGACACACTCCATCCTTCGGGTGCTTGAGCATCTGCAGGAGAGGGGCGATGACGTGATGGTGATCGCCCCGTCGACACAGGACACAGAGGTCCTGGACGTGGTGCACGGCGCGTTCGTGCACCGGCTTCCGTCCGTGCCGCTGGCCGGGTACACGAACGTGCGGGTGGCGTTGGGCGGTGTGAACCGGGTCAAGAGAATCCTTGCCGATTACGCGCCGGACGTTGTCCACCTCGCATCCCCGTTCGTGCTTGGCTGGCGGGCGGTGCAGGCGGCCCACCAACTGGGCATTCCCACGGTGGCGATCTACCAGACCGAGGTGCCCAGCTACGCGGCGCGCTACGGAGTGCCGTTCATGGAGAACTGGGCCTGGAACCGGGTGGAGAACATCCACCTGCTGGCTTCCCGGACGCTGGTGCCGTCCACTTTCGCGCTGAACCAACTGCGCGGCCGCGGGGTATTGCGGGTGGACATGTGGCGGCGCGGTGTGGATACCGCGCGGTTTGCGCCGGGAAAGCGCGACGACGGGTGGCGGGCATCCGTCGCCCCGGACGGCGAGCGGATCATCGGCTATGTGGGCCGGCTGGCCGTTGAAAAGCAGGTGGAGGACCTGGCCGTGCTGGCCGACGTGCCGGGCACCCGGCTGGTGATCGTTGGCGACGGTCCGCAGCGCGAGGCGCTGCAGGAAGCCCTGCCGAACGCCGTGTTTGCGGGGTTCCTGGGCGGCGAGCAGCTGGCCAGGGCGGTGGCGTCCTTCGACCTGTTCGTGCATCCGGGCGAGTTCGAGACCTTCTGCCAGACCATCCAGGAGGCCATGGCATCGGGTGTGCCGGTGGTGGCCACCGGCCGTGGCGGCCCGCTGGATCTGGTGGAGAATTCCCGCACCGGCTGGCTGTACAAACCGGGCGACCTTGCCGGGCTGCGTGCCCATGTCATGGACCTGATGGGCGACGACGCCAAGCGCCGCGCGTTTGCCGCGGCAGCCCACGCGTCGGTCCAGGGACGGACGTGGCCGGCGTTGAGCGCTGAGCTGGTCCGCCATTACCGCGCGGTGATCGCCGGTGACGCAGTGGTTGAGCCTGCCGGCACCAGACGAGCGGTTGAGCCTGTCAGCACCACCCGAGTCCCGGTGGTTGAGCCTGTCGAAACCCAACGAGGAGCAATACTGTGAAAATTTCCGTCATCGGCTGCGGCTACCTTGGCGCAGTTCACGCGGCAACGCTGGCGTCGATGGGTCACACCGTGGTGGGCATCGACGTCGACGCCGCCAAGGTGGAGCAGCTGGCCCGCGGTTTCGCACCGTTTTTCGAGCCGGGCCTGGACGAGCTGCTCCATGATGGCCGGGCCACGGGCCTGCTTACGTTCTCCACGGATTTCGCGGATGCCGCCGGCGCCGAGGTGCACTTCCTCTGTGTTGGCACCCCGCAGTCCAAGACGTCCGGCGGCGCCGACCTCAGCTACCTGCTCGCCGCCACCGAAAGCCTCCGTCCGCACCTGGGCCGGGGCTCCGCCGTCGTGGGTAAGTCCACGGTGCCGGTGGGGACGGTCGAGATGCTGGCCGGCATCCTGTCCGGGCGCCCGGATGTGCTGCTCGGCTGGAACCCGGAGTTCCTGCGGCAGGGCACGGCCGTGAAGGATTCGCTGGTGCCGGACCGCCTGGTCTACGGTGTGCCGGGCGGCAGGGCTGCCGCGTTCCACCGGACAAGCGGCGCCGGCCGCGGTGTGACGGCGGCCCTCGATGCCGTCTACGAGCCGCTGCTGCGCACCGGAATTCCGCGGCTGGTGAGCAACTTTGCCACCGCGGAACTGATCAAGTCGGCGTCGAACGCTTACCTGGCCACGAAGGTCAGCTTCATCAATGCGATGGCCGAGCTGTGCGATGCCTCCGGCGCGGACGTCACCGAACTGGGTGAGGCGATGGGGCTGGATCCGCGGATCGGCAGCCGGTACCTGCATGCCGGGCTGGGCTTCGGCGGCGGCTGCCTGCCCAAGGACATCCGCAGCTTCCGGGCCCAGGCCGCGGCGCTGGGTGTGGGATCGGTGGACGACTGGATGGGCACGGTGGATGCCATCAACCTAAGCCAGCGGTCGAGGACGGCGGACATCGCCCGCGAGCTCTGCGGCGGCAGCCTGGCCGGGCGGACGGTGACGGTGCTGGGTGCGGCGTTCAAGCCGGACACGGACGATATCCGCGACTCCCCGGCCCTTGACGTGGCCCTGCAGATGGCAGAAGCCGGCGCACATGTGACCGTGACGGATCCGAAGGCGATCAACAATGCCTGGATGCGGTACCCGCAGCTGCGGTTCGAAGCCTCCACGGACCGGGCGCTCGAGGGCGCCGAGCTGGTGCTGCTGCTGACGGAATGGGACGAATACCGCACGCTGTCGCCGGCGGATGCAGGGGCGCTGGTACGACGGCGGACGGTGCTGGACGCACGCAATGTGCTGGACGCTGCGGCCTGGCAGGCGGAAGGCTGGACGGTCCGCGGCTTGGGGACGGGGCTCGCTGCGGGTGCCGTGGCCCCGCTGGATGTGGCGCCGCCGCACTCGCGGTGATCAGCGTCAAGACTGCCAAACGGTTTTTTGGTCGCCTACCCCGTGTCACCGGCTGACTGCGTGGTTGGCGTCCGGGCTGAGTGGCCCCGGACGCGATCGGCGGACTGGTCCGGTGCCCACACGCGGCGGAGAAGTATCTTTCGCCACCTCTGGTCCAGACTCATAAGTGTACTTATTATAGAAGCAAGGCATGCCGAGCCCCGGTGGCGGGGCAACCAGGTTTGGGGGCGAAGTTCCGGTGGACCAGGCGACGATCGTCAGTTACGCCGCCGGCTACCTTGCGGCCATCATCCTGGCTCTCCTGACCCTGCTGCCGGTCCTGATTCCCACCGCGCTGCTCCTGGTCGTGGCGGGGTTGGTACAACTCCTCCTGCTGAGGGTGCGGGCACTAGCCCTTGGCCTGTATCGGTTCACGGCGGAGCTGTTCCACGCCCTGGCGCGGGCGATCAAGGCCCGCGGGGATGGACCGCCCGGGAGCCACGGCGCCCGTCGTCTCCATATCCACTGACGCTACTTGCCATGTGACAAGCGCTTCTTCCCAACGCCCCTTATGATGTGCGGAGGGGAGGACATTCCATGAAGCACATGCGGTCTCATTTTCTTTTTAGGGTGCTGTGATGGCGCCGCAGCAGGGCAAGGAACCGGAGGCGGTGTCCGGCTGGGATTACCAGGCCATCGTCGATTCGCTGCCCGATGCCGTGTTAGTCATCGGGGAATCCGGCACGATCAGTTTCATGAACAGTGCTGCGGAGCGCATGTTCGGCTACCCCCGCGCTGAGCTCGTGGGCCGCGACCACCGGACAATCCTGGCAGAGGGCTTCCGCGAGGGGTTCCAACGCCTGTTCAACGGCATGCGCCGCGTCGGCGGCACAGCTGACAACCCGCCGTTTGAGGCCTACGGCCTTCGACGCGACGGCACGGAGATCCACGGCGAGGTGGCCTGCGCTTTGCTCCGCTCACAGACCGGAATGTCCATGACGGTGACGGTCCGCGCCTCGCGCCCGCGCGACGAGGCCGACGACGGACTCCGGGAGGCGGTCTCCCTGCTGAGTGCCACCCTTGAGTCGACGGCCGACGGCATTCTCGTTGTCGGAACGGACGGCCAGATCGCCGGAGTCAACGAGCAGTTCGTGTCCATGTGGGGCATTCCCCGCGGGCTTCTGACCACGCACGATGATAAGGCGGTGATCGGCTATGTGCTCGGGCTCCTGAAGAATCCTCAAGGGTTCCTGGACAAAGTGCAGGAGCTCTATGCCGACCCGCTGGCAGAGAGCAATGACGTTCTGGAGTTCCTCGATGGACGGACCTTCGAACGGTACTCCCGTGCGCAGAAGGTGGCGGACAAGGTGGTGGGCCGAGTCTGGAGCTTCCGCGACGTGACCCCCAGGCTTGCTGCCCAGGACCAGGCGAAGCGGGCCATGGCCGATCTGGCCGAGCAGGCAGCCCAGCTCAAGGCCCTGGCGTTCCAGGACCCCCTGACCGGGCTTGCCAACCGCAAGCTGTTCCATGACCAGCTGGCTGAATCGCTCCGGGAAGGCCCGGCCGGGACCGTGGATGTCCTGCTGCTGGATCTGGACGATTTCAAGGAAGTCAACGACATCCTTGGCCACCATGCCGGTGACGAGATGCTGACCGAAGTGGCACGCAGGCTGAGGTCCTGCGTCCGTCCTGACGACACCGTGGCCCGTCTTGGCGGAGACGAGTTCGTGGTCCTGCTGACCGGCTCCCCTGAACCGGATGCTGTGGCGGAGCGCATCGTGGCGTCCTTGAATGTCCCCATGTGGATCGACGGAACCATGCTTCGTCCCAGCCTCAGCCTGGGCCTGGCCTCCGCGGGCCAGGACGGGGTGGCGGCTTCCGAACTGCTCCGACAGGCCGACGTCGCCATGTACGCAGCGAAGGCGGCGGGAAAGAACCGGTACATGAGGTTCGAACCGGCCATGATGACGGCGCTGGTCCAGCGGACGGACATGGAGGCCGGCCTCCGGCTTGCCGTCGACGCCGGGCAGATCATGGTCCACTACCAGCCGGTGATTTCGCCGAAAATTGGCGCCGTGGTTCAGTTTGAAGCCCTGGCCCGGTGGAAACGCGACGGTGAGATGATTCCGCCCGGACAGTTCATTCCGACCGCAGAACGCAGCGGCCTGATCTCGGCCATTGGCATGCAGGTCATGCGGCACAGTTTCATTGAGCTGCAGCCCTGGCTGGCTGAAGATCCCGGACGCTCTGTTGCCGTCAACATTTCGGGAGTTCAGCTCAAGGACTGCCAGTTCGCGGAGAGTGTCTTGCAGCTGGCAGCCTCCTGCGCGGCGGATCTGCGGCAGCTGGTCCTGGAAGTGACGGAGAGCGTCTTCTTTGATCCCGACGCGCACGTGATCCGGCAACTCAACACGCTCCGCGATGCCGGCGTTCGTGTGGCGCTGGACGACTTCGGCACCGGCTACTCCTCACTGGGGCGGCTGCAGGAACTTCCGGTGGACGCGGTGAAGATAGACCGTTCCTTCGTGTCCATGGTCCGTACCGGAGCGGAGAAACTGCCCATCCTGAACTCAATGATCAACATGGCCCACAGCCTGGGCCTGACCGTGACAGCGGAAGGAATCGAGACCGGGGCCCAGGCCGGTTACCTGACCAACCTGAACTGCGACTCCTTGCAGGGGTATCTGTTTTCCCATCCGGAACCGGAATCAGGGTTGGAGCTTTCGCTGCTCCGCTCCGCGGATGCCATTGACGAGCTGCAGGGCGTTCACCTCGAGGCCTGAGTGACTAGCTACGCTGGTCGATCTTGTCAGTGCTGACCAGCGCCTCACTGCGGTCCCACAGTTGCCGGGCCAGCCCGGCGTCGTAGGCCTGCTTATTGGCTTTGGCCAGCGCCCGCTTGGCATAGTAGGCGCCGGAGATCCAGTCCTGCCCCGGCGTGGTGGTCGCAAGCCACACGAGGGTGTCGGCGCCCTGATCGGGGGTGAGCATGAGCCGCTTGATGAATGTCTTATAGGCGAAACGGAACCAGCTGGTCGATTCTGCGGCGAAGTTGGTGGCGACGCCGCCCGGGTGGAAGGCGGCTGTGGCGATTCCGGCGGCGTTGTACCGGTGATGCAGCTCGGTGGTGAAGAGGATGTTTTCGAGCTTGGCGGTGCCGTAGGCCTTGTTGGTGGAGTACTTGCCGGCTGCGTCCAGGTCTTCAAGGTCCACGTGACCGAATGCATTGGCGGCGCTCGACGTGTTGATGACTGTCGCAGTGCTTGCCGTCAGCACGTCCATGAGCTCGTTGGTCAGCAGGAACGGCGCCAGGTGGTTCACTTGGAACGTCTTCTCGTGGCCGTCCACGGTCAGCTCACGCTTGCCCATGATCCCGCCGGCGTTGTTCGCCAGCACGTCGATCCGCGGGTACTTCTCTTTCAGCTGTGCCGCCAGTGTGCGCACCTGGGACAGGTCAGCGAAATCGCTGACGAAGTAGTCAGCGCCGATCTCCCGTGCCACCGCCTCGGTCTTCGCCGCGGAACGCCCGACGACGACCACCCGCTCCCCTGCCTTGGCCAGCGTCCGCGCGGCGGAAGCGCCGATGCCGTCGCTCGCTCCGGTGATAACGATGGTTCGTGCAGTCATGAAGTGTCTCCCAATCGATGATGGAGCGTGCCGATGGCCGGCGTCCCGAAGCCCCGTGGGTACAACGAAGGTGGAGCACCAGGTGTTCCGCCCCCGCACGCTCTCTCACTTCCTGCGAGGATTCCCTGGACGCTCTCTCACTTCCTGCGGGTTTTCCCGGACGGTCTCTCTTGACCAACTATCGGGGGCTGGGGCCATAATCGTCTGGATACCAGGGCGGAGCCGCAGAGACGAGGCGACGGTTGGCGACGCCGGAGCAGAGGAGTTCTCGAATGACGAAGTACCTGATCTCGTTCCCCGGTGAGGCCATGGTGATCCCCGAGGGGGACTTCGAGTCGGTGGTCGAAGCCTCACATGCAGTCATCGAGGAGGCCAAGGCGGTGGGTGTGTACGTCTTCGGCGGCGGGATCAATGAGGGCGTGGACCCGGTTCTCGTGGCCGGTGACGGCAGCGTCACCGAAGGTACGTACCCGGGCCACAAGGTGCCCAACGGCGGCTACACCATTCTCGAGCTGCCCTCGCGGGAGTCCGCACTTGAGTGGGCAGCGAAAATCGCCGTCGCCTGCCGCTGCTCGCAAGAGGTCCGGGAGTTCCAGTACGACCCGGCCAGCTGAGCTCGACTGAGGGCGACGGCGTTGGGTTGTGGTGGTTAAAGTGGGAGAGCCCCAACCGTGTGGTTGGGGCTCTCGACCTGAATGGTGTTCCGGCGGTGACCTAC
>NZ_JARCCY010000058.1:0-25269 GCF_039907775.1 Arthrobacter sp. CC3
TCGATCCGGGACCACTGATCATCACTCAAAACAGAAGTTCGCGACACCCCTCAAGCATTCCAGCCAGCACGCCACCGATTTAGGAGACACGCCCTAGGCCACGCAGCCGCCGAGAAGGATCTGCCCGTCAATGGCAGCTATCTGCTTTTGAACGCTGCCGAGCTGGTCCTGGAGAGACTTGACCTTTGCCCGCTGGGCTTCGAGAGCGTCCTTGTTTGTCTTCTTTTGGGCCGCGAGGGTGTCCAGCTGTCCCTTGGCAGTCGTGACCTGCTGGTCCAGCGCTATCAGTTGCGCCTGGAGTGTCTTGAGTTGGGCTTCGGTTGCGCTGATCTCGCCGTTGAGCTTATTCAGCTGGTCCAGCAGCGGAGCGACCCGGGTCTGCAGGTCCAAGACCTCCGCTTCCTTGGCTGAGATCTGCGTGTTGAGAACTGCTAGCTGCTCGACCAGAATGTCCAGGTCGGCGTTCAGCCGCGCGATCTCACCCTGTTTCGTGGAGACAGAAGCGTTGGCACCGTCCAGATTGGCCTGCAACGCCGGCAGTTCGCCCTGCAGGCCGCTGACCTCTGCCTTCTTGGCGTCGACTGCGGCATTGGCGGCGGCGAGTGCGTCGTTAGCGTTAGCCAGTTTGGCCTGCAGACCGCCCAACACGGTCTTCTGTTCCGCGACCGCCGCTTGGGCCTCGGTCACACTCTGGGTCAGTCCCGGAAGTGCAGCCTCAAGGCCCGTCACGACTTTTTCCTGCTCGGCGACGTTCGCTGCGGCCGTGGCTGCGGCGCCCTGCAATGCCGGCAGTTGCGACTGAAGGGCGCTGACCTCCCCCTGCTTGGCAGTGACGCTGGCGTTGGCATTATTGACCGTCGCCTGGAGCGCCGGAACCTGTGCCTTCAGGGCAGCGATCTCGCTCTCCTTCGTGGCGACGGCGGCGTTAGCGGCTGTCAGGGTGGTCTGCAGCGGCGCCGCCTGCTGTTGCAGGGCGCTGCTTTCCTGCTGCTTGGCCAGGAGTTGGGCATTGAGGGTGCTGACCGAGGTCTGAAGAGTGGCCAGATCACCTTGGTATCCGGAGATCTGCGAGCTTTTTGCAGCTATCTGGCCGTTCACTGTGGTCAGCTCGGCCTGCTTCGCCGCTCGCTGAGCTTCCAGTTGCCGCTTGGCGTTTGAATTAGAGTTTGGCGGGAACTCGGTGTTGATCCTGTTCGTAAGGGCCGCTATCTCCGATTCAAGGGTGGCCTTGGTTGCCTGCAACGTGGCAAGCTCCCCTTGCGCCGTGTTCAGTTCGGCCTGCTTGGTCGCAATGTTGGCGTTCGCAGTGGCGATCTGCCCCTGCAGCGACACGATCGCGGCGTTGGCCGCAGTGATCTTGTTGGTGTTGGCTATTAGCGCCGAGGCGGCCGCCGCCGCATTTGCCGTCAGTGTGGTCAGCTCACCCTGCGCGGAAGTGATCGCGGCGTTCTTGGCGGCCAGTGCATCCGAAGCCTGGGTGGCCGCAGTTTGCAGCGCCGTGAGTTCGCCCTGTGCCGTCCCGATCTCTGACTGCTTGGCGGCCACAGCGTCCGCGGCTGTTTGGGCGGTGGACTGCATAACAGACAGGGTTGCTTTTGCCTCGGTGACCTTAGCCTGCTGGGCGTCCAATTGCGCCTGCGCGGCCTCCCCCAGACCTTCAAGCCGCGTCAACTCGGTCGCCGCATCGGCAACTGCCTGGGCCGCCGCGGTGGCGGCCGCCGCTGCTTGTTCCGCGGTATCGTTCAGGTCGGCCAGCTCGCCCTGCGCCTTGAGGATCTCGGCGTTCTTTGCGGCGAGGGCGTCGGCGGCTGCACTGGCAGCCGTCTGGAGGTCATTGAGTTGGACTTCTGCCGCTCTGATCTCGCTCTTTTTTGCTGCTTCCTGAGCTTCGAGGTCTTCCTTCTGCGCGCCCAGCAACGCAGCGGCCGCCTGCGTAACGCCGAGCTCCTCCTGCAGCGGGGCTAGTTGTTCCTCTGCGGCGGCGCTATCAGCTTTGAGTCCGGCCAGCGCCTTCTCGGCATCGGCAACCGATTGTGCCGCGTTGCTCAGGGCGACGTTGAGCCCGGCCAGTTCTCTTGCGGCCGAGTCCGCTTCCAGGCTCAGCTGCTGCTCCTCCGCAGTGAGCGCGGCAATCGCCTTGTCCGCTGCGGCAATGTCCGCCTTCAGACCGTCCGCCGTTGATTGCAGTGCCGCACGTTCGGCCTGGAGGGACGAGATGAGAACTGCATTCTTGCGGGCCGCAGCCTTGAGGAGGTTCTCCTGCACAGTGCCGCGATGCGCCAGCTGGTTCACCACTCCATTACAGATACCGGCGCTGTCGTTGGCTGCCTGTGCTACGGGCACCATCACCAGCATGCTGGTTAGGACGCCAGGGAGGACGACCGCGGCAGCCAGCCGGCGGGCGAAGGTGGATGTGGTGGACGCTTGGTGCATGGTGAACCCCCGGGTGCGAATGGGAAATGCGGCCGTCATTGGCCGCAAATGTAGTCCCGATGTTAGGGGCGGGCGCTCAGAAAAACACCAGTACATTCCACTCGACTTTGGGTGTTTTTATACCTGTTTTTTGCGCGCAGTACTCACTTTTTTACTCAGGCTGACTTGCGTTGACTTGGTGCACTTTTGTAACACAGCAAGCAGTAGTTACTTGCAGGCGTAGTTGTAGTCGAGGCCGCCGGAGACGTACTGGGTCACTGCCACCGTGCTGCCCGGAGTAAGCCCTGCCAGGGAGCAGTTCGACTTGGCCCCATTGAGGGTTCTGGCGCCGGCGAGCCAGCTCGAAAGTCCCGCCAGATTGCTGGTGGACGGAACCGCCCCGGCAATTTTGCTCCACTGCGAGCCGGTGGAATAGAGCCCGACGTCGGCACCGATGCTTTCGAAGTAGGCGGTCATCCCTTCCAGGTCAGCCCGGTTCGCGGTCGTGTCGCTCTGCCAACTGTTCCCTGTCTCCACATCCAGCCACCAGAAATAGTTCTGCGGGCCATCCACGCCGCGCAGCTTGGCGTCGTCGTACGCTTTCGCATAGCCGTACACATAGGCGCAGGAGGCGTCGTTCTTGCCCGTGCACTGCCCGTACGAGCTGGTCACGGTGGTTCCCATGTACTCATTGGACGTCGGCCACCAGGAACCGGCCAGCCCGGGGTTGGCTGTATTCACGTAGAGGGCCACGCGCGGCTGCGCCGTCAGCTGCTTCTGGGACACCGCGCCCTCGGCCCAGTCCAGCTGTTCCTGGAAGCAGGGATTGGTGGTGTTGGCCAGCCCGTTGTTGACGCCCACGATCGCGAAGGCGAGTCCGGAGGGAAGGGTCTTGCCGCACTGCGGCCACGACACGTCAATCCCCAGCGGATCAGACGGACGCGGCGGGCCCGCCATGGCCGGACCACCGCCCATCAGCGCCAAGCCAAACGCAGTGGCAACGGACAGAACCATCTTCATCATTGATGCGGCCATACCCAAGGTTATATACCAAGCGGCCCGGGCAGGAATACTCAGCATGCTTATCGGGTTGCCGCCCTTGTGAGCCGTCCCGGCCGGGCCGGCCGGACAGGAGCAATATCATGGCAAACATTCTGATGGTGGTATCCGCAGCTGACTCCCTCACCATGCGGGACGGCACCAAACACCCCACCGGCTACTGGGCGGAGGAGCTGGTGGTCTCACACCAGACCCTGCTCGACGCCGGCCACACCGTGCACATCGCAACACCCACCGGCGCCAGGCCCACCGTTGACGAGGTGAGCCTCGCCCCGGAGTCGGCCGGCGGCCAGGACCGTGCAGACGGCTTCCGCGCCTACCTCGCCGCCATCGACGGTGAGCTGTCCGCACCGCTGGTGCTCGCCGACGTCGACCCCTCCGCATATGACGCCGTGGTGATGCCGGGCGGCCACGGGCCCATGGCGGACCTTTACAAGGACGCCGACCTCGGCCGCATCCTGGCTGAGGCGGACCGGGCCGGCAAGGTGATCGCGCCGTTCTGCCACGGCCCTGCGGGCCTCCTCAGCGCCGTTGACGACGACGGGAAGTTCGTTTTTGCGGGGCGCCGCCTCACCGTATTCACGGATGAGGAGGAACTCAACGGCGGCACCGGCCCCAACACGCCGTGGTTCGTGGAGGACGTGCTGAAGGACAAGGGCGCCATCGTGGAAAACGGAGCCGCCTGGAGTTCCAACGTGGTCCGCGACCGCAACCTGATCACCGGGCAGAACCCGCAGTCCAGCGAGGACGTGGCCAAGGAGGTCATCAAGGCCCTCGCCGCCTAGTCGACGGTCGCCCAGACCCGGCCGCGGCGTCACGGCAGCGGGTTCCGTGACGCCAGCGGACGCCGGATTAACCACGATTACCCCTTGTATCGCAGGGTTTCAAGGCGCTTTGACCGGGTTTTCGCGCTGACGGATAGTTGCTGGCACAAGCACCGAATCCGCACACTTCCAAGGGGAACCCATGGCCCGTTTTTCACTCAAACCCGCCGCCACCGCAGCGCTGGCCGCCACCACGTTGCTGGGGCTCGCGGCCTGCTCTGACCCCGGGGCTTCTGCGGCGTCGGGCTCCGCACCGGCAACGTCGTCCACGGGCATCAAACAGTTCAACCTCTCACCGGAGCAGGACCGTGTGAAGGCTGAAGTGGATCCGGCGGCCGCGGCTTTGGTCCCGGAAGCAATCAAGAAGGACGGCAAGCTGACGGTGGCCGTCAGCCCGTTCGCGGCACCGTTGGCCGTCTACGCCACGGACAACAAGACGCCGGTGGGCAATGAGGTGGATATCGCCGTCGCACTGGCCCAGACGCTGGGCCTGGAGGCTGACATCGTTCCCACCGCCTGGGCCGACTGGCCCCTCGGCGTCGAGTCCGGCAAATACGAGGCCGTGCTGTCCAACGTCACGGTGACCGAGGAGCGGAAGCTCAAGTTCGATTTCGCCAGCTACCGCGACGACAAGCTCGGCTTCTACGCGAAAAGCGACAGCTCCGTCACCAAGGTGGAGTCCGCGCCGGACGTTGCCGGCAAACGCGTGATTGTGGGTTCCGGAACCAACCAGGAGTCCATCCTGCTGCGCTGGGACGAGGAGAACAAGAAGAACGGCCTGCCCGCGGTGGAGTTCCAGTATTACGACGACGACTCCGCCTCCTCGCTCGCCCTCCAGTCCGGACGGGCGGACCTGACGTTCGGGCCGAACGCGACGGCGGCATTCAAGGCGGCTTCCGATGCAAAGACCAAGCTGGTTGGCCTGGTGGACGGCGGCTGGCCGCTGAAGGCAAGCATCGCGGCCACCACCAAGAAGGGCAACGGTTTCGCCGCCGCAGCACAGGCGGGCCTGAACCACCTGATCGAAGACGGCAGCTACGCCAAGATCCTGGACCGCTGGGGCCTCAGTTCGGAGGCCGTGCAGAAGTCCGAGCTGAACCCGGCGGGGCTGCCCAAGAAGTAGTCCGGCTTTCGACGCAAATGTGCAGGGCGGCCGGCGGCTGCCCTGCACATTTGCGTGGCGAAACCCCCGCAGTGCGGCGTACGCTCATGACATGACCCCGCAAGAGCTGGCCAACCTGGCGCACCTGCGCCGGGCGCGGGACCTGATCGACAGGGACTTCGCCCGCGCCTTGGACGTGCCCACCATGGCGAGCAAGGCCCTGATGTCACCGGCGCACTTCTCTCGGCAGTTCCGGGCCGCCTACGGCGAGACCCCCTACAGCTACCTGATGACGCGCCGGATCGAGCGGGCCATGGCTTTGCTCCGCGGCGGCATGAGCGTGACCGATGCCTGCATGGCGGTGGGCTGTACGTCGCTGGGATCCTTCAGCTCACGCTTCACGGAACTAGTGGGTGAACCGCCCAGCGCCTACCGGCTCCGGGAACACAGCGCGGTGGAGGCGATGCCGGGCTGCGTGGCACGGATCAGGACACGGCCGGCGCGGCAGGCTGCCAAACCTGCAGGTCCCGGGAATGCAGCCGGTGCCCAAGTGAGCAGGATTCGAGAAGCGGCCCTGACGCCCGCGGAATAGCTTTGTGGCATGAACATTTCACTCCAGTACTGCAACATCACCGTCAATGACACCGAGAAGGCCCTCGCCTTCTACCGGGATGCCCTGGGCCTCGAACTGCGCAACGACGTGGCCTCCGGGGGATTCCACTGGATCACCCTCGGCAGCGCCGCCCAGCCGGGCCTTGAGATCGTGCTCTCCGAGCCGCATGCGGGCCGCTCCCAGGAGGACGGGGACATGATGCAGGAGCTCCTCACCAAGGGAGTCCTCCCCATGCTCGTGTTCCGTACCGACGACCTGGACGCCACGTTCGAGAAGGTCCGGGCGTCCGGTGCCGAGGTCATGCAGGAGCCGATCGACCAGCCGTGGGGGCCGCGCGACTGCGCCTTCCGGGACCCCTCCGGGAACATGGTCCGGATCGCGCAGGCTCCGAAGGACTGATTCCTCCGGCGCAGGCCATCACAACAAAGAATCCCCGCCGGACGTCGTCCGGCGGGGATTCCTTTGATGGGCGAGCCCGGGTCCTCTAGAGGTACTGCTGCCAGACAGTCAGCTGCAGCTTCACCGTATCCGCGGCGGACTCCCGGTCAGCATCTCCCACTTCCGTGCCGGACACGTCGCCGCCCATCGGCTCAGACCCTCGCTTCCGAAGGCGCAGATTCCGTGGGTGCGGATGCCGAAGCGCGTTCCGGCGTGGCCAGCCCCAGGTTTTCCCGCAGCGTGCTGCCGGCATACTCGGTGGGGTAGACACCGCGTTCCTGCAGTGCGGGCACCAGGTGGTTGACGATGTCGTCCAGGCCCGTGGGAATCAGCCACGGCGAGATGTTGAAGCCGTCCACGGCGCCGGTGCGGGCGTACTCCACCAGCCGGTCGGCCACCTCGGCGTAGGAGCCGTTGAAGGTGGCGTCCACGCGGCTGGTCTTGGCAGAGACGAACTGGCGGATGGACAGCCCCTTCTCCTTGGCTTCGGCCCGCCACTGGTCGGCCAGCTGCCGCGCCTTGGCCCCGTGGAAGCCGCTGCCGCGGGTCTCGGAGGTTTCCTCCACCACCGGATCAATCTCCGGCAGCGGCCCGTCCGGATCATATTCGCCCAGTTCGCGTCCCCAGAACTGTTCCAGGTAGGCGATGGCCTGCTGCGGGCCGATCTGGAGGCTACGGACCCAGGCTTTCTTGTCCCGGGCCTCCTCCGGCGTTGCGGCAAGGATGAACTCGCTGGCCGGCATGATCTTGACGTCGTTTGCTCCGCGTCCTGCGTTCAGCGTCCGCTCCACGATGTCGCGCCGGAAGTCCAGGGCGTCGTCGAGCTTGGGGTGGGCGGAGAAAATGACGTCGGCCTGGCGGGCGGCGAAGTTCCTGCCCTCCGGAGAGTCGCCGGCCTGGAACAGCACGGGCCGGTACTGGGCGCTGCGCGGCAGGCGAGGGTTCACGTCCACGGTGTAGTGCTGCCCTTCGTGAAGCACACGCTGCCACTGCCCGGTGGCCGGATCATGCGAATCCCAGATCCGTTTGGCCGTCTCCACGAATGCCTCGGCGTGCGTGTACCGGTCAGCGTGGTCCAGGTACCCGCCGCGGCGGAAGTTGGCGCCGGTCCAGGCGTTGTCCGTGGTGACGATGTTCCATGCGGCGCGTCCGCCGGAGAGGAGGTCCAGCGAGGACAGCCTGTGCGCCAGGTCCGCCGGATCGTTGTAGGTGGTGTTCTGGGTGGCAACGAGTCCGATGTTGGAGGTCACCGCGGCCAGGGCGGCGAGCATGGCCTGGGCGTCCGGGCGTCCGGCGACGTCCAGTTCATGCGGACGGCCCAGGTGCTCGCGGAGGCGGAGCCCCTCACCCAGGAAGAAGGCGGCAAACAGTCCCCGCTCCGCCGTCTGGGCGATGCGGCGGAACGATTCGAAGTCCGTCTGCGAGCCGGACTCGGCGGCCTTCCAGATGGTCCCTGAGTTCACGCCCTGGAAGAAGATGCCGAACTGGAGCTTCCCGCTCGGCTGGTATTTAGCACGGCTGTGCTGTGTCATGGTTTTCCCCTAGTTTCCGACGGCGGTTGCGGCGTAGCGGCTGGCTGGTCGTTCGAGGCCCAGCAGGTCCCTGAAGGTCCCGTCCTGCGGCACCGGGGCGAGCACTCCCCTGCGCCGGAGTTCAGGCAGCACCAGCCGGGACAGTTCCTCGGAGTCGACGTCGAACCTGGCCGGATGCAACCGGACTCCGTCCGCCACTTCCAGTACTTCGGTCAGCAGGTCTGCCAGTTCGGCCGCGGACCCGGCGAAGCGTGCCCGCCGGGCACCGTCAGTCCCTCCGCTGCCAGGCTTGCCGATGGCCGATTCGTCCCCGAGCCGCTGGGCGGCGCCCTGCCCCCGGGCCTCCAGGACGACGTCGAGCTCCACCACGACGGCGGGCGATCCGCCGCCCAGCCGTTCCCGCACGTCGCGGATCTCCTCCGCGAGGAGCTCCGCCGTCGGGGCCGAGACCAGGACTGCATCCACCGCGGAGGGCTCAACCAGGCCGGCGCCCACGAGGGACGCCGGCACGAGCACCGGCAGCTGTCCCTGCAGGGGACGGGGGATGATGGACGGACCCTTGACCGAGTAGCCGGGACCGTCGAAGTCCACGTAGTGCAACTTTCCGGCGTCGAGGTAGCGGCCGCTGGCGACGTCGCGGATCACGGCGTCGTCCTCCCAGGAGTCCCAGAGCCTGCGGCTGACCTCGATGGATGCCGCGGCCTCCTGCGCCAGGCCGTCACCGGCAACGTAGGAGCGCCCGACGGCGGCGGCCGCCGCGGGATCGTCCTCAGCGGTGGCGATCCAGCCGGCACGGCCGCCGCTGACGTAGTCCAGGCTGGCCAGCTGGGTGGAGGCATGGAAGGGCTCGGTGTAGGCCGTGTCCACTTCCGGGATCAGGACGAGGGAGCGCGTCAGCGGCCCGGCGAAGGCGGCGCGCTGCAGCGCGTTCAGCCGTCCTTCCACCGGGGAATCCTTGAAGGTCACGGCGTGGAAATCGGCGGATTCGGCGGCCAGCACGGCGGCGGCGAGCGCCGAAGCACCCCCGGCTGTGTCGCCGTCGGCCGCGCGCGCCACGCCGTCGAGTTCCAGCGCCAGGAAGCCCCAGCCACCGGCAGTCTTGTTGGTGTTTCCCATCATGCGTCCTGACGTTCGGTGGGGGTCTGCTCTCCGGCTTCGACCGCTACCGGCAGCCGGTTCTCGGCGGGCGGCAGCGGGCACGTGGCAAGGTCGGTGTAGGCGCACGGCAGGTTCACGGCCCGGTTGAAGTCCAGGCGGACCGTGCCGTCCTGTCCGGGTGCCGCGACCGTTAGCGACCGGTTGGCCGCGTAGGTGGTCTTGCCGGACGTTTCATCCGTGAACAGCACGGACAGGCTGCCCGGAGCGTGGCCGTTGAAAGCCGTCAGGGCAAGATCGCGCCCGCCCAGCCGGAACCTGACCTGGCCGGGGGCTTCGTAGACGTGCTGGATGCCCTCGACGGCGGCGCCCACGGTGGTGGCACGCGGCTCGTCGAACGGGACGAACGTTCCTTCCACCGCGAAGGCCGGGTCCGGTTCGTACGTAGGCGTGCCCTGGTACTCGCGGAGCAGCGGGTTCTCCGGGTGGCGCGGCCTGACAATGTATTCGCCGCCGCGTTTGGCGAGTTCGACGACGGTGTCCCCCGCAGCGAGGTTGACGCCGCCGCGTTCCGCGATGGGTCCGAACAGCACGGTGGCGCCGCCGCCGTCGGCGTTTAGTTCCCTGCCGTCCTGCTGCAGGGTCTCGCCTTCCGCCAAAACCAGGCGGACGGCGTCGTTCTCCACATTCCAGGTGCCGGGAACACCGTCGAGCCGCGCGGGCTCGGAACCCAGCCAGTGCAGGTGCGTGACGGCCAGGAAGCCGTGGGGGTCGGCGCGGTGCCGCTCATGGGCGGCGTGCCACTCGGCCCAGGCCGTGGCGAACGGAGTTTCAGTGTGCGTAGACGTGGGCATGATCGCTCCTGTAGTTGTCGTGGTCGGCGGCGACGGTGGCGGCGGCGTCCGGTTCGGTGGCTCCGGCAGACTCCGGACGGCCGCCGAAGGGATCCGGTGATTCCCACAGGTTCGTGGGCGCCGCCGCCCGGACTTTGGGGATGACCTCCAGGGCGAACCGCTCCAGGATCTCCAGTTGCTGCTCAAACGGCAGCGTGGTGGGCAGCGAGATGGACTGGAGGTCGTGGCCGTACAGCTGGTGGTAGCTGAGGATCTTGTCCACCACCTGCTCCGGGCTGCCCACCAGGGCGGGCCCTTCAGCCACCGCGTGGTCGATGTCGCGGAACGGCGAGTTGTTCCCCGGCACATTCCGGCCGGCGGTCAGTGCCTCGTACACGGGGCCGACCTGCTTCTTGGCCTCTTGCGTGGTGTCCGCGATGAACACCCCGCCGGCGCCGCTGCCCGATCCGAGGAACTGGTGCCGCGGGTCGTGCCCGTGGCGTTCGTACTCTTCGCGGTAGTGATCGATCAGCACCTGGTAGTTTTCCCGCGGTTGGATGGCGTTGGCGGTGAACAGCGGATCGCCCCACTTTGCCGCGAGCGCCGCGGAGGTCAGGGTGGTGGCTGAGCCGTGCCACACCCGGGGTGCGCCGGCGAACGGCCGCGGTGTGGTGGTGGTCGATTCAGTCAGTGCCGGGCGGAATCTGCCGGACCAGGTGACGTTCTCCTCGCTCCAGAGCCGCCGGAGCAGCCCGTATTTTTCGGCTAGGAGGTCCCACTGGTCATCGAGGTCCAGGCCGAAGAGCGGGTACTGCAGTACCTCGTTGCCCTTGCCGATCACGAGTTCCAGCCGGCCGCGGCTGAGCTGGTCGATCGTGGCGTAGTCCTCCGCAACGCGCACCGGGTCCAGGACGGAGAGGACGGTCACCCCGCTTTGCAGCCGGATCCGGCTGGTCACAGCGGCGATGGCGGCCAGCACGGTGGTGGGCGACGACGAGATGAACTCCCCGGCGTGCCGTTCCCCCACTGAGAAGCTGTCGTAGCCGAGCTCCTCCGCGCGCTGCGCGGTCCGGACCACCTGGTTGAGCCGGTCAGCCGTGGAGACGATCGCCCCGGTGAGCGGGTTCTTCAGGTGCGGAATGATGTCGAGGACCTGGAACTTCACTGTGTTTTCCCTGCAGGCGCAGCCCCGAAGTTGGCTTCAGTGACGGTCTTGGATTCAGGCAGTGCTTCCTCGGAGAGGCCCCAGCGTTCCAGGACCTTGCCGTAGGAACCGTCCTTGATGGCGGAGTTCAGCGCCTCGGTGATGACCGGTGCCAGCCCGTTGCCCTTGAGCGAGGTGGCAGCCACCAGGGTTTCGGACGGCCAGCCGGCGTTGACCTTGCCCACGATCTTCAGGTCGTCCCGGGTGTTCTCGCGGTACGCAGTGGACGGGTAGGGCGCGATGTTCAGGTCGGTGCGGCCCGAGGACAGCGCCAGGATGGTGTCGGCGTCGGAAGAGTAGTACTGCAGCACTGCCGGCGCTTTGCCCTTGCCCTCGAGTTCCTTGTTCCAGGCCAGCAGGATCTTCTCCTGGTTGGTGCCGGAGCCCACGGAAACCTTCAGGCCGGAGATGTCGTCTGCGCCCTTGATGTCGTACGAGGAGCTCTTTTTCGCCTCGAAGCCCATGTAGGCGGCCCGGTAGCTGGCGAAGTCGAACAGCTTCACGCGGGCGGCGTTGATGCCCACATTGGAAAACACGGCCTCGAAGTCGCCGGACTGGGTCTTCAGCGGCCAGTTCTCCCACGACGTGACCTGGATGTCGAGCTCCAGGCCCAGCTTGTCCGCCACCAGCTGGGCGATGTCCAGTTCGGAGCCGATGGGCGTCTTGTCATCCGTGGCGTGGAAGGACAGCGGGATGGAACCGGCTGTGGTGGCCACGGTGAGTTTGCCGTCCTTGCCGATCAGCTCGGGGACCTTGGCGGCGAGCGCCGTGTCCTTATCGGCCCGGATCCGCTGCTGGTCCGGTGAGGTGTTGTAGACGACGCCGTTGCGTGCCGCCGTCGTCCCCGGATTGCCGGAAACTGCGCCTCCGGAAGCGGCCGCGCCCGGATCGGCGCAGCCGCTCAGCGCGAGGGTGCCGGCAAGGGTCCCGAGAAGGACGACGGCGGGAAGCGCCGCCAGCGTGCCCGTCCGGCCGCTGCTGTTGTGCCGGGAGGTGGAGAGTGCCATGGGGAGGTCCTTTAGATGTTGAAAGCGGGTTCGATCACCTTGGAGAAGAAACTCCGGGTGCGTTCTTCCTGCGGGTTGGTGAAGATGTCATGGGGTGCGCCCTGTTCCACGATCTGCCCCTGATCCATAAAGACCACGGTGTCCGCCACGTCGCGGGCGAACCCCATTTCGTGGGTGACGATGATCAGCGTTGTGCCGGAGGTGGCGAGCTCCCTGATAACGTCCAGGACCTCGTTCACGAGTTCGGGGTCCAGGGCAGAGGTGGGCTCATCGAAGAGGAGGATCTTGGGGTCCAGTGCCAGGGCCCGGGCGATGGCCACACGCTGTTGCTGGCCGCCGGACAGCTGGCGGGGGTAGGCGCCGGCGCGGTCTTTGAGGCCCACCCGGTCCAGCAGTTCCAGCCCTCGGTCCCTGGCCTCGGCCTTGGTCAGGCGCGGTTTGCCGGAACGCGGCGCCACCACGGGGGCTTCGGTCACGTTCTCCAGCGCCGTGAGGTGCGGGAAGAGGTTGAAGTTCTGGAACACCATGCCGATTTCGGTGCGCTGCTTGAGGATGTCTTTCTCGCGCAGTTCGTGGAGGCGTTTGCCGCGGACCTCGTAGCCCACCAGTTCGCCGTCGATGGCGATAAAGCCGCCGTCCACCTTTTCCAGGTGGTTGATGGTGCGCAGCAGGGTGGACTTTCCGGACCCGGACGGGCCTACGATGACGGCCACTCCGCCCGGTTCAACGGTCAGCGTGATGCCTTTGAGGACTTCGGTGGCGCCGAAGGATTTCCGGACCTTGGTGATTTCCACGAGCCCGCGGGTGGTGTCGGAGGCGGCCGGGTGCTCTGTTGCGGCGGCAGTGGCGGTCATCGGGTGCTCCTTGCTCGGTTGTCGGTGGCAGCGTGGGTGGCGAAGAACCGGCGGGCCTTCTGCAGCGGCGTCAGCGGGAGGGTCCGCACGGCGCCCTTCGAATAGTGCCGTTCGATGTAGTACTGGAAAACGCTGAGCACCGAGGTGATCACCACGTACCAGAGTGTGGCCACGAGGAGCAGTGGCAACACCTGCTGGGTGCGGTTGTAGATGACCTGGACGGTGTAGAACAGCTCCGAGTACGCCAGGACGTACACGATGGAGGTGCCCTTGACCAGGCCGATGATCTCGTTGAAGGCGGTGGGCAGGATGGCCCGCATGGCCTGCGGCAGGACGATCCTGGTGGAGCGCCGCCAGGCCGGAATGCCCAGGGCGGCGGCTGCTTCCAGCTGGCCCTGGTCCACCGAGAGGATGCCGCCGCGGATGATCTCCGCCGAGTAGGCCGCCTGGTTCAGGGTGAGGCCCAGGACTGCAGCCGCGAACTGGCTGATCAGGGTGGTGGTCTGGACTTCGAAGAAGCGGACGTCCGTGAAGGGGATGCCCAGGCTGATTTTCTCGTAGAGGTAGCCCAGGTTGTACCAGAGAAGCATCTGCACCAGGAGCGGGGTGGAGCGGAAGATCCAGGAGAAGGTCCAGGACACCGAGACCAGCAGCGGCGAGGCGGAAAGGCGCATCAGGGCGAGGATGAACCCCAGGATGAACCCCAGGGCTCCGGAGATGGCGGTGAGCTTGAGCGTCTCCACCAGCCCGTTCACCACGGACTGCGCGGTGAACCACTGGGCCACCACGCCCCATTCCCAGCGCGGGTTCGTGGCCAGGGACCACGCCACCGCGGCCACGCCGAGCGCCACGACGGCGGTGCCCACCCAGCGCCACGGGTGGCGGGACGGGACCAGCCGGTAGTCGGCGTAGTCGGTGGCAGGTCCGCGGGACTGCGGGTTCTCGGGTCCCCGGGGTCCTCCCTGCTCCGCGGACGGGCCGGGGTTGGAAACACCTGCGTCAGTTCCGGCGGACGCCGGCCCTGCCGCGGACTGCGCTGCCCGGGTTGCTGTGGAACTCATGCGCCACCTCGCTTCTTGTCTTGCTGGATTGGTTTATCGCGTTCGGATTGCTGCAAATCTAGGGACGCCGGAAAGCGGCAGCAAGGCGGCATGTTGCATTGCTTCACGGAGGTTCTCACGGCGTCATGAGTCGTTTTCTTGCGTGGATTTACGCGCTGTTACGCGGCGTGAACGGCCGTGACCAGAGCCTCGACCGCGGTCTGCCGGGCTGCCTAGCATGAGGCGAAAACCCGGTCCCGGACCACCCCGCCTGAACAGGAGCGCAGCCGTGCCAGCGAACATCCCTACCGTTGCCTTTGTGGGCGGCGGTCCCCGGACGGCCGGCGTCCTGGAACGCCTCGCGGCCAACCGGCCGGAGCTGTTTGCCGGCCCGCTGGCCGTCCATGTCATTGAGCCGCACGTTCCCGGCTCGGGCAGGATCTGGCGCTATGACCAGCACCCCGGCCTGCTGCTCAACTCCGCCGCAGCGGACATCACCATGTTCACCGACGCCTCCGTAACGTGCGAGGGCCCCGCCGCCGACGGCCCCGGGCTCGACGGGTGGGCTGCCGGCGTGCTGGACGGCACCATCACCGACGTTCCCCCGCTCCCGCCGGAACTGCAACGCCAGCTGCGCGCCCTGACCGGCGCCACGTTTCCCACCCGCCAGCTGCAGAGCGTTTATCTTGAGTGGTTCTTCCGCCGGGCGGTTTCCGCGCTTGGCCCCGATATCGACGTCACCGTCCACCGGGACACCGCTGTCCGGATCGATTCCGACGGCGACAACGGCGCCGGCGGGTACCGTGTCAGGCTCGCCGGCGGCGGGACTGTTGACGCCGACGTCGTGGTTTCCGCCCTTGGCCACACCGATGCGCTGCCGGACGGGGCGTCCGCCGGTTTCGCCGGCTTTGCGGAGCGGCACGGCGGGTTCCACGCGGCACCCAGCTACACCACCGACGTCGACTATTCGGCGCTTTCCCCCGGCCAGGACGTGATCGTCTCGGGCATGGGGCTGGCGTTCGTGGACCTGGTGGTCCTGCTGACTGAAGGCCGGGGCGGCCGGTTCGAGGAAACGCCCGACGGCGGCCTGGCGTACGTTGCGTCCGGCGCGGAACCGCGGCTCTGGGCAGGTTCGCGGCGGGGGGTTCCGTACCATTCCAAGATTTCGTCCACCCTCCGGGGCGAGCCGGCAGGTGCGCCGCAGTTCTTTACCGCCGCCGTGGTGCAGGAATTGCTGGCAAAGCACGGGGAGCTGGACTTCCGCGCCCACCTCTGGCCGCTGATCGCCAAGGACGCGGGCTACGGCTACTACCGCGAGCTCTTCACGGGCTACCCGGAACGGGTGGCCCCCGGCTGGGACGAATTTTCGGTCCGTTTCGCCGAGCTGGACTGGTACAGCCCCGAACGCGAACGGCTGGTGCTCGAGTCGGTGCCGGACACGGAGTTCCACCTGGACTTCGAGAAGCTGGACCAGCCGCTGGCCGGACGTAACTTCGCCAGCCACTATGAGGTCCAGGAAGCCGTGGCCGCCTACATCGAGCATGACCTCCGGCTGCGCACCGGCCCCGACCACTCGGAGACGCTGGCCCTGTTCATCGCCCTGCTCAAGGTGTACATGGACCTGGGCCGGCTGGTGCCGCCGGAGCGGTTGAATGCGCGGTCGCAGCGTGAGGTGCACGGCTGGTGGCACGGGTTCTTCAGTTTCGTGGACTCCGGCCCTCCGCCGCAGCGGCTGCGGCAGCTGCTGGCTCTCCACCGGGCTGGGCTGCTGCAGTTCCTTGGGCCGGGGCTGGATGTCGGCGCCGATGAGGCCTCGGGGCAGTTTGTTGCCGTGTCCGTCCGGGGAGGGGTGCGGGTGTC
Source organism: Arthrobacter sp. CC3 (assembly GCF_039907775.1). NCBI lineage: Bacteria > Bacillati > Actinomycetota > Actinomycetes > Micrococcales > Micrococcaceae > Arthrobacter > Arthrobacter sp. CC3. The sequence continues at coordinate 15,874 of NZ_JARCCY010000058.1, forward strand.
CGCCAAGGCCTTGATCGAAGCGCGGCTTCCCGCCCCGGCGGTGGCAGGCTCCGCGAATCCGCTGCTGCGGTATCTGCACAGCTCAGGATTCGGCAGCGAGCAGGCGGTTCTTACCGCCGACGGCCTCCATGCAACCGGCCGGCTGCTGGTGTCCGCGGCCAGCGAGCTCGTCAGCCCGGTGGGCGAACCGCAACGCAGGTTGTTCGCCGTCGGGCCCAACACCTCCGGCTGGGGCGCCGGCGCCTTTGCCCGCCCCGGAACCAACGCTGCGCCGTTCCGCGAAAATGATGCGCTGGCACGCCGGATCCTTGGCGTTCTGGCGGAAGATGAAGCATCGGCCGTACCGGCCGTATCGGGAAAGGCTCAGCCATGGAACAACTGACCGTGCCGCCGGCGTCTTTGCAGGCGGCGGCAACATCGTCGGCACCGGCGCGCGTGGAGGCTCCGGCGCGCGTGGAGGCACCGGCGCGCGTGCGGGCGTCCGAACTGACGGTGCTCAGCCTGCCCATGCACGACGCCCGGGTGCGGCCGCTCCTGGACGAACTCGCCCAGGAATACGACTCCCGCTACGGGAACCTGTTCGGCCGGGGAGCTGCGGCAGAAGAACTCAACCGCTACCCCGCCGAGGAATTCGTCGCTCCGGGGGTGCCCTGCTGATCGTCCAGGAAAACGGCGAATCCGTAGCCGGCGGAGCGTTCCGGCGGCACGGGCCGGACACGGCGGAGTTCAAACGGATCTGGACCCACTCCGCCCACCGGCGCCGCGGCCTGGCCCGGTTCGTGCTGGCCGAGCTTGAAGCCCTCGCCGCCCGCCGCGGCTACAACCGGGTGTACCTGACCACCGGCCCGCGGCAGCCCGAGGCGAAGCACCTCTACCTCAACTCCGGCTACGAGCCGCTGTTCGACCTGGCAGCCGATCCCGAAACCATCAAGTTCCTGGCATTCAGCAAAGATCTGGAGCCGCGCGGCTAAGCTATCGGCATGGCCATCAAATCCACCGCAGATAAAGTCGCCACCATCCAGAAGGGCTACACCCTGGAGGGCGCCACCATCGAACTGGGAGCCGCGATTGTGGACGGCGAAGTCCACAAGGATGCCCCTGTCCGGCTGCCGCTCTCCATGATGAACCGGCACGGACTGGTGGCGGGCGCAACGGGCACCGGCAAGACCGTCACGCTCCACATGATGGCGGAGCAACTCTCCAACGCCGGCGTACCCGTATTCCTCGCCGACATCAAGGGTGATCTCTCCGGCCTCGCAACCGCAGCGGCGGGCAGCGAGAAACTGAAGGTCCGCACGGACGGCATCGGCCAGGCCTGGGCGGGCAAGACTTTTCCGGTGGAGTTCCTGGCACTCGGCGGCGACGGCAACGGCATCCCGGTCCGGGCCACCATCACGTCCTTCGGCCCCATCCTGCTTTCCCGCATTTTGGAACTCAACGACACGCAGGAATCCAGCCTGCAGCTCGTCTTCCACTTTGCGGACAAAAACAACCTGGAACTGATCGACCTGAAGGACCTCCGGGCGGTCATCCAGTTCCTCACCTCTGACGAGGGCAAGGACGAACTGGAGGCGCTGGGCGGCCTGTCCAAGGCGACCGCCGGCGTCATCCTCCGCGAACTGGTGACCCTGGAGGCCCAGGGCATGGAGGCGTTCTTTGGTGAACCCGAGTTCGACACGGCCGAGCTGCTGCGCACGGCGCCGGACGGCCGCGGCGTTGTCACCTGCCTGGAACTGCCCACGCTGCAGACCAAGCCGATGGTGTTTTCCACCTTCCTCATGTGGTTGCTCGCGGACCTTTTCGAGGACCTGCCCGAAGCCGGGGACCTGGACAAACCCAAACTGGTCTTCTTCCTCGACGAAGCCCACCTGCTGTTCAACGACGCTTCCAAGGCGTTCCTGGAAGCCATCACCACCACCGTCCGGCTCATCCGCTCCAAGGGCGTGGGCATCTTCTTCGTCACCCAGACGCCGAAGGATGTTCCGGCTGATGTCCTGGGACAGCTGGCCAACCGCATCCAGCACGCGTTGAGGGCATTCACGCCGGAGGACGCTAAGGCCCTGAAAGCCACCGTGTCCACGTTCCCGGTGAGCGACTACGACCTCGAAGAAACGCTGACGTCGGCCGGCATTGGTGAAGCCGTCATCACGGTGATGAATGAGAAGGGCGCTCCTACCCCGGTGGCTTTGACCCGGCTGCGGGCCCCGGAATCAGTCATGGGCCCCAGCACCGAGGAACTGGTCAAGAGCACCGTGGCCAATTCCGCACTGCTCGCCAAATACGGCACCGCGGTGGACAACGTATCCGCCTACGAGAAGATCTCCGGAAAGAGCGCGGCGCCCACGGGCGCGGCAGCCCCCGGCCAGCCGCCCACACCGGCCAGGGACGTCTTTGTTCCCGGCCCTGTTCCGGGAATGGACCAGGCAGCGGTCGACGCCGATGCCCGCCGCATCGAGGAGGAGATCCTCGGCCGCCCCAGCAGCAGGCCTGCCCCGGCACCGGAGCGGCCGCGCAGCGGCGAGCGCCAGGCACCCCCGGCGCCGCAGGAACAAGTCGGCGGAATGATGGGCGACCTCGCCGGAGCCCTGGGCGGGGCACTCGGCGGCGGCCTCAAAAGCATGGCCCGTTCGCTCGGCACCCAGCTGGGCCGGGAGTTGCTGCGGGGCGTCTTCGGCACCTCCTCGAGGCGCCGGCGCTAGAACCTCCGCCGGGCGCCTGAAGGGCCGACCGCGGGAGCCAGCCAGCCGCCGTCGGACTGTCTGACAGCCGCTCTGCAGCGTCATGGAGGGCGGCCCCTGCACCTGCTTTCACGTGCCTTACCGGTAACGTAAGGTGCGTGCAGATGAGTCAAGCGTTGGTGAGGATCGCAGCCGGGTGGCTGCTGGGCCTGATGCTTGCCATCGCCGGAGCCGTTGTGGCGGTGAACCTGGTCAACGCCTCGGTGGCAAGTCCCGAGCAGCCGGTACGTGAATATTTGGATGCACTGCAGAAGGGCGAAGGCGAAAAAGCGCTGGGCCTCCTGCGTGCCTCCGTGCCGCAAAGCGACGCCGCCATGCTGGACGGAACCGCGCTGCAAACGGCGGCGTCCCGGGTGACGAACGTGAAGTTCGGCGAGACGCAGGACCGCACCGGGAACCAGGTCATGGTTCCGATGGAATACACCATTGACGGCAGCCGGCTCAGTACCGAGTTCCTGCTGGAGCGGACCGGCACCGAATGGCTTTTCTTCAACAAGTGGGCGTTTGTGCCTGCCACCTTGCCCGTCCTGGAAGTCACCGTGGTCAACTCCAGCCAGGCCACCCTCAACGGCATTCCCGTGAACATGCCCAATGGCCGCAACAGCTTCGCCGTGTTTTATCCCGGCGAGTACGAGGCCAGCCTCAACGGCGAATTCTTCTCGGCCCCCGCCAGCCGCGCCACAGTGTCCGGCCGCGATGTCCCGACGGCGCCGCTGAGCCTTCTGACGGAGGCCACCCCGGCGCTGAGGGATGCTGTGGCGGCCAAGGTCAAGGAATTCCTGGACACCTGCGCCGCGGGAGCCGTGAAGGAGCAGAAGCTGCAGCCGGACTGCCCGTTCTACCACGCCACTTTCAACCGGGTGACGCCGGGAACCATTGACTGGAGCATCAGCGAGTACCCCAAGGTGTCCATTGAGCCCTTCGGCGGACGCTGGGTGGTGGCCCCGCTGGACGGGAAGGCACGGTTGCGGGCGCAGCAGACCGACCTGTTCAGCGGCGCCGTGACCAACCTGGATGTGGAACACGACTTCAGCTTCACCACGCGACTGGACGTCGACGGCGACACCATCAGGGTCACCCCGCTCCTCAGCTACTAGGGCGCCGTCACCAGGTCGCGGCAAGCACCGCGCCGTCACGCAGGGCAGACTTTTACCCCGCTGTGCCTCGTCCGGATGCGGATTCCTGCCGAACCTTGTTCCGTGGAGGCGTAAAAGCCTGCACTCAGTGACGCGCTGCCACTCAGGGCTGCAGACCCCGGCGCCCGGCCAGCACCGCGAGAACCTCGGCCAGCATCTGCTCCGGGCCGTGCACCACGTCCGCATAGTAGTAGCGGAGAACTGTGTAGCCTTCCACCACGGAGCGGTTGTTCCGGCGTTGGTCTTTCTTCACCTGTCTCCAGTCGCCGTGATGGCGCCCGTCAAGCTCGACTACCAGCCAGCCTTCGAGCAGCAGGTCCACGTACCCTACTCCGTCGATGTAGACCTGCGACTCCACCGTGATCCCTGCTTGGCGGAAGCACGTCCTGGCCAGGGTCTCCAACATCGACTCCGCACCGCGGTCCACCCACTGGAGGACGGCACGGGCCCGCCCGTTGCGGCGCCCCGGCAACTGCTGCCGCAGGAACTCCACAGCCATGTCGCCCCTGCCCACGGCGCATTCGACCATGATCAGCGACTCCCGGAACGGCAAGCACCGCAGGGCATGGATCAGCACGTCGGCGAGTGCTGCCACCGGCCTCGTGGAATTCGGGGGCTGGAGGAGTCCGCCGTGCTGCACCTCACGATCGAAGACTTCGCCACGACGGTGGTACACATGGGCGGGCCCGGAAGGTTCCAGCACCCATAGCCCGTAGGAGGGCGCGGCACTGATGCAGGTATGGAGCTGACGCCGCAGGATCAGAGCCACGTGGGCAGGATCTGCCGAAGGGAGCGCATACACGCCCCGAGCAGGCTGGTCGATGTTCGCCCTGGAGGCTCGTCGCAACGCGGCGTCGTCCACCCCGAGCCTGGCGAGAGCAGGCCGCCTTGCCGCTCCCCCGCACGCAGCCAACGCCTCCATCACATCCATGCCGACATCCTGCACAGGGCGGGAACCGTCCGGCACCCTTCACTGCTCGTATGTGGAAAGTCGCAACGGACGCTGGCTAGCTGGGGGCCGTGCGTCACGCCGTGCATCCTTTTGCAGCCTGGCCGCCTCGCGGGTCCTGGATTCGCGGCATCCAGAGGCCTCTTTAACGCCAAAAGGCTGCCGTCCGTGACGCCTCGTCACGAACGGCAGCCCTCAAGCAACCGGCCTCAGTCCATCCCGCGGAGGTCCAGGACCAGCTCAGTGTCGCCGTCCGCCTGCAGCACCACCGGGATGCCCCAGTCCTGCTGGTACAGGTGGCAGGCCGCGTGGTCGGGGATCTCGCCGTCGGCTGTTTCGGGGCCGTCGCAAGCGGCAGCGCGGGCGGTGATGTGCAGGACGCCCTCCGGCACGTCGGAGGAGAGCTCCAGGGTCCGCTGCAGGCCCAATGATGTTCCGCCGCCGGACACCAGCAACTCGTGCGGGGTGGAGGAGATCTTCAGCTGCGTGGGATCGCCCCAGCGGTCGTCGAGCTTCTGTCCCGTGGGCGCCGTGAAGCGGACCGTCAGTCCCAGCGTCCCGGGCGCTACAGGGCTCTTGGGCCGGTGTGTCTGCACCGCGCCCTCGTCCACCTGCTGCGCTTCCTTGGGGATGGGCACGTAGATCAGCTGGTGCTTGTTGGCTTCCACCACCACCAGCAGCGGCTCGGAGCCGGCCGTGTGCGTGTGGTCCACAATCACGTCGGACGGCTCGGAAAGTCCCCGCGCCAGCGTGGACACGGTTCCGGTGGCGGGGTCGTAGCGGCGGACGGCGCCGTTGTAGGTGTCGGCGATGGCCACGGAACCGTCCGGCAGCACCGTGACGCCAAGGGGGTGCTGCAGCCTGGCGTCGGCGGCCGGCCCGTCACGGAAGCCGAAGTCGAACAGGCCCTTGCCCACGGCGGTCTCCACGGTGACCGTACCGGCGTCGTCAATCACCAGTTTGCGCAGCGCGGACGTCTCGGAGTCAGCCACCCAGATGTTGCCCTCGGCATCCTCGGCCAGGCCGGACGACTGGGCGAACCACGCTTCGTGGGCGGGGCCGTCCTGAAGGCCTTCCAGCCCGTTTCCGGCCAGGATGGACACGGCACCTGAGAGCGGGTCGAAGCTGAAGATCTGATGGACGCCGGCCATGGCCACCACCACGGCGTCGAGCTTGGCGGACCACACCACGTCCCACGGAGAGCTCAGCGCCACGTCCAGGGGATGATCGCTGAGGCGGCCGGTGAAGCCTGCGGCGTCCTCGTCCACCCGCGCCGGCCCAGTCTCCAGCAGGCGCTGCACGCCGCTGCCCGCGAGCGTGGTGACGGTTCCGTCCGCGAGGGACAGCCCGCGCAGGCGGTGGTTGACGGAGTCGGCAATTACGACGTCGTAACCGGTCTTCGCTGCCACGTCTTCCGGCAGCAGGACAAGGCCCTGCGGCTCGTTGAACTGTGCGGCGGGTTTGAAGGAGTCGACGTCGGCGCCGGGGCCGTCGGCGTAGCCCTTCGTCCCGGAACCGTAGGTGCGCAGCACCGTGTGGAAGTCCGTGTCCAGTTCCACCAACCGGTGGTGGCCGGTGTCCGTAACGAGCCAGGAGCCGGAGTCGGGCGCGACGCCGCCGGACGTCCCGCCGTCGGACGTCCCGGCATCTGCAGTCCCGTTGGAGCGGGTGCCCCGGCCGGCCGGGAGGAAGAGGGCCTTGCCCGGGAACCGCAAGGTGCCCGACGTCGGCTCCGGAGCAACGTACGGGCCGTTGCCGCGGTGCAGGGTGCCCTTGGCCTCGTGCTGGGCGATGAGTTCCGGGATCAGTACGGAGAGGCCGTCCGCGTGGCCTTCGCCGGACAGGTGCGCCACGATGTAGCCCTCGGGGTCGATGACCACCAGGGTGGGCCAGGCGCGTGCTGTGTAGGCCTTCCAGGTTTCCAGTTCGGGGTCGTCCAGGACGGGGTGGTGGATCTCGTAGCGTTCCACGGCGGCCGCGAGGGCGACGGGGTCGGCCTCGTGCTCGAACTTCGGGGAGTGCACGCCCACGGTCACCAGGACGTCGGAGTACTTCTCTTCGAGCGGGCGCAGCTCATCGAGCACGTGCAGGCAGTTGATGCAGCAGAAGGTCCAGAAGTCCAGGAGCACGATCTTGCCGCGCAGGGCTTCCAGGTCCAGGGATTTCCCGCCGGTGTTCAGCCAGTTACGGCCCACCAGTTCGGAGGCGCGGACCCGGAGGTGGGTGCGTACGGTTTCGCTCATCAGCGTCCTTCCAGCTTTGAGTTGCGTTCAGCCAGCTTGGCGTCGCGTTCAGCCAACTTGGCAAACATATCGTTGTAAGCAGTGAGATCGGCGTCGTTATTCCTGTCGGCCGCGCGGTCGGTCCGTTTGGACTCCCGTGCATCGGAACGGGACCACATGATGGCGACGCCGATGGCCACCAGGAGCGTGGGTACTTCGCCGATGCCCCAGGCCACTGCGCCGCCCATCTGCTGGTCCAGCAGCGCGGAGGGCCCCCAAGCCCGGCCCAGGTTGCCGAAGTAGTCCGCGGCCAGCAGGTTGGTGCCGCCCATGATCGCGACGCCGAAGAAGGCGTGGAAGCCCATGGTGGCCAGCAGCAGCAACAGCCGCATCGGGTAGGGCGCGCGGCGGGGCAGCGGGTCCGTGCCGATCATGGTCAGCACGAAGATATAGCCGGTGAGGGCGAAGTGCAGGTTCATGAGTTCGTGGCCCACGTGGTCGCGCATGGCGTAGCCGAACGCATCCGAGTAGTAGAACAGCACGATGGAACCGGCAAAGTTGGCCGCGGCGAAGAGCGGGTGCGTCACCAGCTGGGAGAACTTGGAGTGCACAAACAGCAGCAGCCATTCACGCAGGCCCCGCGAGCCGTCTCCGCGCGCGGGAAGGGCGCGCAGTGCGAGGGTCACGGGGGCGCCAAGCACCAGGAAGATCGGCGCCACCATGGTCAGCGCCATGTGGTCCACCATGTGGGCGGAGAACAACACCCGGCCGTAGACGGACGGCGGCCCGGAGGTGATGTAGGTGAGCACCACCAGCCCGATCACCCAGTTGATGCTCCGGAACCAGGACCATTTGTCGCCGCGGCGCAGGACCTTGGCGACGCCGAGGAAATACGAGACGAGGCCGAAGGCGGCGACGGCGATCCAGAGCCAGTCCAGCCGCCATTCGGTCAACCAGCGTTCCGGAGTCAGCTCTGGCGGCAGTTCGTAGCCGGAGAGGATGAACGCCGGCGAGGCGTCGGGAGCGAAGGTGGTGGGCTGAGGCGGGGCTGAACGGCCAAGGGCGACGGCGATGCCTGAGGTGGCACCCATGATCAGCAGTTCCGCGATCACCAGCTGCCACAGCACCCGGCGGGAGGAGAGGGCACCGCCCTTGCGGTTCAGCTGCGGGATCACCCATTGGCGGTGCATGAGGCCGATGACGCCGAGCATCAGCGTGGCGACGGCCTTGGCGAGCACCATCTGCCCGTAGGCGGATCCGAAAAGGTCGTGCCAGGTGGTGATCCGGATGCTCGCATTGATGACGCCGGAGGCGAATACCAGGACAAAGGCGAATCCGGCCAGGGAGGAGAAACGGCGGAGCGTGGGCTCGGTGATGTCGGCTTTGCCGGCTGCTTTGGCACCGGCGTTGGCGGTGGCGCCCGCCTTGGCGCCCCCCTTGGCGCCAGCCAGGATGCCGGACAGGACAGCCAGCATGATGATGCCGCCAACCCACGCGGATACGCCCACAAGGTGCAGGGCCAGGGAGTTAATGGCGCCTTCATGGTCGCTGGAGCTTGAGGAGTGGCCGATGAGGGCGATGGGCACCATGCCCACCAGCGACAGCACTAGCGTGAGGGCCAGGCCCGTCAGTGACCTCACCCCGAACAGTGCCGTGGTCACCACTGCGGCAACGATGGTGACGGCGAGCCAGGCCCGCCCGGTTTCGATGTCCGTCATGAAGTAGACCAGCGCACGGGTGAACTCCGCATCCCCGGAGAGGGACTGGCCGGCAACATCCGAATAGGTCAGCACCAGCACTGCAATCGCTGACAGCGTCCATGCGGCACCGGCAGCAGCGGCCACGGCCAAGGCACGGGAGAACGCCGGATGCTCGGGTGTCGCTGTGTCCTTGGACCGGGATCCGTTGGCATTGCGGGGCAGGATGCCGACGGCGAAAATCAGGCCGCCGATCACCGTGGCCAGCGAGACGTTGTGGATGGCCTTGCTGATGGGCAGCCCCAAGCGGATCAGCGCTCCGGGATCGGACACCTCGCGTGCAGCGGCGGCTCCGGAGAACAGGAGCGCGGCCGCAAGTCCCAGGAAGAGTGCTGCAAGGCCGGCGAACTGCCATGCCCGCGAAATGCCCGCCACGCTGCCTGATGCCCCAGTCCTGCCCGGAGTGGGGGAAGGCTGCGGAACGGTGGGGCGGGATTTTGCTGCTGAGGGCACCTATCCATTGTCCGCTACGGGTGCCTGCGCCGCGAATCGGCCGGTTGCGCTAAACGGCAGTTAACCCCGTGGTTTCATCGGGCGGCCGTTGAAGGGCGTGTTTAAAGGGCGAAAAGGTGCTCTGACAAGGGAAAATAGTGG
>NZ_JARCCY010000059.1:0-24062 GCF_039907775.1 Arthrobacter sp. CC3
CAATCCTCAAAAAAGTCGCCCGCGGCCGCGTCGCTCTCGAAGCCATCAAACAAAACTGAGACACACCACTAGTTGGGCTGGGACGCGGGTGCGCGAACCTAGGCCGAGAAGCCGCCGTCGGCCTTGATCAGCTGCCCGGACACCCAGCGGCCCTCGAGCGAGAGCAGGAACGCCACCGTTCCGGCCACATCGGCTGGGGTTCCGAGCCTCCCGCCGGGCTGGCGCCGGGCGAGCTCCTCGCGCAGCTGTTGGTCCATCCAGCCGGTGTCCACGGGGCCGGGATTGAGCACGTTTGCCGTAATGCCCAGCGAACCCAGCTCCCGTGCCGCGGCAATGACGGTGCGGTCCGGCGCCCCTTTGGACGCGCCGTACGGCAAGTTGAACGCTGTGTGGTCACTGGTCAGCGCCACGATCGCGCCGCCGTCGTGCGCCGCCTGCCGGGCAAAGCCAGCGATCAGCTGCCAGCTGGCCCGGGTGTTCACGGCGAAGTGCCGTTCCCAGCTTGCCAGGGAGGTGTCCAGGATGCCGGAGTCCACGGACTCGGCGTGGCTGAGCACCAGCCCCTGCAACGTGCCCGCCTGCTCCGCTACCGACTCCATGAGCCGGTCCACGGCCTGGGGATCCTCCAGGTCCGCCGGCAGGGCAAGCACGCGGGCGCCGGTGGCTTCCAGCTCCGCTGCGAGGCGTTCGACGTCGTCCGGCTGGACTCCCCAGGGCATCCGGGAGTCGTAGTCCTGCCAGTACGTCAGGACCAGGTCCCAGCCGTCGGCAGCGAGGCGCCTGGCGATGCCGGCACCGATTCCGGCGAGGCGGCCGACGCCCGTCACCATTGCCGTCCTGTTCATGCGGGCACGTCAGCCAGGGAACCACGCCGGAGCACCACGAGCCAGCAGGCCAGGATGGCCGCGGCGCAGAAGACGCCGGCGCTGGAGGCCATGAGCCAGGGCTCGGGCACCTGGAAGTCCAGGTTCTCCGCTCCCAGCGCTTCGCCGATGCTCTTGGGCGAAAAGAAGAACACGATAATGGATGCCCCGAGCACACCGCCCATGACCCAGCGGGTTGCCCGGTAGCGGTGCGGTGTCTCGCGGAGTGTCCAGGCGAAAGCCGGAAGCACGGCGGCCATCCAGACCCAGTGATGGGACCAGGAGACGGGGCTGATGAGCAGCATGGTGAGTGCCGTCGCGGAAATCGCCACCACGCGGGCGCCCTGGTCGCTGGCAGCCTTGATCACCAGGGCACCCGCGCCCGCCACCAGCAGGCTGAGCAGGAGCCAGGGAACGGTGACGCCGGCTTCGGGAACCCCGAAATGCAGCAGCGCGCCCTTGATCGAGAGGTTGTCCACATAGCCTGCCCCGCCGATCCTGGACGTGTCGGGGAGGATTTCCAGCCAGAACGTGAACGACTCCGCCGGGCGGACCAGCCAGCCCAGCAGCACGGTGAACGCGAACCCGCCGGCCATGTTGAAGAGACCGCGCCAGTCCTTGCGCACCAGGAAGTACAAGCCGAAGACCAGCGGCGTCAGCTTGATGCCGGCGGCCATGCCCACCAGGAAGCCGCGGCCCGGGAAACCCTGGTTCCAGCGCTGGTTCCCGGCCAGGAGGTCGGCGGCCATGAGCCCCATGAGCAGGATGTTGATCTGGCCGAACGCCAGTGTCTCGCGCCAGGGGCCTAGGTTGATGACGGCGAGCAGCAGGATAACGGCGCCCCACCGGTTGCGGGTTGCCTTGAACCCGGCGCCTCCGAAGGTGCTGCGCCAGTCCTGTTTGGCGCTCCAGTACCTCACGCCGCGCACGGCGACCCACACAGCAACGGCCGCCCCGGCGGCGTTGAAGAGCATCAGGGCGGATTCCTCCGGCAGCCTGGCCAGCAGGCCGAACAGCAGCGCGGCGAACGGCGGGTACGTGAAGGGCAGCTCCGGCCCTCCGGCCCAGCCCACGGTCCTGCTGTAGAGGTCCGACGGCGACTGGCCGGCTTCGTTGAGGATCTTGCCGCCGTGCCAGTAGACGCTGAAGTCCAGGCCCTGCTCGCCCCAGGCGTCAAGCCTTGAGGACATAAAGACGGCAGTAGCCAGGATGGCCAGCAGCGTCACCAGCTCCCCGGGGATGCCCAGCACCAGCCGGCTGCGATACCACGCTGCGGTGCTTGGAGCGGCGGTTCCTGGTGCGGTGGTCCCCGGCGCTGCGGTTCCCTTGCCGGCGTCGAGCTCTTTTTCGGCGTCGAGCAGTGCCATCCGTGTCCCCAAACATTTGTTCCTGCAGAGCGGCGCCACTGTAGGCGCGTTGAGCGCGTATCGCGATGTTGTGCCGGCTGACTCGCGCCGGATCAGGCGCGTCCTCCCCACATCCTACTGAAGCAGCGGGCCCGTCCCCTGTTACGCAGCCCCGGCGTGGCACCCCACGCAGTGCTCAGTGCTCAGTGCGCAGCGGTCAGTGCTCCGCAGCCCTGGCCTCCACCAGGACCGGTTCCCGCGCTCCGGCGTCCTTGCGGATGGTGGCGCTGATGACGGCGGCAATGGTGCACATGGCGGCAGCGCCGAACCAGGCGTAGGTGTACTGGCCGGTCGCGTCACGGATGGCGCCGGCGGCCAGTGCGGCGGCGGCCGCGCCGAGCTGGTGGGCGGCGAACACCCAGCCGAACACCACACTGCCGTCGGCGCCGAAGACCTGGCGGCAGATGGCGGCGGTGGGCGGAACGGTGGCCACCCAGTCCAGTCCGTAGATCACCACGAACACGATCATGCTGGGCTGGACCGTGGCGCTCAGCAGCAGCGGCAGCACCAGCAGTCCGATGCCGCGGAACTGGTAGTACACCGCCAGCAGGATCCGCGGGTTGAAGCGGTCTGTCAGCCAGCCGGAGGCGATGGTGCCCACGATGTCGAAGATGCCGACGACGGCGAGCAGGCCCGCCGCGGTGGTCTCCGCCATGCCGTGATCGTGCGCGGAGGGGATGAAGTGGGTGCCGATAAGCCCGTTGGTGGTGGCACCGCAGATCGCGAAGCCGGCCACCAGTGCCCAGAATGTCCGGACCTTGCTGGCGCGTTTGAGCACCTGGAGTGCGCGGATTGCCGCGTTCCCGGCGGGGGCTGCGGCTTCCCCCGGCACAGTTGAACCAGTCTCGGGTGAACCAGTCGCGGTTGACCCCGCCGCCGGTTCGGTGACCTGTTCCGCGGCGTCGGCGCCGTAGGGCAGCACACCGGCGTCGGCGGGTGAGTTCTTGAGGAATTTGAGCACCAGCGGCACCACCGCGAGGGCGCCGGCGGCGATGAGCAGTGATGCCTGCCGCCAGCCGGGGTCCTGCGCGAGCATGGCGATGAAGGGCAGGAAGACCAGCTGCCCCGCGGCGCTGCCGGCCGTCAAAATGCCGATCACCAGGCCGCGGCTCTTGCTGAACCAGGTGTTGGCGATGGTGGCGGCGAAGACCAGGGCCATGGACCCTGTGCCCAGTCCGATCAGCAGCCCCCAGGTCAGCAGGATCTGCCACGACTGGTTCACCAGCACGGTCAACGCACTGCCGGCGCCGATCAGCACCAGTGCCACAGAGGTCACGGCGCGGATGCCGAACCGTTCCATGAGCGCGGCGGCGAACGGCGCGGTGAGGCCGAACAGCACCAGGTTGATGCTGACGGCCGCGGAAAGCACCGTGGTGGACCAGCCGAATTCGTTCTGCAGCGGCACCATCAGGACGCCGGGGGCCGCCCGGAAGCCGGCGGCGCCCACCAGTGCGAGGAACGCAACAGCGGCCACAATCCACGCCGGGTGCAGCTTGCGGCGTGTCCGTTTGCCGGGTGCGGGCTGCAGGGCTGTCTCGGGGGCGTTCATGCTGCGGGTCCGTTCTGTGAAAGTGCGTCGCGGGCGGGAGGCGGGGCGGCGGTGGCAAGGCGGACCGGCTCCGGCGTTCGGGTGAGGCTGTGCCAGCTGGTGTTTTCGGCCGTGAGCCGTTCGCCGCAGGCGGTGCAGCTGTCCGCGGAGGTGGTGCGCTGCCCGCACCTTGTGTGGATGACAAACATATGAGCCTGTTCGGACGGCGCCGGGAGGTGCTTTTCGGCCCAGATCACGACGGCGTTGAGCACCGGCAGGGCGTCCTCACCCTTCTCGGTGAGCACGTATTCCTGCCTGGTGCGGCCGCCGTCGTCGTACGGTTTGCGCTCCAGCAGCCCGGCGTCCACCAGGCCCGCGAGGCGTTTGGTGAGCACGGAGTCGGCCACCATCAGCCGATTCTTCATGGCGTCGAAGCGGCCGTTGCCGAAGAAGACCTCGCGGAGCACCAGCATGCTCCAGGGGTCGCCAAGGATGTCCAGGCCGCGCGCCATGGCGCAGGTGCGCTGGGACCAGTCAGAACGGAGTGCCATGCAGGCAACCGTAGCTGACTTTCTTGAAGAAAGCTAGGGTCGAGGGCGGAGCGCGGCCCTCGAGGGCCGGTATGCGAGCGCCCAATAGGCAAGCATCGCGATGCCGCACACTACGCCCAGGCTGGACACGGTGAGTTGCCACTGCGTCTGCGGGTCCTTGCCCCATTCGGCGGCACCGGCCCAGACGGCCAGGTTCTTTGGCGTCATGTAGAAGGCGATGGTGGAGAAGACCACGATGACCCAGCCCGCAGTGCGCATCCTGCCGTTTCGTGAGGGCACGCGGTGCATCGCGAAAGCCATGCTGGGCAGTGCAACAGCAACCCAGACCCAGTGGTGCGACCAGGAGACCGGGCTGATCAAGAGCATCAGGACAGCGGTGGCGGACACTGCAATGAAGTTCTCGTCAGCGTCCACGGCCCATTTGATGACCAGGCCGGCGAGAACCACCAGCGCCAGCGAGAGGCCCAGCCACACCAGGCTGGTCAGTGTCGAATCCGGCATGCCGATGTGCAGCAGCAGCCCCTTGACGGACAGGTTGTCCACGTATCCCGGACCGCCGATCCGCCCGGTGTCCGGCAGGATCTTGGTCCAGAAGGTGAGCGACGCATTCGGCAGCACCGCCCAGGACAGCGCAATGGATCCGAAGAAGCCGGCGGCCATCCAGCCCAGCGCCTTGAAATCGCGGCGGACCAGGAAGTACAGGCCGAACGCCAGCGGGGTGAGCTTCACGCCGGCGGCCAGACCGATCAGCAGTCCTGCGGGCCAGCGGATTTCGCCCGCACGGGATTTCCCGTACAACGCGAAATCAGCCAGGATCACGCCCATCAGGATGATGTTGATCTGGCCGAAGACAAACGTGTCCCGCCACGGGCCCAGGAGCAGGATGGCCCCGGTTCCCACCAGGGCGGTGGTCCTGAAACGGTAGTCCGCGAAGGCCGCGCGCCATGTCCTCATGCCGAAGTAGTGCCGGGCCAGCCAGCCGGCCACCACCGCGGCGCCGGCCAGGGCGGCACCGATGAAGAGCATGCTGCTTGCGCCAAAGTCCATGGTGGCCAGGGCGGCAAAGAGCAGCGCGGCGAATGGCGGGTACGTAAACGGCAGCCCGTCCCGCGGTGCGTAGAGCTCGTTGACACCGCCTTCGCCAGTTTCCAGAACGCGGCCGCCGCCGTAGTAGTAGACCTCGAAGTCGTTCATGAACGGCTTGTAATCCGTGTACAGGAACCATACGGCGATGGCCAGGGCCAGGGCGCCCGCCGCCGTCGCGAGCCAGCCGCGGGTGGTGGGCGATACGGCCCGAAGCGAGATGGTCACCGGCTGCTAGCTGCCCGTCCCGATGAAGGTGAAGGCGTGCTCCAGGTCCGCGATGAGGTCTTCCACGTCCTCGATGCCGCAGGAGAGCCGGATCAGGTTGACCGGAACAGCCAGCTCGGTGCCCTTGACGGAGGCGTGTGTCATTTCGGAGGGGTAGTTCATGAGCGATTCGATGCCGCCGAGGGATTCGGCCAGGGTAAACACCGAGGTGTTCTCCGCGACCCTTCGGGCCGCGGCTTCGCCGCCCTTGAACTGCACGGAGATCATGCCGCCGAACTTCTTCATCTGCTTCTTCGCGAGCTCGTGGCCGGGGTGCGAGGGCAGGCCCGGGTAGAGCACAGCCTCCACTTCAGGACGCTCCAGCAGCCATTCGGCCACTGCCTGGGCGTTGTCGCTGTGCCGGTCCATCCGGACGCCGAGGGTCTTGAGCCCGCGGGTGGTGAGGAAGGCGTCCATCGGGCCGGACACCGCACCAACGGCGAACTGGACGAAGCCGATCTTCTCGGCGAGCGTGGCGTCGTTGACGACGATCGCACCGCCGACGACGTCGGAGTGGCCGCCGATGTATTTGGTGGTGGAGTGCACCACGATGTCGGCGCCCAGCGCCAGCGGGGTCTGCAAGTAGGGGGAAGCGAAGGTGTTGTCCACCACCAGGAGGGCACCGGCGTCGTGCGCCAGCTTGGCCAGGGCGGCGATGTCGGTGATCTTCATCATCGGATTGGACGGAGTCTCCACCCAGACGAGGCGGGTCTTGTTGGCCGCGACGGCTTTCGCGACGGCGTCGAGGTCCGCCATGTCCACAGGCGTGTTGCCGATGCCCCATTCGCCCAGCACGCGGCTGATCAGGCGGTAGGTTCCGCCGTAGGCGTCGTTGCCCAGCACAATGTGGTCCCCGGGCCGGGTGAGGGCACGGATGAGGGAGTCCTCCGCGGCCAGGCCGGAGCTGAAGGAGTACGCGTGCGAGCCGCCTTCCAGCGCGGCCAACTGCTCCTGCAGGGCGTCGCGGGTGGGGTTTCCGCCGCGGCCGTATTCGTAGCCGTCACGAAGCCCGCCGATCCCGTCCTGGGCATACGTGGAGCTGAAGTGCAGCGGCGGCACAACGGCGCCGGTCCGCGGCTCGAAGGCCTGGCCGGCGTGGACGGCGCGGGTGTTGAAACCTTGGTTTTCAGAAACAGACATTGAAGGTCCTTTCATACGGTGTTGGGGCTTGTCGAGTTCCGGGTTTCGACAGGCCCAAGCACCGGAAATTAGTTGCTGAGGTAGGCGAGCAGGTCGTGGCGGGTCAGGATGCCCACGGGGGCGCCGACGAAGGTGACCATCACGGTGTCGACGTCGGAGAGCAGTTCGCGGGCGGCGGAGATGGTCTCCAGGGACCCGATCACGGGCAGGCGCTCCCCCATGTGTTCGGAGATCTTGTCGGTCAGCTTCGCCTCGCCGCGGAACAGCTTGGAGGTCAGGCTCCGCTCGTCCACGGCGCCCAGCACTTCGCCCATGACCACCGGCGGCTCCTGGGACAGGACCGGGATGTGGGAGACGCCGAACTCGTTCATGATGTTGATGACGTCGCGGACGGTCTCGTTCGGGTGGATGTGCACCAGCGCCGGAAGTTCACCGGTCTTCGACTTGAGCACCTCGCCGACGGAGGCTTCCTCGCCGCCGGACAGGAAGCCGTAGGACCGCATCCACTGGTCGTTGAAGATCTTGGCGAGGTATCCGCGGCCCGAGTCGGGCAGGATCACCACTACCACGGCGTCCTCGGGCAGGTCCTTGGCCACCTGGAGGGCGGCCACTACGGCCATGCCTGAGGAACCGCCCACCAGCAGGCCTTCTTCGCGGGCCAGCCTGCGGGTCATCTCGAAGGACTCTGCGTCGCTGACGGCAATCACGGCGTCCGGGACGGCCTTGTCGTAGTTCGCCGGCCACATGTCCTCACCGACGCCCTCCACGAAGTAGGGGCGGCCGGTCCCGCCGGAGTAAACCGATCCTTCGGGGTCGGCACCGATGATCCGGACGCGTCCGCCGTCGGCCTCGGCACGGTTGGCGGACACCTCCTTCAGGTAGCGGCCGGTTCCGGTAATGGTGCCGCCGGTCCCGGCGCCGATCACGCAGTGCGTGACCCGGCCGTCGGTGTCGCGCCAGATTTCGGGACCAGTGGTCTCGTAGTGGCTGCCGGGCGCGGCGGGGTTGGAGAACTGGTCCGGCTTGTAGGCGCCGGGGATTTCGGTGACAAGGCGGTCCGAAACGCCGTAGTAGCTCTGCGGGCTGTCCGGGGCGACGGCGGTGGGCGTCACCACTACTTCGGCGCCGTAGGCCTGCAGGACGGCGCGCTTGTCCTCGCCCACCTTGTCCGGCACCACGAAGACGCACCGGTACCCCTTCTGCTGGGCCACAAGGGCGAGCCCGACGCCGGTGTTCCCCGAGGTGGGTTCAACGATGGTGCCGCCAGGGAGCAGCTTTCCGTCCCGTTCGGCCTCCTCAATCATCTTCGCCGCGATGCGGTCCTTGATGGATCCGCCCGGGTTCAGGTATTCGACCTTCGCCAGGACGGTGGCTTTGATGCCGTCGGTGACGTGGTTGAGCT
This sequence comes from Arthrobacter sp. CC3, assembly GCF_039907775.1. Taxonomy (NCBI): domain Bacteria; kingdom Bacillati; phylum Actinomycetota; class Actinomycetes; order Micrococcales; family Micrococcaceae; genus Arthrobacter; species Arthrobacter sp. CC3. The sequence goes on from NZ_JARCCY010000059.1 coordinate 8,241, forward strand.
TGACGAGCGGCGTGTTGCCGATGAGGTCCAGGACGGACTGGGCGTACTTCATAGGTACAAAGTTACCGTCTCGGGACCGCTGCACCCGTTTTGGCTCCCGGCCGCACCCCTGAGCGGCGGGTGCGCAGGAGTTGCCCTGAGCGGCGGGTGCGCAGGAGTGCGCCCGAGCGGCAGTGCGCGGGAGCGCGCCTGAGCGGCGGTGCACGCGCTCGGCAGGCGCGGGTGGGACGATGGGGCAGTGCATCGGTTTGCGTGGCTGACAAAAATCAAGAGTTACCTCCTGCCGGGAGCCACGCTCGCGGCAGGCATAGCCGCCCTTGCCGTGGGTGCCCTCCCAGAGCCTGCCTTCGCTGAACTGGCGGACCGCACCGTTCCCATCCTGTCCTTCGTGCTGGCAATGTCACTCGTCACCGAACTCCTGGACGAGGCCGGCCTGTTCCGGGTGGTGACGGACCGTCTGGCTGCCCTGGGCCGCGGCCGCGTTTTCATCCTGTGGCTCCTGGTTATTGCGGTGGCCACTGTCTCCACGGTGTTCCTGTCCCTGGACACCACGGCGGTGCTGGTGACTCCGGTGGTGGTGCTCCTGGCTGTCCACGCCCGCATTCCGCCCCTGCCGTTCGCCCTGACCAGCATCTGGCTGGCCAACACGGCCTCCCTGCTGCTTCCGGTGTCCAACCTGACCAATCTGCTGGCCCAGGACAGGCTCGGACTCAGCCCCCTGGGATTCGCCGGCCTTGTCTGGGCGCCTGCCGTGGTGGGACTGCTGGTTCCCCTCGCCCTGTTGTGGCTGGCATTCCGCAAGGACCTGCGCGGAAGGTACGGGCCGCAGCCGGTTCACCGTGTCCGGGACCGCGGCCTGCTGCTGTCCGCTGCTGCCACGGTGCTGGTGCTGCTGCCCGCACTGGTGTCCGGAGTGCCGGTGCAGTACCCCGCCATGGCTGCCGCGGCCTTCCTCCTGGCAGTCTTCCTGCGGCGACGCCCTTCCGCGCTGCGGTGGTCCATGGTTCCGTGGCGTCCGCTAATGCTGACGGTGGGCCTGTTCATGCTCGTGGAGGCACTCCACGCCAATGGCCTGACAGAACTCCTGGCGGGGGCGGCCGGATCGGGCGACAGCCTGCCCGCCCTCCTGCAGCTGGCCGGACTGGGCGCGGGTGCCGCCAACGCGGCGAACAACCTCCCCGCCTACCTGGCCCTGGAACCGGTGGCGGGATCGCCTGTGCGGCTCGCCGCCCTGCTCATCGGCGTAAACCTCGGCCCGCTGGTCAGTCCGTGGGCGTCCCTGGCCACGTTGCTCTGGCACGAGCGGCTCCGGGCGCTGAACGTCCGGATCAAATGGGGTGGATTCGCGCTCGCAGGCCTGGTAGCCGTGGCGCTGACGGTTCCCTTGGCTGTCGTGGCGCTGTGGACGGTCTCAGGCATGAACTGAGGGCATGCCAGACGGGCATGCCCCACGGGATGCGCTGAGGCGCTACGCTCCGATGTCGTTCGCTGCGGCGTCGGAGCTGCCGGCAGGATTGGAACCGGGTTCGGCGTTCTGCCACAGGCCCACGATGTTGCCTTCGCTGTCTTTGAAATACGCGTTCCATCCCATGCCCGGAACCTCCATTTTGCCCCGGTGGACCGCACCGCCCAGGGCCGCGATCTTCTCCAGCGCCGCGTCAATGTCCTCGACGTCAACAGTGACAACCGGGGCGGTCAGGTCCCCGCGCCTGAACAGCCCGCCGTTGATGGACCCGGGAACAGCGGGCCTGCCCGTTTCGTCCATCGGCGTCGTCGTGGCAAGGCTGTATTCCATCTCGGGCATGACCTGAAATTCCCACCCGAAAGCGGATGTATAGAAGTCCCGTGCGCGGTTTTCGTCGTCCGCGGGGATCTCGAAGTGCACCACTCCTCCGGCCACTGTTCTCACCTGGTATTCCACAGTCCGGCCCCACAGGGCCAGGCGCGGGCGGTCCGCGCCACAACTGGAGTCTAGGCCCGGGCACACCTGCCGGGCAGGGCCGTTTGGCCTTGCCCGCTTCCGGCACTGCTGATTCCGGCACTGCTGATTCCGGCACTGCTGTTTCCGGCACTGCTGTTTTCCGGCGCTGCGGTTTTCCGGCGCTGTCAGCCCCGCGTGGGACGATTGTTCAATGACCATCGCAGACGTCCCCGCCGGCCTGGCCGCCGCGGCGGACGCCTCGCTGCGGTGGCATCCCGGCGGCCCCTTCAGCATGCTGCAGTCCCTCGGAACACTGATGCGCGGCAACAGTGATCCGGCTTTTGCCTCGGGGCCGGACGGGCTCTGGATGGCGTTCACGACGGCGGGGGGCCCCGTGTCCCTGCGTCTGTCCACTTCCGGGGACCCCCGCGAACCGGCAGTCGACGTTCAGGCCTGGGGCCCGGGTTCCGAGGAGGCCGTGGCCGCCGCGCCGCGGCTGCTGGGCAGCGGGGACGACTGGTCCGCTTTTGACCACCCGGAGTTCCATGCCACGCTCCCCCGGATGGTGGTGGAGGCCCGACGCCGGAACCTGGGGCTGCGGCTCCCGGCCACCGGCCGGATGATTGACTCGCTGGTGCCCACCATTCTTGAGCAGAAGGTCACGGTCATCGAAGCGCGGCGGGGTTACCGCTACCTGGTGTACCGCTTCGGCACCGCGGCGCCGGGCGCGGGCACGGCCGCACCCGCAGGGCTTCGGCTTCAGCCCACCCCGGAGCAGTGGCTGCGGGTCCCGTCATGGGAGTGGCACAAGGCCGGTGTGGGACCGCAGCGTTCGGCAACGGTCATGCGGGCGCTGCGTTCCGCCGTCGCCCTTGAACGCCTGGCGAAGGTGCCCGCTGCGGAAGCATCGGCCAGGATGCAGACCATTCCGGGCATCGGCATCTGGACCACGGCGGAGGTGGTCCAGAGAACCCACGGCTGCCCGGACTCCATCGCGGTGGGCGACTACCACCTCGCGGCCTACGTGGGAGCCGCGCTGACCGGGCGGAGGACTGATGACGCCGGGATGCTGCAGCTGCTGGCGCCGTGGCAGGGACACCGTCAGCGGGTGGTGCGGATGATCGGCCTCAGCGGCTTCCGGAAACCCACGTTCGGCCCCCGCATGACCATCCAGGACCACCGCCAGCACTAGACCCACAGACCGCGAACCACAGAGGCACGGACTACGGCGGCGCGAACCACAGACCGCGGACGGGCACTTGCGGCCCGCTCCTGTGGACGCCCCCGCCGGACGGGTATAGCGTGGCGCCATGGCGTCCGGCAGCCGGAACGCCGGTGACCCGCAGCCTGGAGCACACCGTGATTCACACCCGGAAACTCACCAAGAACTTCACGGTCAAGAAGGAAACCATCGAGGCCGTCAAGGGCGTCGACATCGACGTCGCCCCGGGCGAACTCGTGGCCTTCCTTGGCCCCAACGGCGCGGGCAAGTCCACCACCCTGCGGATGCTGACCACGCTGCTCCGGCCCACCTCGGGCACGGCGACTGTAGCCGGCGTCGACGTAACGGCAGACCCGGCCGGGGTGCGGGCCCGGATCGGCTACATCGGCCAGGGCAACGGCGGCGGCCACAGTTTCCGGGTGATTGACGAACTGGTCATGCAGGGCCGCTTCTACGGGATGAACACCACCGATGCCGCGGCCCGCGCCCGGGAACTCCTGACGTCCCTGGACCTGGCCGACCTCGCCAAACGCACGGTCATCAAGCTCTCCGGCGGGCAGCGGCGCCGGATGGACGTGGCCCTGGGCCTCATGCACTCACCGCACCTGCTGTTCCTCGACGAACCCTCCACCGGCATGGACCCGCAGAACAGGGCCAACCTGTGGGAACACATCATGCGGCTGCGCGCCGAGCACGGGACCACCGTCGTCCTCACCACGCACTACATGGACGAGGCCGATTCGATGTCCGAGCGGGTCATCGTCATCGACCACGGCCGGATCATCGCCGACGACACAGCAGCCCGCCTCAAGGCCAACCTGGCCGGGGACCTGCTGGCCGTGGAGGTGGCGGCCGGGGCAGCGGCAGGCGTCCGCGGGCTGCTGGGGCGCGCCGCCGCCGGCGGTGACGTCCAGGAAAACACGCACGACGGCGTGGTCAGCTTCCGTCTCCGGCTCACCGAAGGCGCCCGGCTGGCGCCCGCCTTGCTGAAGGAAATGGACGACGCCGGCGCTCCCGCCCAGTCCCTGGAGCTCAAACCGCCCACCCTGGACGACGTGTTCCTCGAGTTGACCGGCCGGAACCTCAGGGAAGGAGCAAACCGCTGATGACCGCCCAGCCAGTTCCGGAGGTCCTGAAGAAGCCGGGCCTCGGCCGGGTCCTGCATGACACGAAGTACGTGTTCTGGCGTGAGATGCTGCTGCCGCTGCGCGACCCCTTCTCGCTGGTCTTCTCGCTGCTCCAGCCCCTCGTCTTCCTGGGACTGTTCGGCCCGCTGCTCGGCTCCGCCGTGGGCGCGCCGGCGTTCGGCGGACAGTCCACGCTGCAGTGGTTCCTGCCCGGCGTGGTGGTGATGATTGCCCTCTTCGGGACGTCCATGACAGGCTCCAACCTGCAGTACGAACTGATGACGGGCTCGTACGAGCGGATCCTCGCCACGCCGCTGTCCCGGTCATCCCTGATGATCGGGCGGGCCCTGAAGGAATGGGCGCCGCTCGTGGTGCAGGGCTTGCTCATAGCCCTCGTCTGCATCCCGTTCGGCTTCGTGTTCCATCCGCTGCACGTGTTGTTCGGGCTTGTTGTCCTGGGCATCTTCGGTATCGGGCTTGGCGCACTGTCCTACTCGCTGGCCCTGGTCTCGCAGAACAAGGAGTGGATCTTCTGGGGAGTGCAGCAAACGCTGCTGTTTCCGCTCATGATCCTTTCCGGCATCATGCTGCCCATCGAAGCGGGTCCGGGCTGGATGAAGGTGGCCAGCCAGTTCAATCCGCTCACCTACCTGGTCAACGCCGAGCGGGAGCTGTTCGCGGGCAACGTCGGCGCGGACACGCTCCTGGGACTCATCGCCGCGGCGGTGACTGCCGCCGTCGGACTTGTGGTGGGAGTCCGTGCGATCAACCGCAACATCAGCTAGGGGTCACAGTCCCAGCCGGGCCACGGCCTCCTGCCGCATCTCCACCTTCCGGATCTTTCCGGAAACGGTCATCGGGAAGCTGTCGCGGACCTCCACGTAGCGCGGGATCTTGTAGTGGGCCAGCCTCCCCCGGCAGAACTCGGCGACGGCGGGTACGTCCAGCGGCTCCGCGCCGGGCTTGAGGATGATGCAGGCCATGAGTTCCTCACCGTACTTGGCGTCGGGGACGCCGATCACCTGGACATCCTGGATCGAGGGGTGGGTGTACAGGAATTCCTCGATCTCGCGCGGGTAGATGTTCTCGCCGCCACGGATCACCATGTCCTTGATCCGGCCCTCGATCACCACGTACCCGTCCTCGTCCATGCGGGCCAGGTCGCCGGTGTGCATCCAGCCGTCCGCGTCAATGGCCTCGGCGGTCTTGTCCGGCTGGTTCCAGTACCCCTTCATCACCGCGTAGCCGCGGGTGCACAGCTCGCCGATCTCCCCGCGCTCCAGCACGCTGCCCGTCACCGGGTCAACTACCTGGCTCTCGAGCTGCGGCATGGTCCGGCCGACGGTCTCCGTGCGCTGCTGCATGGTGTCCCCGGCCCGGGTCATGGTGGACACCGGGGACGTTTCCGTCATGCCGTAGCAGATGGCCACATCCGTCATGTTCATCTCCGTGATGACCCGGTTCATCACCTCGATGGGACACGGGGACCCGGCCATGACGCCGGTGCGGAGCGTGGACAGGTCGTACGAGGCGAAGTCCGGCAGCGCGAGTTCGCCGATGAACATGGTGGGCACGCCGTACAGGGACGTCCCGCCGAAGTCCTGGACCGCTTCCAGCGCCGCCGCCGGAGTGAAAGAGCGTCCCGGAATGATGGTGGCCGCGCCGTGGCTTAGGGCGTTGAGGTTCCCGATCACCATCCCGAAGCAGTGGTAGAAGGGCACCGGAATCACCACCCGGTCCTGCTCCGTATATCCCAGCAGCTCTCCGATGGAATACCCGTTGTTCAGGATGTTGCGGTGTGTCAGCGTTGCGCCCTTGGGGAACCCGGTGGTGCCCGAGGTGTACTGCAGGTTGATGGGGTCGTCCGGGTCCAGCCCCGCCAGGCGGGCCTTCAGGACGGAATGCCCGACGTCGTCTGCCCGCTTGAGCAGCTCGGCATACGTCATTTCCGCCTCAGTTTCAGGATCCCCCGCCTGCAGCTGAGGCTGGCCGCCGTCCGGCAGGAAGACAAGTTCCTTCAGTTCCGGGCATTCGGCGAGGGCATGCCGGGCCATCCCGGTGTAGTCGCTGCTCCGGTCCGACGGTGCCGCCACCAGCATCCTCATGCCGTTCTGCCTGACCACGAACTCCAGTTCATGGCTCCGGTACGCCGGGTTCACGTTGACGAGGATCGCGCCGATCTTGGCCGTGGCGTACTGCAGGATGGTCCATTCCGCGCAGTTGGGACTCCAGATGCCGATCCGCTCCCCCGCCGCGACGCCCCGGGCGAGCAGCGCGCGGGCCAGCCTGTCGACGTCGTCGTTCAGTTTGGTGTAACTCCACCGGCGGGCATCGGCGCCGGGGACGGGAGCCGCCTCAATCAGGGCGTCGTGGAACGGAAAGCTGGCCACGATCCGCTCGAAGTTCTGGCCGATGGTCTCGTCAAGCAGCGGGACGTCAGTGTCCCCGGCTGTATAAGCGCGCATGCTGGCACGCTACCAACAGACCACCGGTAAAAGAAGCGTAAGGGACGCGAAAAACTAGGAAGCCCTACAAAATATTTCGGGACGGCAGGCCGCGGCCCGGTAGGGTGAAACGCATGAGTGCACCGATTGACCTGAAGGCAACGTTCATCCCCAACGACGGCGAATTCTTCCGCGTGAAGCTCGCCCTCGAAATCGCGATCGACGAGGTGGTGAATGAGCCCGGCTGCATCCGGTATGAACTGACGGAGGCCACCGAGGAAAAGCTGGTGCTGACTGAGCAGTGGGCCTCGGAGGAGGACCTGGCGAAGCATTCCAAGGGCACCGCCGTCCAGGACCTCAACGAGTCGCTGAGCGCGCTGCTGGCCGAACCTGTCAGGCTCGAACGGCTGTAGCGCCCGCCGCCTTCCTGAACTACTTCCCGAACAAAACAACGCGGGGCCGCTTCGCCGGCATGAACCTTGGGTTCATCGGCTGAAGCGGCCCCGCGTTGGATTTTAAGTCATTGTGCAGCGGGGTTTTAGGCCTCGGGAATCTGCGTGCCGTCCTGCTTGCCGGCAGCCGCGGCCGCCTCAGCCTGCGAGCGTGCCACGTGCGCGTGGACTTCTTCCATGTCCAGTGCCTTGACGGCGTCAACCACCTGTTCCAGCTGCTGGGCGTTCAGCGCGCCGGGCTGCGAGAACACCAGCACCTTTTCGCGGAAGGCCATCAGCGTGGGGATGGACGTGATTCCTGCCTCGGCGGCCAGCTGCTGTTCGGCTTCGGTGTCCACCTTGGTGAAGACGACGTCCGGGTGCTTCTCGGATACTGCGGAATAGGTGGGTCCAAACTGCTTGCAGGGACCACACCATTCGGCCCAGAAATCAACGAGGACGATGTCGTTGTTCTCGACGGTTGATGCGAACTGTTCACCTGTAATGTCTACGGTAGCCATGGGTCAACGGTACGCGAGCCGCCCGGTGATGTCCCGATCGTTTCGCTCATGGCACACCTCCTGGCGTGCGAGCGTTATCGCCCGGCGCCCGCGTCCCGGCCCCCGCGTTCCGGCCCCCACGTCCCGGCGCCGCGCCAGCTGCAAGGCTTCAGTGCCAGACGTGGGGGGCCTCGCGGCGGGAGCCGGGCAGCGCGTTGGTTTCGCGCCACTCGTGGATCCACTCCGGCAGTTCGAGTCCGGCCGGCGGCTCGCCGAACTCCCGGAAGATCTCTTCCTGGCTGACCGGTTTCCCCTTGCTGACCAGCCTCGTGGCAATGTAGGCGCGGGCATAGATTTCGCCGTCCGCCACCATGCGCTGCTCGAAGTAGATGGCCTTGGTGTCCAGCCCGATGATGCGGGTTTCGATGGTGTACTGCTGCCACAGCTGCAGGGACTTCCGGAAGGCGATGGTCTCCCCCGCGGCCACGGGCGACCAGCCACGCCGGCGCATCTTCTTCCAGGTTCCGCTCCGCGCCATGAGGTCAAACCGGCCCAGATCCATCAGCGAGAAGTACATCCCGTTGTTGACGTGCATGGCGATGTCGATGTCTGTGGGCAGTACGCGCAGCTGCAGCGAGGAGCTGCCCCAGATACTCAGGGGCAGCCTGCGGGAAGAAGTGAAAAGGAGCAGGAGTGTTCGCAAGAGGAGGTGCATGAACCCATGTTACCCACCAGTAACATCAGTGGCCAAGAGCCGCCGCCCTTAGGATTTCAGCATGACGCAGCAACGCTACAGGGACATCGCCGAGTGGCCCCTGATGGGAACCGCACTCGTTTTCCTGACTGCCTACGCCTGGCAGGTGATCGGCCACATCGAAGGGCGGCAGGCCGACGTCCTTGAAGGCGTCATGTGGATCACCTGGGCTGTCTTCGCTGCCGACTATGCCGCCAACCTGTGCCTCGCGGACAACAGGAAGCGCTGGTTCATCCTCAACCTGCACGAGCTGCTGATCGTTGCCCTGCCGTTCTTCCGGCTGCTCCGGCTGGTCACCCTGCTCTCCGTTCTGCACCGGACGGTGGGCGAGACCCTTCGTGGCCGCGTGGTCACTTACGTGGCCGGCTCCGCTGTCCTGCTGGTGTTCGTCGGCGCCCTGGCCGTCCTCGACGTCGAACAAAACGCCCCTGACGCCAAGATCCTCACATTCGGGGACGCCGCCTGGTGGGCCATCACCACCATCACCACAGTGGGCTACGGGGACCTCTTTCCCGTCACCCCGATTGGCCGCATGGTTGCCGCGGCCCTGATGATGAGCGGCATCGCAGTGCTGGGTGTGGTCACGGCCTCCATTGCTTCCTGGCTGGTGCAAAGGGTCGAGGAAAACACGGAAGCGGCGGTGGAATTGGCCGAACTTCCCGTCCGCGCGGACGTCCGCGAACTGCTGGTGGAAGTGGCCGCCCTGCGCCAGGAATTGGCGGAACTGCGCCGCGAACGCCAAAACGAGACTTAATTCCCCGCAGGGAGTGCGAATTCCAGAAAGGCAGTCATCGGACATCCGGATCCACTGACTGCCTTTTTCGTGCAATCAATCCAAACGGGTGAATTAGATAAACCATCAAGATTCCGTCAATATTCTGCATTAGCCCCCCGGGCGAACTAATTAACCAGCCAGGCCGCACCCACGTATGCAAGGCGCCCGCTGGCCCTGGATGGCGGGAAAGTACAGGGATACCTGCGTCGGGGCGAGTAGCCTTCCGCCCCTTTGCGAGTGTTCCCGCCGTCGAATAGCGAAGCCGTTAAGTACGCACCGCACGGCCGCGGGTGCCGCGCACAAATAGTCGGGTAATTCCCACTCGTGCAGTGATTACACCTCATTCATAGACTCGATATTCCTAGGGAAAGCAGCATTCCGGAATTACACATGACCACCACGTGGGCATGGGTCTAATCACTCGGCCTCCGAAATTACTCAACGTTTCGGCAGGTCACTTCATGCGCCTCCATGCAACGGCCGCACTATCACGCGGCCGGCTTCCGGCGCACCGCCACCTTGGGGCCCGCTGTCCTGTTGACCCCAAGGCAATTGACTCTCGGGGGGAACCGATGGATCAAAACGAGCTTTACTCCGGGGGCAGCTCACCTGCCCCAACCACCACAAAAAGTAGCGCCACCGCCACCAGGCTGAGGACACTGCTGGCCGCGGGCGCCGTAGTCACCGCAGTCGCATTGACTGCCGTCGGCTACTCCGCCGCAGCGCAGACGTCCCGCGTCAGCGACGCCCAGGCAGTGACGGCACCCGCACCAGAAGCAGACAAATCCGCAGACAGGCCGGCGACAGCAGGTGCGGGGACGCCGGAGGCGGCCGTCGCCGCCGCCCCCGAAGCCGCTGCGCCGCCAGCCCCGGCCGCCGAACCGGCACCTGCCCCGGAACCGGCTCCAGCCCCGGCTCCGGCTCAGGAAGAGTCCAACCTGTACACCGTGGCAGCCGGCGACACCGTGGGGGCCATAGCAGCCCGCTTCGGCGTCGACATGAACGCCATGCTGGCGGCCAACGGCCTGGGCGTGTACTCACCGATCGTGCCCGGGCAGGTGCTCAAGCTGACGGGACCCGCCGTCGCCGCACCGGCACCCGCACCCGCGGCTGCTCCGGCACCAGCGGCGGCGCCCGCCCCGGCCCCGGCGCCAGCCCCCGCTCCGGCACCTGCCCCGGCTCCTGCCGTCCGCACGATCTATGTGGCGGGTGCCGGCGGCCAGTCCATGGTGGACGCCTGCATCGGCCCCATCCATTTCACCCCGACCGATGCCTACGCCCTTTTCATCACGGAGCACGAGTTCTGCGGCGGCTGGGCACGGTTCTCGGGGATCGGAGTGGGCGAGACTGTCAGCATTCCGGGCTACGGGACCTACACCGTAGTCGGACGCGGACAGGTGCCGAATCCGGGCACCACCAACAATGTCTCTGCGATCTTCGGCGGCTTCCCGCGGGTCATCCTGCAGACCTGCATCCCGGGAACCAACCAGATGCTGGTGATCGGACTCAACTAGGGTCCCCTCAACCAAGGGTCCTAGGCTTGTCCGCGGCTCCGAACCTTCAAGGCCGGGAGCCGCGGACAAGGCTCTGCCGGAAGGCGGCCCTGGCCCATAAGGTCCAAGCGCTTAAACAGAAAAGTCTCCGGAACCTGGTGGTTCCGGAGACTTTTCCTTGGGTGGCAGATGAGGGATTCGAACCCCCGTAGGCGTTGCCAGCTGATTTACAGTCAGCCCCCTTTGGCCGCTCGGGTAATCTGCCGAACTTCAAAAGAAGATCACTCGCGGCTGCTATGTTCAGAACGGCTGTTTCCAGTCCGTTTCGCTTCCAGTAACCGCGGGCAAGACAACTTTACAGAACTTCTGCCGAAGAATCGAATCGAGCCGCGAAGGCCGCCAAATACCCCGGAATTCCGCCAAAAATCAGGCTTCACCAAGAATGCGTCCGGCCAGTTTCGCTTCGAACTTCGCAGCCTGCTCCTCGGTGATCTGGTTCAGCTGCACCGCCCGCATCAGATCCGAGTGGACGCCGTCCAGCCGGGAAGGAACGTCTGCTACGGGGCTCAGGATGATCGAGGCGGCCACCGCGGCGGCTGCGACGGAGGTGGCTGCGGTGGCGAGCGTGGTGGCGGCCGCGGCAGTCGAGCGGGTGACGTAGCGGACGGCTTTCTGGTGCATGGCGGGTTCCTTCCGGGGCAACTCTTCCAACACCTCCAACTCTGGGGCCCAAGACTTCGTTCCCGCCATGTGTCCGCTATGAGGAAACTGTGAATCGGGCGGAGCGGACCCGGGCCTTCACTTGGACGCCATCCGTACTAGGCTGGAATGCAGACAGTACCGCCCCTGAAGGGGCATCCAGGCGATCAGCAGGAGGACAGTTATGGCAGGCGAATCCACATTCGACGTCGTCAGCAAGGTAGACAAGCAGGAAGTTGCCAACGCGCTGAACCAGGCGCAGAAGGAACTGGCCCAGCGCTACGATTTCAAGGGCGTTGGCGCAGAGGTCGATTTCAGCGGTGAAAAGATCCTGATGAAGGCCAATTCCGAAGAGCGCGTGCTCGCCGTCCTGGACGTTCTGCAGTCCAAGCTCATCCGTCGCGGGATCTCCCTGAAGTCGCTGGACACCGGCGAGCCCTACGCATCCGGCAAGGAATACCGGCTGGAAGCCTCCATCAAGGAGGGCATCGCCCAGGACCTCGCCAAGAAGATCAACAAGCTGATCCGCGACGAGGCGCCGAAGTCCGTCAAGTCCCAGATCCAAGGCGATGAACTCCGGGTGACGTCCAAGTCCCGCGATGATCTCCAGGCCACCATGGCCCTGCTGAAGGACTTTGACGAGGCCGACCTGCAGTTCGTCAACTTCCGCAGCTAGACCGCGCCCGCCGTTTTCGACGCGCAAAAATCCACACGCCACGCAAAAAGGCTGGCGACACCGGTATACGGGTGTCGCCAGCCTTTTTGCGCGTCGGAAGTACGACGGCGGCAGCTCAGCCGAGCGGTCCGCGCGCCATCAGTTCCAGCCGGGCGATGCGGTCCTGCATGGCCGGATGCGTTGCGAACATCCTGCTCATGCCGCCGCCACGGAACGGGTTGGCGATCATCAGGTGCGAGGTGTTCACCAGTTTCTGGTCCTGCGGGAGCGGCACCATCTGCACGCCCTGATGGATCTTGCGCAGGGCTGAGGCGAGCGCCAGCGGATCGCCGGTGAGCGCGGAACCGTCCTCGTCGGCGTCGTACTCCCTGGTCCGGGAGATGGCCGACTGGATCACCATCGCCGCCAGCGGGGCAAGCAGGGCCATGGCGAGCATCGCGAACGGGTTGGAGTTGCGCCGGTCCCCGCCGCCGAAGAACAGCAGCATCTGCCCCACCGAGGTGATCACACCGGCCACGGCCGCAGCCACGGACGACGTGAGGATGTCCCGGTTGTAGACGTGCATGAGCTCGTGGCCCAGCACGCCGCGAAGCTCGCGGGTGCTCAGCAGCCGCAGGATGCCTTCGGTGCAGCAGACCGCGGCGTTCTGCGGGTTCCGTCCGGTGGCAAAGGCGTTCGGCGCAGGCGTGGGCGAAACGTAGATCCGCGGCATGGGCTGGTTGGCCTTGGCCGAGAGCTCACGGACAATCTGGTAAAGCTGGGGGGCCTGTTCCTCGGTGACGGGGTAGGCCTGCATGGACCGGAGCGCGATCTTGTCGCTGTTCCAGTACCCGTAAGCTGTGGTGCCCACGCCCACCAGCGCCATGATCCAGATGGGGGTGGTGCTCCGCGTGCTGCTGCCGATCACGGCGCCCAGCCCCAGCAGCACCGCCCAGAGCACCCCGAACAGCGCCGCGGTCTTCAGTCCGTTGTGGTGATTATGCACTGTGCCTCCTGACGAAGTTCCCCCGTTGTTCCTGACTAACGTGCCGCTACGGAACGGGGTTCCGCGCGTCGTACTTCAGGAAACCGGACTGCCAGCGTGCCACCGCCCAAGCCACGGCGATGCACAACAGGCCGCCCAGCAACAAAACCCAACCTTCACTCAAAAGTTTAGTGCCGCCGCCGGCCAGCATGTCGCCGATCCTCGGGCCGCCTGCCACCACTACCACAAACACGCCCTGGAGCCGCCCGCGCAGGTGGTCCGGCGTCGCTGCCTGAAGGATGGTGGTACGGAAGACGGCGCTCACGGAATCCGAAATGCCGGCCAATGCGCAGCAGAGCGCGGCGGGCAGCAACCACCACGTCACACCGTCCACCCCGGAGCGTCCGGCCAGTACCACCACCAGCCCGAAGCCGGCGATGGACGCACCCCAGCCCATGACGGACCACACCACCGCGCCGCCCTGCCGCCGGATACCGCCCAGCGGCCCGGAGAACAGCCCGGCCAGGAACGCACCAACAGCCGTGGACGCCAGGAGCACGCCCACGGTGGCTTCGCCGCCCCCGATCATCACCGCGCCGATCGCCGGCATCAGTGCCCGCGGCTGAGCGAAGATCATGGCCACGAGGTCGATCACGAACGTCATCCGCAGGTTCGGGCGGGTGCCCAGGAAACGGAAACCCTCGACGACGGAACGGAGGCCGGCGCGGTGCGCCTCCTTGCCCGGCGGCATGGGCGGCAGCTTCAGCAGTGCCCAGAAGGCAAACACGAAGCTCACCACGTCCAGCGTGTAGGTCCAGCCGAAGCCGACCCACGCCACCAGAACGCCGGCCAGGAGCGGACCGGCCGTCATGGCCAGGCCGAAGCTGATCATGCTCAAAGCGTTGGCCGCCGGCAGCAGTTCCTTGCGGACCAGCATCGGGATGATGGCGCTGCGGGCCGGCTGGTTGATGGCCTGCGCGCCGCTCTGCACGGCCACCAGCACGTACAGCAGCCACACGTTCCCCACCTCCAGCCAGGCCTGTGCGGCCAGCGCGGCCGTGGTCAGCCACAGCACGCTGGTCGCCAGGAGGGCCACCCTGCGGCGGTCGTGGGCATCGGCGATGGAGCCGCCCAGCAGTCCGCCCAGCACCAGGGGAACCAGCGCGAAAATACTCAGGAGGCCCACGTAGAGGCTGTCCTGCGTCAGCCGGTACACCTCCAGGCTCACCGCAACCAGGGTCAGCTGGCTGCCGAGGTTGGAGACGGCGGATCCGAGCCAGAGCCGGCGGAAATCGGGGCTTTCGCGCAGCGGGGTGAGGTCAGCCAGAAGTTTTGCCACTGGGCAACTCTAGCCGCGGGCGCCTGCGGAACCGGGGCTCCCGGGTGTTTACCTTGGCCTTGATAGTCTCGGGGTGAGTCCCGGGCGGGAATCACCACGGTGGAGGGAGTGCGCATGCAGTTGTCCAGGCGGCTGCTTTTCGGCTCGTCGGTCTGGGAGGTCACCCGGCCGCGCACTCCGCTGACTTCCGGCCACCTGATGATCCGCCTCAGCGATCCGGCAACGGCCCTGGACCACCGATCGGCGGCCGACTGGCTGCGCTGCCACAATGCTGCCCGCAGGGCATTGGCCGACGTCCTCGGCGCTGATACCTGCACCCTGCTCTTCGCACACCGCTGGCATGCGCTTGGTGCTTCGATCGGCGAGCCGGCGGCGGAATCCTCCACCCCCACGTTCCACCTTTTCGGCCGCTGGGACGGTGAACCGGTCACCCCGGCGGAACAACTCTCCCTGCCTGCGCAGCGCAGGAAGCCCGCGTCGGACCAGGACCTGGACAAGTACGACGCCGGCCTGCGCACCGCGTTGCTGAAGGCGGCAGCTTCAGCGGCACGCCCGGAGGCGAGCCCGGATTCCGGTGCGCCGCTGCCCGCCATCCGCACATGGCCGCCGTCGACCCCGGCAGGGTCCCACCACACGGTACTGTCCCCGGAGCGGCCCCTCGGGTCCGTGGAGGATGTGGCCCCGGCGGAACTACTTGCGCTGGCCGCGGCGTTGGAAGGCCTGGCGCTTCGCCAGGCCGTCGCCGGCCTCAGTTGCATCGTGCCGGATACCGCCGTCACCGACGGGCGCCTGGAGCTGCACACGCTGGGCCGCTCCGCCGGTGAAGCCGTGAACCCCTTTGAAATGTTGCTCCATTCTCCGGAGATTAGCCCCGCCTTATTGTGATTTAGTCATAATAAGTGCTTGAATGGGGCTATGACAGTTCACGAGGCCGGCCAGGATGCATGGGCAGCCGCCCTGCGCGCCCACGGCCGCCGGGTGACCAAACAGCGGCTGGCGGTCCTCACCGCCGTCGAACACCACCCGCACTCGCCGGCCGAAAGCATCCTTGCCGCCGCCCGTGAGGAGCTGCCTGAGATGACCGCGCAATCCGTGTATGTAGTCCTCGGGGACCTCACGGACCTGCACATGCTGCGCCGGTTCGAACCGCCCCACTCCCCTGCGCTCTACGAGACGCGGGTGGGCGATAACCACCACCACGCCATCTGCATCAGTTGCGGGCGCGTGGAAGACGTGGACTGCGCCGTGGGCCATGCGCCCTGCCTCACGCCGCACTGGGACGAAAACTCCGAGCCGATGACCATCCAGATCGCTGACGTTATGTATCAGGGCATCTGCCAGGACTGCCAGCGCACCCAAAAGCTACCCGCCGAACGAAACTAAGCAACAAACCCAACCAAAGGAGAAAGATGACCTTGAACATCTCTGCGCCCGCTGTGTCCACCACACAGTCCGGTGCTCCCGTCACGTCCGATGC
>NZ_JARCCY010000006.1:0-220534 GCF_039907775.1 Arthrobacter sp. CC3
TGCACAGGTGGCGGGACCCGGCCGGGTCCCGCCACCTGTGCTTCTGTCCAAGCTCATGAAAGAGTGACGCAATGAGTGAACACAACGCTCCATCCCGTACCCAGGAACTGATTTACGGCTGCATGGGCCTGGGCGGCAGCTGGTCCGCCGAGCCCTACGCCGCTGAGCACGTGGAGCAGGCGGCCGCCGCAATCGACGCCGCCCTCGACGCAGGCATCACGCTGTTCGACCACGCCGACATCTACCGCGGCGGCAAGTCCGAGGCGGTCTTCGGCGAGGTCCTGGCGATCACACCGGGGCTGCGGGAACGGATCCGGCTCCAGACCAAGTGCGGGATCCGGCTCAACGAGCAGGGACTCGAAACACACTACGACCTGAGCCGCGAGGGAATCCTCGAGCGGGTCAACGGCAGCCTGAAGCGGCTGAAGACCGACTACGTGGATGTCCTCCTGCTACACCGCCCCGACCCGCTGGCCGACCCCGCCGAGGTGGCGTCCGCCGTCGGGCAGTTACTGCGGGAAGGCAAAGTGCGGCAGGTGGGGGTGTCCAACATGTCGGCCCCGCAGATCGAGGCACTGCAGGACCACCTGGAAACCCCGGTGGTGGCCAACCAGCTGGAAATGAGCCTGCTGAAGCGGGCCTGGCTGGAAAGCACCGTGCTGGTGAACCACGGTGAAGGGCTGGATTACAGCTTCCCGCACGGCACTGTGGAGTTCTGCAGCCGGCAGGGAATCACCCTGCAGGCCTACGGGGCGCTGGCCCAGGGACACTACAGCGGAGCTCCGCCGGAAAGCCCTTCGCCGGCAGAGGCCGCCACGGCGGTGCTCGTCGCGGAGATGGCGAAGGCCAAGGGGACCACCAGGGAGGCGATCCTCCTCGGGTGGCTCATGCGGCATCCGGCCGGGATCGCGCCCGTGATCGGTTCGGCCAACCCGGACCGCATCCGTGCCTGCGCCGGAGCGGCCCGGGTTGCCGCTGCCATGACCCGCGCCGAGTGGTACCGGCTGTGGGTCACGGCCCGGGGGAGCAACATCCCCTAAACGCCGCTTAACCCAACTAGGTCGCAGCAGATGTCGTTATCAGGGCTCAAAACGACATTAACTGCGACCTAGTTGGGCTTGGAGCTCCTACAGCGGCGCCACCACCGAGTACGTGGTGGAGTCGCCCTGCAGGGCCTGGCTCTGCTTGCCGTCCACGCCCACCGGAATGTCGCCGGCGATGGTGACGCGGTTGAGCTTGCGCGGCTGGCCGTCGTAGTTGTCCGGGGCGTAGTGCTGGGTGATGCGGTTGTCGAAGAGCACCAGCTGGTTCGGCTCCCAGTTCACCCGCACCACGTTCTCCGGACGCGTGACGTAGGCCTGGAGCAGCCTGATGATGTCCTTCGACTCGGTGTTGGACAGGCCCACGATCCGCAGCCGCTGCGCGAAGCCCCCAATGAACAATCCGCGCTCGCCGGTCAGGGGGTGGACCCGGACCACCGGATGGGCGGTCTCGAACTTCAGGCGCGTGAACTCCTTGCGCCGTTCCTCGGCGTTCTGGTGCTCCAGGTTCTTCGGCACCGAGTAGTCGTAGTCGTTGGTGTGGATGGCCCACAGGGTGTCCGCGAAGTTCCGCAGCTCCTCCGGCAGGTCGGCGTACGCTCCGGCCGAGGACGCGATCAGCGTTTCCCCGCCGTACGCCGGCAGGTCGATGCTCCGCAGCGTTGATGCCTGCGGCGGGTTGACCACGAACGTGACGTCCGTGTGCCAGTTGTTGGCGGAGCCGTTCTCGCTGTCCACGGGCAGGACGTTCTCTTCACCCTCCACGGAGGCCACGGTGGGGTGCGCCTTGGTCAGGGGCCCGAAGTGGCTTGCGAACTTCACCTGCGCCTCGTCGGTGAGGATGTTCGCCTCGCGGAACACCAGGGCCTTGTGTTCGTTCAGGGCCTCGCGGATCCGGGCCACGGTGTCCGGGGAGAGGTCCCCGCTGAGGTCCAGGCCGCGGATTTCAGCCCCGATGCGGGAACCCAGTTTGGCGAATTCGAGCTTGGTTTCGGTGATGGTGGTCATTGCTTTATTCCTTACTGGTTGATGGTGCGGTGACGGATGGTGCGGAGAGGCCGCGGGTGAAACGGTCAGTTGCCGGAGCCGACGGCGGTGCGCCAGCGGGAGAAGTGCCGCTCCAGGGCAACGAGGAGGACGTTGACCGCCAGGCCCAGGACGGAGACGGTGAGGATGCCGGCGTACATGTCCGGAATCAGGAAGCTCATCTGCGAATTGACGATCAGGTAGCCCAGCCCGGCTTTGGCGCCCACCATTTCGGCGGCGATCAGCACCAGGATGGAGGACGTGCCGGCCATCCGGATGCCGGTGAAAATCGTCGGAACAGCCGATGGCAGGATGACCTTCTGGAAGAGCCGGAAGCTGTTCAGCCCCAGCGACCTCGCGGCCCGGATGAGGAGCGGGTCCACGGTCCGGACACCGGCGATGGTGTTCAGCAGCACCGGGAAAAACGCCGCGTAGGCCACGATGGTGATCTTCGATTCCTCGCCGATGCCCAGCAGCAGCGTGAATACGGGAAGCAGCGCCAGCGTGGCCGTGTTGCGGAACAGTTCCAGCAGCGGGTTCAGGAACGAGCTGAGCCAGCCGTACCAGGCGATCAGCAGCCCCAGGACGACGGCGGACACCACCGCGATGCTGAAACCGGACACCGAGCGGGTAAGGCTGGCCTGCAGGTGGCTCTGCAGCTGTCCGTTCTCCACCAGCTTCGCACCGGCAGCAAGCACTTCGTGCAGCGGCGGCAGGAACACCCGGGTGGACGGGCTGGCGAGGTAGGTCGGGCCGAGCTCCCACAGCGCGAGGAACAGCAGCACGGCGAGCGATTTCCAGCCCGCCCGCCCGGCGATCCCGGCCAGGGCAGCAAGCCTGCCCGCCGGCGTCGGGCGTGGTCCGCTGTCCGGACCGGGTCCCCCCTGCAGTGAACGTTCGACGGCGGCAGCCGCCTCCGGCGGTCGGGTCAACACAGCGCTCATCAGGCAGCGCTCCTTTCCTGGGGCTGTTCGTCGGGGGCCGTTCCGTCGGGCAGGATCTTGCGGTGTCCGGAGCCCTGGGCGAGCCGGACCTCGTCGTGCAGGAGGGACCAGACCTGGTGCCGGTGTTCGACGAACGCCGGATGGGACCGCACATCGTCCTCGCCGTCACGGTCAGGGATGTTGATGTCCACGAACTCCTTGAGCCGGCCCGGGCGTGCGCTGAGGACTGCCACCCGCTGGCCGAGGTAGACGGCCTCGTCGATACCGTGCGTGATGAACACGATGGTCTTGCCCGTGGCCTTCCAGATCCGCAGCAGCTCGTCCTGGAGCTGCTCGCGGGTCTGCGCGTCGAGGGCGGCGAAAGGTTCGTCCATCAGCAGGATGTCCGGCTCATAGGCGAGGCTCCTAGCGATGGCCACGCGCTGCTTCATACCGCCGGACAGTTCGTGCGGGTAGCGGTCCTCGAACCCTGCCAGGCCCACCAGGTCCAGGAATTCGCTGGCCTGCGCGGCCCGTTCCTTCCTGGACAGGCCGGAGTTCTCCAGCCCGATGGAGACGTTGGCGGAGGCGGTCCGCCAGGGGAAGAGTGCGTACTGCTGGAAGACGACGGCGCGGTCCGGGCCCGGGCCTGTCACTTCCTTGTCGTCCACCAGCACGCTGCCCGAGGTGGGCCGGGAGAGGCCGGCCAGCAGGTCCAGCAGGGTGGTCTTGCCGGAGCCGCTGGGCCCCACGAGGGTGAGGAACTCGCCGGCGGCGACGTCCAGGCTGAGGTCATCCAGAGCGGTCAGCACGGACGGGCCGGTCTGTTTCCGGCTGTGCAGTTTCCCGCTGGTCTTGACTTGGCGCACCGCGAATTCCTTGGTGACGTTCCGCAGGCTGATTTTCGGCGTCATGGCTGTCCTTTCGCTGTCCCGGGTGGCGGCATGAGTGGCGGGGGAGGAGTGGCTCACGGGTTCACCAGCCCGTTGAACTCGTTGGTGTAGATCTTCTTCGGGTCCAGCTCGCCCTTGACGATTCCGGTGTCCTTGAGCCACTTGCCCCAGCGGGTGAAGTCCTCGTCCTTGATCTCGCCCTTGGCCGGAACGCCCACGCTCTTCCAGTACTGCAGGGCGGCCGGGTTCTCGTTGCGTCCGCGTTCCTGCAGGATCTTGGTGAAGCGGGCTATGACTTCCTCACGCGGCGTGGTCCGTTCCCACTCGATGGCCTTCGCCACCCCTGTGGTGAACGTCCGCGTGGTGTTGGGGTTCTTGGCGATGAAGTCGGTGCGGAGCACGTAGGGGCCGCCGGCGAAGGTGCCGAAGAGTTCGGCGTCGCTGAACACCGAGCGCAGGCCGCCGTTGGCGATTGCCTTGTCCTGCAGGATGCTGCCCAGCGACCCGGCGTCCACCTGGCCGCGGCGGATGGCTTCCTCGGTGTCGTTGGGCGGGACCACCACCAGCTGGACCTGCTTGATTTCCTCGGCGCTCAGGCCGTTCTTCTGCAGGTACGTGTTGATGACGGCGTCCGCGTGTGCGCCCAGCGTGTTCACCGCGATCTTCTTGCCGATGAAGTCCCGGGCGGTGCGGATGGGGCTGTCTTCCTTGACGTAGAAGCCGTTGAACGTCTTCTCGTCTTCGCCGTAGTAGTTGATGACCGCTTTCACTGGGGCGCCCGCTTCCACGAGCTTGACCACGGCTCCGGCGAAAGCACCGCCGAAGTCCGTCTGCCCGGTGGCTGCCGACTGGATGTCCTGCGGGCCGCTGATGGTATTGCCCACCCAGTTGAGCTTGACGTCGCCGAAGTAGCCGAGGTCCTGGGCCAGTTCGGGGAGCGTCACGGTGTTGGCCCAGCCCTGGTAGCGGAGCTCTTTCACCTCGGTGGCGCCGGCGGCGGCACCGGCGCCGGCTTCGGCGCTGCCCCCGCAGCCCGACACCGTCATCGCGATGACGACGGCGGCCGCGGCACTCATGATGGTCAGGTGTCGTTTCATTCGGGGATCCTTTGTAAGCATCGGGGGAGGTTTGGAGTGAATCAGCGGTGCGTGTCTGCCTGCCGCTGGAACGATGTAAGCGCACCTTTCCGGCCAAAAAAAGCGCTGCTGTCACGCCGGGAAACCCGCGGAAATGAGCGGAAACAGGACGAAATGCCGGGTCACAAGACGCCCGGTTTCGCCCCGTAACGGCCCGTGAAGGACTTTGACGCCCCGGACGTCCCGGATTTTGGTCGTATTGTTCGCGGTATTGTTCCGGGGCGGACAGCTGTTACTTCGCGTTAGGGCATGCCGGGCGGATACGGTAGGAGTATGACCACCTCTACCTCCGCTGCCGTCGACACCGCACGGCCCGAACGAAACATCCCCGCCGAAATTGCCCGTTCGTGGCTTTTGGTGAACGCAATGAAGCCCGAGCTGTTTGACGTCTCGGCCGTGTCGCGCGCGGACTCGATCATCCTGGATATCGAAGACGCGGTGGACCCCTCGCAGAAGGACACCGCCCGCGAGCACGTCATCAACTGGCTGACTGCCGGCGGCCGGGCCTGGGTGCGCATCAACGACGCCACCAGCCCGTTCTGGGCTGCGGACCTCGCCGGGCTGCGCGGAACGCCGGGCCTGCTCGGCATCATGCTGGCCAAGACCGAGTCCGCGGACCAGGTCACCGAGTCCTTCCACCGCATGGACGGCAAAACCCCCGTGATTCCGCTCGTGGAGTCTGCCGTCGGCATCGAGGAAGCCAACAACATTGCCAAGGCCCAGGGCGCGTTCCGGCTGGCCTTCGGTTCCGGCGATTTCCGCCGCGACACCGGCATGGCGGCCACCCCCGAGGCCATGGCCTACCCGCGGGCCAAACTGGTTGTTGCCAGCCGCGTAGGCAACCTCCCGGGCCCCATCGACGGCCCCACCGTCGGCACCAACCACCCGATCCTGCGCGAGCAGACGGGCATCACCGTGATGATGGGAATGACCGGCAAGCTCTGCCTGGCCATCGACCAGACCCACGTGATCAACGAAGTCATCAGCCCCACCCCGTCCGATGTCGCCTGGGCCACGGACTTCATGGCCGACTTCGAGGCCAACGGCCGCGTCATCCGCGACGGTTCCGACCTGCCGCGACTGGGCCGCGCCGAGAAGATCATGAAGCTCGCGGTAGCCTTTGGGGTGCAGCCGGCGCTCTAACGCTCCCGGCACCCCCAGCCAAAGGAGACCCCGTGACCGATACCCGTTATCTGGTGCACGGGGTCTTTTGGGATGGTGCCCCGCCCGGTTTTCCGCCGGCGCCCGGTTCCGCGGAAGGCGCGCCGTCCGGAAAGCGCGACGGCGGGACGCCGGTCATGCGGCTGCAGGATCCTTCCGGCGGTTTCCGGGAGCTGGAGCTCGACGCCGGCAGCCGGCTGGGTTTCCGGGTCGCCGCCGGTGGCAAGTCCTGCCTGGGGCACCACAAGGTTCACGGGCCGGCCCGCCGGGACCACGTTCCCTGCCCGGCCAAGGCGCCGGCCGTCAAAGGAAGCCAGTGCGAGCGCTGCTTCGTGGTGGACGATTTCCGGCTCATCCACGACTTCCACCGCGGCGGCGGTGTCCCGCAGGGGCTTCGCGCCTACCTGATGCAGCAGCACTGGTTGTATGTGGCAACGTTCGCCAACGGTGCCAGCAAGGTGGGAACCGCCTCGAACCTGCGCAAGTGGAACCGGCTGGCCGAGCAGGGGGCGGTGGTTGCCCGCTATGTGGCGCGCGCGGACGACGGCAGGGTGGTCCGGATTCTTGAAGACATGCTGACCCGCGAGGCCGGCCTGCCGCAGCAGGTCCGTTCGGCGGCGAAGGCCGCTTCGCTGGTGGCCCCGGCACCCGCCGTCGAACTGGACGCACTGAACCGGCGGCTGGCCGGTGAGGCCCGCGCAGTCCTGGTGCGCGCCGGCGTCGAAGGCTTCGAAACTGTGGACGAGCGGTGGGCCCGTCCGGGACTGGCCGACGCCGCGTGCACGCCGGCGCCGCGGCACCCCTACCCGCATGACCTGGACGCCGGAGCACATGGGTTCCGCATTGCCGCAGTGAGCGGCAGCATCGCAGTGGCCGCACTGGACGGCGCCGACCTGGAGTTCGTAGTGAACCTCGGCCGGTTGAAGGCGCGGACCGTGGAGCTCGGAGACCACCACTCCTCGGAGGTGCCGGCGGTGCAGGAGCCTTTGTTTTGATCCCCGCACGCGCGCCCGGCACCTGGAACGCGCCCGGCACCTAGAATAGGACGGTGCTGAACGAATTCTGGGCCACCGCGTCCACCGCCTACAAAGTGCTCGTTTTCAGTGCCATGGGCCTGATCGCCGTTGGCATTGTCCTCAACCTGGTGGGCAACACGTCCGGCAACCAGGGCCTCGCCGTGGCCTCCCTGCCCGTGATCGGCGCAGGCCTGGTCCTGCACGTGGTGGGGATCGTGGTGCGCGGCCAGCAGATCCGGAAGAACCTCAAGCGGTAGCGGCGGCGTTCCGCAGGACATGGCTCCGGGCGTGCTCCACGGCCGCCGGCAGCGAGGTGAACAGATGCTTGTGGTGCCGGAGGGACCGGATCACACCCACGTTCGTCACCAGTTCCAAGTGCTCCGGCTGGACGCCCTTGAGCAGAACGGTGATCCCGCGCAGTTCCAACGCTGAAATGACCTCCACCAGCGCATGCGCGCCCGTGGCATCCAGCATCCGCACCTGGGACAGCCGGATGATGGCCACCTGGATGTCCTTGACCTCACTGATTTCCTGCAGGATCCGTTCCGCCGCCCCGAAAAACATGGCGCCGTCGAGCCTGAAGATTGCGATGCGGGAGTCGCCCGCGGACGCCGCGCCCGTAATGGTTTCCCGGCGGACACCGCTCAGTGAGGCAAACTTGCGCAGGGTCAGGAGTGCCGCGGCGGCCAGGCCGATCTGGATGGCCACGATCAGGTCGAAGGCCACGGTGATCAGGGCTGTGAGGATGAAAACCGCCGCATCTGACCGGGTGGAGCGGAGAATGGCGCGTACTGTCTGGGGCGAAACCATCCGCGTCGCAGTGACCATCAGGACTCCGCCCAGCACGGCCAACGGAATCCGCCCCACCATCCCGGCGGCGAGGTAGATGATGGCCAGCAGCACCAGCGCGTGGACCACGGCGGCCAGCCGCGTTTTTGCCCCGGACCGGACGTTGACGGCGGAGCGTGCGATGGCGCCGGTCGCGGGCATTCCGCCGAACAGGCCGGCGGCGATGGACGCCAGCCCCTGTCCGCTGAGCTCACGGTCCGGGCTGTAGCGGCCGCCGGGCCTCCCGTCGGGCCCCACCAGTCCAGCAGCCACCCGGGCCGATAACAGCGATTCAATGGCAGCCAGGGCCGCGATGGATACCGCGGGCATCAGGAGGCCCCCCAAAGCGGCCGGGTCGATCGACGGAACTGCAGGGGCCGGCAGGGAATGCGGCAGCGCACCGATCCGGGGAATGTTCAGGTGGAGCATTTCTGCGGCGAGGGTGGCCAGCAGCACGGCGGTGAGGCTGGCGGGCAGTGACTTGTGCACTTTCGGTGCCACGAACATGACGGCCGCCACTCCGGCCACCACGGCGAGGGTCTGGAGGACGGTGGGAAGCGCCGCCCCCGAGGCAGATTCGACTGCCGCGACGAGCGTGTTGTGGCCCGGGATGCCCTCTGTTCCCGTGGCCAGCGGAACCTGCTGGAGGAAAATGATGGCGGCAATTCCGAGGGTGAAACCCTCCACGACGGGCCAGGGGATGAAGGCCACGGCGCGGCCCAGTCCGCTGATGCCCAGCGCACAGACCATCAGCCCGGCCAGCAGCGACACTATCGGAATGCTGCCGGCTCCGTGGCTGGCCACCACGGGGGCGAGGACCACCACCATAGCGCCCGTCGGGCCGGACACCTGGACATTGGACCCGCCCATGACAGCAGCCACCAGCCCGGCAACCACCGCCGTGATCAGCCCGGCCTCCGCCCCCACGCCCGAGCTGACCCCGAAGGCAAGCGCCAGGGGCAGTGCCACGATCCCGACGGTGATGCCGGCCGTAAGGTCCGACTTCCACGAGGACCGCAGCCCGTCGTAGTCGCGGCGGGACGGCAGGAACGCCCGCAGTGTGCGCAGCCCGATCACGAGGACGGCCCGGCAAGATGTCCGCCAGGCCCGGCCAGATCCCCGCCAGGCAACTCCTGGGCCAGGCGGAGCTGTTCACTGGTGTCCGCCAGGGTGTCCAGCAGGAACGTGCGGGCAATGGCCAGGAGTTCTGCGATCTTGGGGTGGGCCAGGCGGTACGTCACGGCGTTCGCCGACCGGACCGAGGTCACCACCTTGTGCCGGCGCAGCGTTGCCAGGTGCTGGGAAAGGTGTGAGGCCTCCAGCCCTGTTTCGGCCAGGAGGAAGCTGACCGGGGCTGCGCTGTCCGGGGCGGCCGAGAGCAGTTCCAGGATCCTGATGCGTGCCGGGTGGGCCAGGGCCTTGAAGAGGTTGGCCTTGATTTCATACAAAGGTGCCTGTGCCGGGGAAATCATGGGGACCCGCTGTCGACTGGTTCTTGCGGCAGCCGGGTGGGGCAGGCCTCCGCATGAGTTGATGAAATGATGAATTCATCATACCGCTGCCTCGGGCATACCGCCAGACCGCCAGATCCCGCCCGTGTAACAGGCTGCTGGCCCTGCGGCGGGTAGCGATAGGCTTGAGGCCATGACTATCAATCCGGATCTGCAGGGCCGTAGCTACCCTGCCGCAGAGGTGTACGACGTCGGGCGCGAGAAGATCCGCGAGTTCGCCAGGGCGGTCAAGGCCACCCATCCCGCGCACTTCGACCTGGAAGCAGCCAAAGCCCTTGGCCACCGCGACCTCGTGGCGCCGCCCACCTTCGCCATCATCATTGCCCAGCGCGCAGACGCCCAGCTGATCGAGGATCCGGAGTCCGGCATTGACTTCTCCCGGGTGGTCCACGCAGACCAGCGCTTTATCCACCACCGCCCGATTGTTGCCGGCGACCGGCTCGTGGCAGAGCTGCACGTGGACGGTGTCCGCGCCATGGGCGGCGGCGCGATGATCACCACGCGGTCAGAAATCTTCGTCCTCACCGGCGACGGCACAGCCGGCTCGGGCGTTTCCCGGGAAGCCGTCTCCACCACCACCTCGTCCATCCTGGTCCGCGGAGAGGGACAGTAACCATGAGCACAGCATCCATCGCCCCCGTCTTCACGGATCTCACCGTCGGCCAGGACATCGGCAGCCGCAGCATCACCGTCACCCGCCAGGACCTGGTGAAGTATGCCGGCGCATCCGGCGACTTCAACCCGATCCACTGGAACGAAGCCTTCGCTACTGGCGTGGGCCTGCCCGGCGTTATTGCCCACGGCATGTTCACCATGGGGGCCGCAGTCCAGCTGGTGACCGACTGGGCGGGGGACCCCGCCGCCGTCGTCGATTACCAGACCCGTTTCACCAAGCCGGTCCTGGTCACGGACACCACCGGCACGGAGGAACCGGGGGCCGTCATCGAGGTCAGTGGCGCCATTGGCGCGCTCGACGCCGATGCGGGCACCATCCGCGTGGACCTCACCGTGGTCTACGCCGGACAGAAGGTCCTTGTGAAGGCCCAGGCTGTCGTCAGGCTTGCGTGACCAGTGACCATGATGCTGCCGTGAGCAAGGACGTCTTCGTCCCGTCTGCCGAGGTCACGCACTGGCGGAACGCCGTGGTGGTGGCCTACGGGGCCAGCGGAATCGCGTTTTCCACTTGGGTGTCCCGGCTCCCGGCCATCAGGGACGGACTGGACCTGACGCCGGGCACCATCGGACTGCTCCTGCTCTCCATGACCGCCGGCTCGTTTCTCTCCGTATCGGCTTCGGGGCTCATCGTCCTTCGGCTGGGCTCCAAACGTACCATCCGGATCGGCAGCATCATGGTGGGCGTCGGGCTGCTGCTGGCCGGCTTCGGCACGTCCGTACTCGCCAGCCCGGTGGCGGTTGCCGTAGGCTTGGCGATCATTGGGCTGGGCACCGCCAGCTGGAACACCGCGTCCAATGTCGAAGGCGCCGCCGTGGAACGCGCCGTCCGCCGGCACATCATGCCCCGGCTGCACGGGTCCTTCAGCCTCGGGACGGTGGCCGGGGCCGGGCTCGGCACCTGGGCCGCGGGCGCCGGTATTCCCGTGTTCTGGCACCTGGCCGCCGGCGGACTCCTGGTGGCCGGCTCGGTGGCAACCGCGGCTTCCTGGTTCCGTGCGGACATCACGCCGGTCCAGGGCGAACGCCCGTTCAAGGCCTCCGGGACAGACACCTTCGAGGACCCGTCCACCGGGCCCATTCCGATCGTCCGGCAGACGGACGCCGTCCCGGAGCAGCCGCTGGACAACAAACGCCTGATCGCCCAGGCCTGGCGCGACAAGCGCACGCTGCTGCTGGGCGTCCTGGTCCTCGGGCTCGCACTTGCCGAAGGGGCTGCCGGCGACTGGGTGGCACTGGCCCTGGCGGACGGCCACGGTCAGACGGACGCTGCCGGAGCAGCAGGCTACGGGCTGTTCGTCACCTTCATGACCATCGGCCGCTTTGCCGGCACCCTGGTCCTGGACCGCTTTGGCAGGGTTCCCGTGATGCGCTGGTGCGCTGCGCTGGCAGTGGCGGGCCTGGGGCTGTTCGTGTTCGCACCCGTGCCGTGGCTGGCCTTCGTGGCGCTGGCTGTCTGGGGCCTCGGTGCTTCCCTCGGCTTCCCCGTCGGCATGTCCGCGGCCGCCGATGATCCGGTCAAGGCCGCCGCCCGCGTCTCCGTGGTGTCCACCATCGGCTACGGCGCGTTCCTGTGCGGGCCTCCCCTCCTGGGGCTGCTGGCCGAACACGTGGGCATCCTCCACTCCCTGCTTGCCGTGATGGTGATGCTCGTGGTCAGTTTCCTGCTCTCCCCGGTGGCCCGGAAACTTCCCTGAATCCCGGTCCGTTCCGAATGACCGATAGGCTGGACAGGTGACCCAGACTTTGCTTTCCGACCTGACCACTGCCGCCGTCGGCGGTCCCGCCGGCAACTACATCGAAGCGCGCACGGAGCCGGAAATTATCGACGCCGTCCGCACCGCAGACGCCGCCGGTGAGCCCTTGCTGATCATCGCGGGCGGGTCCAACCTGCTGATTTCCGACGACGGGTACCCCGGCACGGTGCTCCGGATCGCCTCGGAGGGGTTCACCGTCACCGCAGAGGATTCCTGCGGCGGCGTCGCCGTGGTGGTCCAGGCCGGACACAACTGGGACGCCCTCGTGGAGCATGCCGTGCGCCACGCATGGTCCGGAATCGAAGCACTTTCCGGCATCCCCGGGTCCACCGGTGCCACGCCCGTCCAGAATGTGGGCGCCTACGGCTCGGACGTCTCCCAGACCATTGCCGCGGTCCGGACCTGGGACCGGGAACGGAACGCCGTCCGTACGTTCACGAATTCGGAGCTGAAGTTCGGGTACCGGGATTCGGTCCTGAAGCAGACCACGGTCCAGGGTTCACCGCGCTTCGTGGTGCTCACGGCCGAGTTCCAGCTGCCGCTGGGACGGATGAGCGCCCCCGTCAGGTATGCGGAGCTGGCGAAGTCCCTGGGCGTCGAGCCCGGGAACAGGGCGTACTCCAACGACGTGCGCCGCGAGGTCCTGCGGCTCAGGGCGTCCAAGGGCATGGTCCTGGACACGGCGGACCGCGACACCTTTTCCACGGGGTCGTTCTTCACCAATCCGATCGTCCCCTCGGAAGCTGCCGACTCGCTCCCCGCAGAAGCCCCCCGGTACCCGGCCGGAGCTGACGGGCTGGTGAAGCTGTCCGCCGCATGGCTGATTGACCACGCCGGCTTCGGGAAGGGATACGGGCTGGAAGCCGGCAGCGTCTCCGGCGGGCGGGCCTCGCTGTCCACCAAGCACACCCTGGCCATCACCAACCGGGGCGGTGCGAGCGCGGCCGACATGGTGGCCGTGGCACGTGAGGTGAGGGCCGGCGTCGTCGAACGTTTTGGCATCGAACTGCACCCGGAACCGCTACTGATCGGCATCGAGCTTTAGGGACTGGCCGCTCAGTTCCCGCTGTGGCGCGGGACTACCTTGCTGAACAGCATGAACGTGAACCCCGAAGCCGCGGCTCCCAGCAGGAACACCTGGCAAAACGCCACGGACTGCGCACTGGGCCCGTTGCGGAGGACCAGCCCGGCGCAGGCGAACACCACGGCGCCGGCCAGCAGGGCGAAGGCGGCCAGCAGGAAACTCCTGACTGTCGGCGGCATCTCGGTGCCCGGTTCAGGGGCTCCGCCGCCGCCCTCGTGGTCTACGGCGCGCCAGCCGCGGTGCTGGGGCTGGAGCAGGGCGGCCGCGACAAAACTCAGGACGGCAACCCCCATGCTCACCGCGGAAAAGAACTGCAGGGCCTGCACGGTGGGGGAGAGGCTTGTTCCGCCGGCAACGGCGATGGAGAGCCCGGCTGCCATTCCGGCGGCAGTGGTGACCCAGCCCAGCAGGGCAAGGGCCCGGCACAGGGGCCGCAGCTGCGGCCAGAGCTCTCCGATGGTCATCCACCCAGCGTAGGGACCCCGGCTGTAAAACGGCTGGGAGCCTGCGGTGTACTGCCCGGGGGCTACAGGCCCGCACCACCCGGCACGCGACCTACGATGGGGTTATGGGAGTTGGCGCACGGAAGAAGGTCAGGACAAGGGTCACCCGCCACGTCATCGGAAGGCTGCGCCTGGCCGCGCAGGGGCTGCTGGCGCCGGGGTTCGATACGGCGCCGGAGGCCGTCCGGTGGATGACGGCCATGCAGGCGCAGGACCTGCAGGCGGCACTGTGGGCCGTGGGGCTGAGGGTCCCCAACGCCGGCGTTGACACTGTCCGGGCTGCGCTGGATGAAGGGCTGGTTGTCCGCTCCTGGCCCATGCGCGGGACGCTTCACCTGCTGGCCCCTGAGGACCTGCGGTGGATCCTGGACATCACGGCAGACCGCATGCTGCGCGGGATGGGCGGGCGGCACCGTGAACTGGAGATTGACGCCCGCGACGTGGACGTTGCCCGCGAGGCCGCTCTGGGACGCGTCTCGGGCGGCGGAGCGGCCACCCGCCAGGAACTTTTCGCGGCTTTTGAAGCGGCGGGGCAGTCCACGGCCGGCCAGCGCGGCATCCACCTGCTGGGGGTCCTGTGCCAGCGGGCGTGGCTCGTGCAGGGACCGCTCGCGGGGAACCAGCAGCTCATCAAGGCGTTCGACGAGTGGATTCCGAAATCCCGGGAACTGGACCGCGCCGAGGGCATCGCCGAGCTGGCGTTGCGGTACATGCTCAGCCACGGACCGGCCACGGAACGCGACTTCGCCTGGTGGTCGAACACCCCGGTGACGGAGGTCCGCAGCGCGCTGGCCGCGGTAAAGGACCAGCTCGTTGAGCTGGAGTTCGAGGGAGCCAGTTACTGGATGGCGCCAGCCACCGCGGCGCTGCTCGACGACGGCGTTCCCGGCCAGCGCTCCCTGCTGGTGCTGCCGGGGTTCGACGAGTTCCTGCTGGGATACACGGACCGGTCACTGGTGCTTCCGCCGGACCACGCCCAGAAGGTAGTCCCCGGCGGCAACGGAGTGTTCAAGAAGACCATCGTGGCCGGCGGCGAGGTGATCGGCACCTGGGCGCGGAAAGGCAGCGGCCGGACCGCCGCCGTCGTACCCGAACCGTTCGACACCGTTAACGGACTGCGGCCTGCAGCCCAAAGGTCCTTTGAGCTGCAGGCCGCGAGGTACGTGAAGTTCCTCGGCTAGAGCGTGCCCGTGGCGATGTTGAGCATGCGGCGCAGCGGCTCGGCGGCGCCCCACAGGAGCTGGTCGCCCACGGTGAAGGCGCTGATGTATTCCGGGCCCATCTCCATCTTGCGGATGCGGCCCACGGGGATGTCCAGGGTGCCGGAAGCGGCCACCGGGGTGAGGCCTGCCATGGAGTCTTCCTTGGTGTTCGGAATCACCTTGGCCCACTCGTTGTCCTCGGCCAGGAGCTTCTCGATCTCGGCCACGGAGAGATCCTCGCGGAGCTTGAGGGTGAGGGCCTGGGAGTGCGAGCGCATGGCGCCGATCCGGATGCACAGGCCGTCCATCATGATGTGGTTCTCGTCCGAGGTGCCCAGGATCTTGTTGGTTTCAACCCCGGCCTTCCACTCTTCCTTGGACTGGCCGTTGCCCAGGTCCGCGTCAATCCAGGGGATCAGGGAGCCGGCCAGCGGGACGCCGAACTGGGTCGCGTCGATGTCGGTGCGCTGGTGCGCCAGGACCTTGCGGTCGATTTCCAGGATGGCCGACGCCGGGTCGTCCAGTTCCGAGCTGACCTCGGCGTTGAGCGTGCCGAACTGGCTGAGCAGTTCGCGCATGTGGCGGGCGCCGCCGCCGGAGGCAGCCTGGTACGTCATGGAGGTGCCCCACTCGACGAGGCCGTTCTTGAACAGGCCGCCGAGTCCCATCAGCATGCAGGACACGGTGCAGTTGCCGCCGATGAAGTCCTTGGTGCCGTTGGCCAGGCCCTTGTCGATGACGTCGCGGTTGATGGGGTCCAGCACGATGATCGAGTCGTCGTTCATGCGCAGGGTGGAGGCGGCATCGATCCAGAGGCCGTCCCAGCCGCGGCTGCGCAGCTCGCCGTGGACCTGCTTGGTGTAGTCGCCGCCCTGGGCGGTGACGATAATCGGCAGCTTGGCCAGCGTGTCGACGTCGAACGCGTCCTCGAGCTTGCCGGCCGCGCCTGCGGCGGCACCGGCAAGAGTCGGGGCGGCACCTCCGGCGTTGGAGGTGGAGAAGAACACCGGGTTGATGTTGGCGAAGTCGCCTTCGTCCTGCATGCGCTGCATCAGGACGGAGCCGACCATGCCGCGCCATCCGACCAGGCCGACGGAGGGGGTAGCTGCAGTAGTCATTCGACCAGTTTAGACTTCGGAACCGGCACGGCGCAGTCGGTTACGTCATTCCTGAGCGGCGACAGGATCGAACGACGGGGGCACCGCTGTCCGTAGACGAGCCTTCAACTACATCGCTTCACCCGGAAACGGACGTTTGCTGTCGGGAAAATTCTCACGGGTGATGGCAATGCCTGACGGGCGGGATTCAAACCAGTCCCGGGCCTGGTCGTCGGTGAGGGCGAAGCGGGGCTTCGGCAGCCCCTTGAGCTGTCGCTGCTTGGACGCCCGCCGCTCCCGGCGAAGGTTGCTGATTCCGAGGAGCCACCCTCCCGTAAACAGCACGGTGCACACGAGCGCGAGCAGGCCAACAATGATGTTCAGGCTTGCCACCGCGATCACGAGGAGGACCGGCGAAAATATGGCGGGTACGGTCATCAGGATGGTGACTACGTATAGGCCGGTGGTGGTGTGAACCGAATAGTTGCCGCTGGGCTGCGACCCGCCAATACCCCATTCGGCGGCCGTGTAGGCGTAGACGGTCTTCTCCATGCTGGTGGCGTAGTAGTAAGGACGCTTCACTACCGCTGTGCGTACTGTCGGCTCAGTTGCCATCGGTTGTTTCCTCATCTGTCCTGAAGGCAGCCAGCGCTTCCGTGAGCTCGTCTCCGCTCTTGGCCAATACCTCGGGTCCAACGACGTCGTCCAGTGCAACGGCGTGAATCCAGCAGCCGTCCGCCTTGCGGACCAGCATCTGTCGGGAGCCGGGGTGGAGTCCGCAGCGGACTCTGACGCCACCGCCCGGATTTTGATCCAGATGGGTTTTGATAATGATGGCTTCAGCTGCTTCCGCGGAGATGCCCGGGTCCTGAGGCAGCGCAAACCAACTCATCATCGTCCTCGGCTGCAGGATCAGTTTGGTCCGGTCCGACTCGACATGCAGGACCGAGTCGCCGCGCTTGGCATCCAGAAGCAAATCCAGCTGCGTCCATTTCGATGCGCTGGCCAGGGTGTACGCGAGAACATCGACACGCGCATCGAATTCGACGGCGGTTCCCTTGGCAGATGCCAGACCGCGGGCAATAAGTGAAGACAAGCCGGCCCGAATCAGGTCCACGTCTTCTGACTCTTCGCTGAGGCGTAACCACGAGGCGCTTGTCTTCGAACCGGCCGTCGGCTGCAGTTGCAGCAGGTAGGCCATTTCAGCCAGGCCAAATTCTATGGACGTGTCCACGGTCGTTTGTGCGATAGTCATGATTTTCATCCTATGAGAGAGCTGTGCCTAAAAGCCGAAAAAGTTCCTGACGCCCTCGCCAAGGTCCTCGACGGTGTCGTCGATGCCCTCGCCAAGGTCCTCGAAAACGTTTCCAACCATGTCGAAGGCATCGTCGATCGTATCCTTGGCTCCGGGGATCAGTTCGACCGCCGCCCAGGCGCCGCCGGCCACCATGCAGGCCACCCCCACGGGGGGAGGGAAGAACGAACCGACGCCAAGTGCGGTCTTGAGGCCTGACTTCATTGCGTCCCCAGTCTCTCCACTGCGGATTGCGTTGACGGTGTCCAGACCATCAAGGCCAACGCTTAGCCCGCCAAGTACGTGTCCGGCGGGGTTCAGCCCGAACTTCGCCCACGGCCCCATCTCCGCTGCTCCGGTGCCGCGTGCCATCCCGGCGAAGTCGCCGAATTTACCGCTGAGCAGGTCTCCGGTACCGGAAAAAACGCCCCGAAGGTCGTCTGAACGGGCCGCGGCCTCCCAGAGATCCTTGTTGATGAACTGCTTAACGGCGGCGAAGCCGTCGCCAGCCATCAGCAAATCAGTGACACTTTCGCCGTGCAGAACCACAAACCGACTTATGTCCCTTAGCCCCAAAGGAACTGCCTTCAGTCCAAGGACCCCGTTATAGGCATCCCAGCCACCGCGGAAGTCGGAATTTCCGTCCGAAATCCAGCCAGGACCCCACGGGCTGGCTCCTTCGCCCGCGCCACCGTTCGAACCGGACACGCCGGCCTGCACGCCGCCGCCACCTCCGGCAACGCTCGCCTTTTCCTGCTGGTCGGCCTGGGCCTGCAGCTTCTTGGACTCCTGCTTGAGTGCAAAGGCCGCCTGCTGGAGCAGTGCCCGGTGGCTGCCGTTCCAGTCGGACCGGAACTGGACTGCATCCTGGCCCTTCCAGGACGGATTGTTGTTGATCTGGTTGGTCAACTGCGTCGACTGCTGGAGAAGGCTGTCGGACGTCTTTCCGAACTGCTGCGCGAGCGTCCGAAGCTGGGCAACGTCCGCGCCCCACAAATTCCCTGCCACAAGGCATCATCCCCCAATGAATGTCTGAACAGCAGATAATGGTCCGGCTGCGGGCCCTACTCTAATGGTCAAACCGCAGTGCCCGCGATGGGCTGCCCTCCCCATCGCGGGTGGCGCGTGCCGCCCGAGCGGCTACTCGGCGTCGTGCTGTTCCAGCACTGCGGCCTTGCGGAGGCGCAGGGCGTAGAAGGCGCCGAAAGCGAACGCCTGCGTGACCACCACCAGCACGATGGCCCCGGCGATCTTGTTGCCGCCCAGGATCATGGTGAGCCCCACGATCGCGGAGAGCAGGGCCAGCAGCGGAAGCAGCATGTAGCCCAGGACAAAGAGTGTTTCCGGTTTCTTCAGCATTTTCCTAGGCCTCGGTCCGACGCCACATGGTGAACCGGTACCGGGTACCGGTGGCGGACGTCAGCCACCCGGTGGCGGGCTCACTGGCTGTCAGCTTCCATTCGTAGCCGAGCTCCGGCGCATATGTGTCGCCGTCGGTCTCGGAATCGATGAACGTCACCACCGCGACGTCGGCGATGTCCAGGGTCTGCGCAAAGATTTCCCCGCCGCCGAGGACCCACACGGTTTCGTGGCCGGGGGCGAACTGGGATTCGAGGAGCGCGTCGTCCAGCGACTTCACCGCGAGGGCGCCCTGTGCCTCAGGCGTGTCACCCCAGCCTTCCTGCCGCGTCACCACAATATTGGTGCGTCCGGGCAGCGGACGGTACTTGTCCGGGAACGAGAGCCAGGTCTTGCGGCCCATGATGACCGGGTGCCCGTTGGTCAGCCGGGTGAAGTGCTTCATGTCCTCGGGCAGGTGCCACGGCATGTCGCCGTCCTTGCCGATGACGCCTGCCGTGGTCTGGGCCCAGACGAGCCCCACTCCGGTGGTGGCGTCGGCGATTTTTTCAGTGAAGGCCAGGGGATCCATGGCGTTGTCGGTGCTCATACTGCGATCGGCGCCTTAATCGTAGGGTGGTGCTGGTAGCCGACCACTTCGAAGTCGTCCAGCGTGTAGTCGAAAATGGAGTCCGGCTTGCGGAGGATCTTCAGCTGCGGATATTCGTACGGTTCCCGCTTCAGCTGCTTGAGCACCTGGTCCATGTGGTTGTCGTAGATGTGCACGTCGCCGCCGGTCCAGACGAACTCACCCGGTTCCAGGCCCACCTGCTGGGCCAGCATGCAGGTCAGCAGCGCATAGGAGGCGATGTTGAACGGGACGCCCAGGAACGTGTCCGCGGAGCGCTGGTACAGCTGGCAGGACAGCTTGCCGTCCGCAACGTAGAACTGGAAGAAGGCGTGGCACGGCGGCAGCGCCATGTCCTGGAGTTCGGCCACGTTCCAGGCGGAAACAATGTGCCGGCGCGAGTCCGGGTTGGACTTGAGGTTCTCCACCAGCTCGGCGATCTGGTCGATGTGGCCGCCGTCGGGGGTGGGCCAGCTGCGCCACTGGACACCGTAGACCGGGCCCAGTTCGCCGTCGGCATCGGCCCATTCGTTCCAGATGGTGACGCCCTGGTCCTGCATCCACTTCACGTTGGTTTCACCGCGGAGGAACCAAAGCAGTTCCACGGCCACGGACTTGAAATGCACACGCTTGGTGGTGACCAGCGGGAAGCTTTGACTCAGGTCAAAGCGCATCTGCCGGCCGAACACGCTGAGGGTGCCGGTGCCGGTGCGGTCAGATTTGTGCGTGCCATTGGCAAGGACGTCACGCAGGAGGTCTTCATAGGGCGTTGGGATGCTCACTGTTCCAGTCTACTGAGAATGGCCAAGCCGGAGGCGCAGTATGTCGTGGAGCGCGCCGTCATCGAGGCCCGCGGTGCGGCCCTTCGCGATGTAGCGGTCGACGGCGGCAATCAGGTCCGCGGTAACGGCGCCGTCCGGGGGCAGGCCGGCGTCGGGTATCCCGACGACGACGGTGCCGTTCCGCCGCCGCGTTTCGATCAGGCCGGCCTGCTCGAGTTCCTTGTAGGCCCGAGCCACGGTTCCCGCCGCGATGCCGAGGTCCGCCGCCAGGCTGCGGACGCTGGGCAGCCGCGTGCCGGCGGCCAGGGAGCCCACGGCAATCAGGGAGGTGACCTGAAGGCGGATCTGCTCATACGGCGGCACCGCCGAACGGAGGTCAACAGCGATGCCGGCCGTCATGTGACGCGGTCCTTGCCCGGCCGGGGAACCGGACGGGCAACGGATCCGGTCCGGGGCCGTACCGGCACGAGGGCGGTGGCGATCGCCGCCAAGGAGAGGACGGTGCCGGCGAGTGTTGCCGGGAACCAGGGAATGGACGGCACGAACGCCACCCCGAAAACGGCCGCCCATGCGTGGCTGTTCACCAGCAGCGCCATGGCTGCCTGCGCCATGAACATGGCCGACAGCGTCCGCACGATCCGGTTCACGGTGATGGCCCGCAGCGCGGCGTCGAGTCCGGCGGGAGCATCCGGGATGCCGTGCCGCCCGCGGGTGGCGAGGAACGCCGGGACCGCGAGGCCGGTTCCCGCAAGGCCGAAGATTGCCGGCATGGTCCAGCCGGCGTCCCAGCCGAGGAGGGAGTTCCCGGCCGCTGCCACCGCCAGGGCTGCCACGAAGGCGAGCACTGCGAGGATGAGAGTGGTGAGCAGCGCCGGACCCACCGGCTGCCTCGGCCAGGTCCGCGGTTCCGCCGGGTTCGCGTAATTGCGCTCAAGCAGCAGCTCTCCGCCGGCAAGGACCACCAGCACCAGCCCCGCCACCACTGCCACGAAGGCCGCGGGACCCCACGGGCCGGCTGCCACGATGGCCGGAACCAGGAAGACCCCTACGAGCAGCGGCAAGGCAGCGGCAACGCCCAGCGCGGCGCCGATGGACACCACTAGCCTGGTTGCCGGATGCGGAGCGGACCGAAAATTCCCGTGCTTCGCGTTCCGCAGGGCCGCGGCGGCCGCTTCAGTGCCCGCCAGTTTGGGTGGAGACCACAGCAGCATGGCCAGCAGCACGGCGACTCCCGCCAGGCCTGCGAAATTCGTCCACGATGTGCTGCCGGCGGCGGGGTCCGGCCGGGCAACGTAGTTTCCGGCGATGACGGCGAGCCCGGAGGCCACCGTGGCGACGGTCCGCAGCAGCCTGTTCATGGCGATGGTCCGCAGCAGTGAATTGTCGAGCTCGGTCAGCTGCTCAAGCTGGCGGCGGCGGCCGATCAGCAGCAGCACAAGCCACGTTCCTGCGGCCAGCACGGCCAGGGCTCCGCCCAGCCATGCCGCCAGAGTAGTGCCCGGGATGCGGCCGTCGCCGCCCACCGTGCGATAGACCTGCGGGCCTTCAGCCACTGTCCCGTACGGCAACGCATCGAACCCCGGCAGTGTCGCGGCCCAAGCGATGTAGGCGGCCGCAGCGATGACGACGGCCAGGGTGGTCCAGGCGAGCGGAA
Source organism: Arthrobacter sp. CC3 (assembly GCF_039907775.1). NCBI lineage: Bacteria > Bacillati > Actinomycetota > Actinomycetes > Micrococcales > Micrococcaceae > Arthrobacter > Arthrobacter sp. CC3. The sequence continues at coordinate 21,546 of NZ_JARCCY010000006.1, forward strand.
GCGGAAGGAAATCCCGCACGTGCCGCACGTGGAGGCTAGCCTTCCGGCGGGCACCCCTGGGGCGCGGATAGCTGAGCTGGCCCAGCGCGTGGACGCCGAGGGTGCCCAGGACCGGCCAGGCAAGGGCGGGGAAGATCGCCTCCGGGGTGGTCAGGGACGGACTGACGACCGGGCTGCTGACGGAGGTTGCCGGAATGATCCCGATGTTCATGGCGCCCTGCAGTGAACTCGCCATCCAGCCGATGACGCCCACCCAGAGCGCGTGCTGGGAAACAGTTTCAGGTGAGGCGCCCATCCGCGGTTCCCACACCACCCACCTGAGGATGATGTAAAGAACGACGGCGGCGACCAGCGGTCCCAGCAGCAGCATCGGCGGCAGTTCAAATTGGACCGGCATAAATCCCCCCAGATTTTGCGTCAATGTACTAAGTATTTGATACAAAGAAGTCCGGGTCAAGACTGATTCCGGCCGGGGTGGACGTGAGCCGCCGCGCCGTCCGTCCTGTCAGTCGTCGAATCAGTCGTCGAAGGGCCTGAACTGTTCCACTGCCACAATCTTGTGGCTGTTGCCGCGCGCCACATGGCACACGATGATCTCACCGGGCGCCAGGTACGGGTCCGCGGTGGGCAGCATCGCGCGCAGCCGGCCGTTCATGTGCTCACCCAGCTGCGACATGACAGTGGGCAGTGCGGGCCGGTGGGTGCACAGGGCGATGGCCCGCTGCTTGTCGAAGAGTGCTTCGACCACGGCCGCCGTCTTTTTCGGGCTCCTGGCATGACGGTGTTCCGTCAAGGCGTCGTGCAGTTTCACCTTGGCATCCGCGGACTTGGCGTAGGGGGCAATCGTGGCGACGCAGCGCTGCCACGGGCTCGAGTGCACCCGAAGGGGCTTCCACACGTGGAGCAGCCGCCCGACGGCCTGCGCCTGCCTCAGCCCGGTGGCCGCGAGCGGACGGTCCCCCTCCGCCTTGGTCCAGGACGAGCGGGGCTTGGCCTTGGCATGGCGGACCACCAGCAGCGGCCACGTGTCCAGTTCCTTGCGGGCATGGGCCACCACGAGGTGCTCAAGCGGCGCTATGTCACCGGGATTGCTCAGCAGGGTTGCAGCCTTTTCGGGTGAACACCACATCACGCTGTCCACTTCCTTGCCATCCGGACGAAGCATCGCGCCGTCCACGTCAACGGCCCAGTAATGGACCACCTTCAGGCCGGCGGACACGTGGTAGTGGATGGGAGGAAGGGGTATGCCAAGGGTGGCCGTAATCCCGATCTCCTCTTCGATCTCGCGGACGGCGCACTCCGGTATGGTCTCACCGGGGTCGATCTTGCCCTTGGGCCACGACCAGTCGTCATAGCGGGGCCGGTGAATCAGCAGGACCTCGAGCACGTCTTTGTTGACGCGCCAAGGAAGCGCGCCCGCTGCGGTAACGGCAATGGGTTCCCCGGGGTGGTCCGTCTGGTCCGCAGTAAGCGTGTCGTTCGCCGTGTCATTGCTGACTTCGCTTGTGGCGTCACTCTTCGAGGCCAGTGTCCTACCGCCTTATCGTCTGGCGCTGGCGGGAACGTGAAGCGAGGAGCCAGGACTGGACATCTTCCAGAAGCTTGCCGTCCTCGCCGAGGTGGTGCCTGGTCCATTCGCCCTGGCTGTCCAGATGCCAGCTGGACGTTCCCGGGTCCATGTAGCGGCGGAGCATGTCCAGCACATAGGACGTGTCGTCGCCGCTGGTGAGCTGGACGAGCGCCTCCACCCGGCGGTCAAGGTTGCGGTGCATCATGTCGGCGGACCCGATGTACACCACCGGTTCGCCGCCGTTGGCAAAGGCGAAGACCCGGGAGTGCTCCAGGAACCGTCCCAGGACCGAGCGCACGGTGATGTTTTCGCTGAGCCCGGGGATGCCGGGGCGCAGCGAACAGATACCGCGGACGATCACGTCAACGTTTACGCCTGCCTGGGAAGCACGGTAGAGCGAATCGATGATCGCCTCGTCCACCATGGAGTTGACCTTGATCTGCACCCTGGCCGGAATGCCTGCCTTGGCGTTGCGGATTTCCTTCTCGATCCGGTCGATGAGGCCGGAACGCACCGAGCGGGGCGCCACCAGGAGCCGCTTGAACGTGGACTTCGGAGCGTAGCCGGAGAGCTGGTTGAAGAGCTTGGAGAGATCCTCGCCCACCTGCTCGTTGGCCGTCAGCAGCCCGAGGTCCTCGTAATAACGGGCTGTGCGCGGGTGGTAGTTGCCGGTGCCGATGTGGCAGTAGCGCCGCAGGCCGTCCACTTCCTGGCGAACCACAAGGGAAAGCTTGCAGTGGGTTTTCAGGCCGACGATGCCGTAGACCACGTGCACACCGGCCTGTTCCAGTTTCCGCGCCCAGGAAATGTTGGCCTGTTCATCGAACCGGGCCTTGATTTCCACCAGGGCCAGGACCTGCTTGCCTGCTTCAGCCGCGTCGATGAGGGCATCGACGATGGGGGAGTCACCGGAGGTGCGGTACAGGGTCTGCTTGATGGCCTGCACCTTCGGGTCCGACGCGGCCTGTTCCAGGAAGGCCTGGACGGACGTGGAGAAGGAATCGTACGGGTGATGCAGGAGGATGTCCCGGCGGCGCATGGCGGCGAACACGTTGGCAGCCTTGGACGTTTCGGATTCGTTCAGGTACCGCGAGGTGTGGGGCACGTGCTTCGGGTAGTGCAGGTCTGCACGATCGATGCCGGCGATGACGGACAGGCCCCGCAGGTCCAGCGGTGCAGGCACGGAGTAGACCTCGGACTCCTCCACGCCCAGTTCGCGGATCAGGAGGGCCCGGATGTTCGGGTTGATGTCGTTGGTGACTTCGAGGCGCACGGGCGGACCGAACCGGCGCCGCAGCAGCTCCTTTTCGAGCGCCTGCAGAAGGTTCTCGGCGTCGTCCTCTTCGACCTCAACGTCCTCGTTGCGGGTGACGCGGAAGGTGTGGTGTTCCAGGACCTCCATGCCGGCGAACAGCTGGTCGAGGTGGACGGCGATGACTTCTTCGAGGGCGATGAACCGGGCCACCCGGCCTGGCACCGACCCGGCGCGCGGGCCGTCGATGGAAATGAGGCGCGGCAGCTGGTCCGGAACCTTGACGCGGGCGAAGAGCTCCTTGTCGCTGACCGGGTTGCGGACCACCACCGCGAGGTTCAGGGACAGCCCCGAGATGTACGGGAACGGATGGGCCGGGTCAACGGCCAGCGGGGTCAGGATGGGGAAGACCTTCTCAGCGAACATGGCGCTGAGCTGGTCCTTGGCCTGGTCGTCGAGCTCTTCCCAGTGCATCAGGTGGATGTGCTCATAAGCCAGTGCCGGCCGGATCTGTTCCGCGTAGACCCGTGCATGGCGCTGCGCGAGGCGATGGGCGGCGTCACCGATCTGGTCCAGCACCTGCATGGGGCTCAGGCCCGCCGGTGACGGGACGGCCAGGCCGGTGGCGATCCGGCGCTTCAGTCCGGCCACGCGGACCATGAAGAACTCGTCCAGGTTGGAGGCGAAAATGGAGAGGAAGCTGACCCGCTCCAGCAGGTGGAGATCGGGATCCTCGGCAAGTTCGAGCACCCGCGCGTTGAAGGCCAGCCAGCTGAGTTCACGGTCCAGGAACCGGTCGGGGCTGATGTCGCCCGCGGGCTCGGGGTTGGGCGCGAACTCGGGAATGTCGATCCGGTCCTGCGTGGCGCGGGAAGCCGGCACCTCCGAGGATCCGAAGCGGGCGCGCACCGGCAGCACCTTGGCCTCAGACGTGGCGATTCCGGCAGGTTCCGGTTGCATGGTCACTCCTTTTAGCTGGCGCGGTTTACCTTCAACCTTACAAGCATTCGATCCGGGGGATACGTAGATTTCCTGGACCGTGATGCATGCGTCAGCCGATTGGATTAACCGGCGTTTTTGGGTCCGTACATCACGTCGGCATCCCACCGGGTGAAGCCGAGCCGGCGGTACAGCGAAACAGCCGGTGCATTGTCCGCATCGGTGTACAGCATGACGGCGTGCAGGCCCTTCCCGTGAAGGTATTTGATGCCCGCCAGGGTGAGGGCCTTGCCCAGTCCCATGCCCTGGGCTTCGGGGGCCACCCCCACTACATAGACCTCACCGATCGCCGGATGGGTGCCGTGGCGCGGGTGCACCTTGGTCCAGTGGAAGCCAAGGATCCGGTCGGACGGGTCGACGGCCAGGAGGAAACCTGCCGGATCGAACCAGTCCTCGGCCATCCTGGCCTCCAGGTCCTGCCGCGTCATGTTGCCCTGTTCGGGGTGGTGCGCGAATGCGGCCTTGTTGGCCGCCAGCCAAGCTTCCTCGTCCTGGCCGGGAGCGAAGGCGCGCAGGGTCACGTTGTCCGGGAGGGCGGCGTCGGGCAGTTCCGCAGACGCTGTGGTGAGCCGCATCTTCCACAGTTCCCGGATGGGGGCGTAACCGTATTTGGCTGCTAGGTCCGCGGCGGCCTCATGGTCGCCGTGGGACCAAGCCGTGAGGCCGTCAAAACCGCGCGATGCCTTCAGTGTGGCCACCAGCCGGTCGCCCACTCCCTGATTCCGGTAGCTGGGGTGAACAGCGATCTCCAGCACGCCGGTGCCGTCCGGCTCCTCCACCACCACGGCGAATCCCGCCAGGTCCTGGGCAGTGGCAGGATCGGAGTCCTCATCGGGTGCGTAGAGAGCCAGGCTCAGCAGCGAGTGGCTGCCGGATTCACCGGCGCGAAGCGTCACGAAGGTCTGTTCGGACAGGGGAGGGTTCCCGTCCGACTCCTCGGCGGCTGCGGCCAGGGCGGCGAAGTCCCTGAGCAGATCGTCGTCCACACCGCCTTTGACGACGAGCACGGGCCAGTTCTCGGGATGCGCAGGACTCATGGTGTACAGGCTATACGGCCCGTCCGGGAGGCGGAGGGATTGGCGCCGATTTGATGAGGCAGGATCAGGCACGTATAGTCATTACCTGATCCGGCTTCCTGAAGCGGGATTTGAGGGGGATCCACCACTGGGGTGGCCTCGATACGTTCGACCCGTATGTCCTCCACTGCAGGCTGAGAAGCCAAAGAAGAAGCCCCGGACCGCTGGTCCGGGGCTTCTTCTTTGGCTTGGCTTCTTGTGTGGCTAGGCCTCTGTCAGTTCCTCTTCGGGCTGCCGCACCAGGGTCAGCCGGTAACCCACGTTGCGCACGGTGCTGATCAGGTTTTCGTGGTCCGCGCCCAGCTTGGCGCGCAGCCGCCTGACGTGGACGTCCACGGTGCGGGTGCCTCCGTAGTAGTCATAGCCCCATACTTCGGTGAGCAGCTGCTGGCGCGTGAACACGCGGCCGGGGTGCTGCGCCAGGTACTTCAGGAGTTCGAATTCCTTGAACGTCAGGTTCAGGGGTGCACCGTTGACCCTGGCCGTGTAGCTTGCTTCGTCGATGACGACTCCGGCGGCCCGGATTTCGGTGGGGGTGTCTTCCTGCTCGGGAACGGCGCGGGCCACCGAGAGCCGGATCCGGGCTTCGACTTCAGCCGGTCCTGCGGAGTCCAGGATGATGTCATCCACGGCCCACGCTGAGGAGACGGCTGCCATGCCGCCTTCGGTGAGGATCAGCATCAAAGGTGCGCTGAGCCCGGTGGCCTTGAGTAGCTGGGTGAGGGACCGCGCTCCGACCAGGTCCTTGCGGGCGTCCAGCAGGACAACATCGCAGGGATCGGTCTCCAGCAGGGCTGTGGGCTCGGCCGGGAGAATGTGCACGCGGTGGTTGAGTAGTTCCAAGGCAGGCAGAATGTCCACCGATGACCCGGTGCTGTTCGTCAGTAGCAGGATGTGCGACATTGTTCCTCCAAGGGGCTGTCCGCGCATCATTGGGCGTCTGAACCGGGCTTTCACCGGCCGGTACTGGCTGCCAGCGTCGGTACCGGCCAGCCGGAAAATTCCGCCGGGCCCGCATCCTCCGAAGGAAGCGTAGCTGAGCTTTGAGTATACCCAATCGCCTCTAAACAGACACTGATCCGGCCGGTTTCAATGAGCGTTTTGCGACATAAGCAGGTCACATAAGGCAGGATTGGAGGCAGCGACGACGTCAGCAGAGAGTGAGCGCGGGTAAATAGTGAAGCCGTGGACCATCGGAACCATAGGGCTGGCCGGGCTTGCTGTCTTCATCGGCGGTGCCTACGCCTCAGCGGAAGTGCTGCTCGGCGTGGCAATCCTCGTGGCGCTGGCTGTCGGCGTCGGCTGGCCCCACTTCCTGGACATTCCCGCCAAGAAGACCCTCGCGGCAATCATCGGGCTCCCCGGGGTCGGGTCGGCCGTAGCCGCCACCTATGTCCCGGCGCCGGGATTCCTCGACTGGACTCCCGCTTTCATCGCCGCCGGCGTGATGGCCGTTTTCCTCATGCAGCTCCTGCGGGGCACGGGCCAGGCACAGCGGCTGGAGTCAACGCTGGGTTCGAGCGCCGGCGTACTTTTGTCCTGCCTGGGTGCCGGGTGGATTGCGGCGTCCAGGTTCAACGGCGTCAAGGAAATGTTGCTGGTAGCCGGCGTCAGTGCCGCCTTTGCGCTGCTGGCCGGCCTCATCCGCTGGCCGGACCGGATCGTGGCACCTTTGGGCATTGTGCTGGCGGGCCTCTCGGCTCCGCTGGCAGGCCTGGTGTTCTCCAACATCGCCGTAATACCAGCCGCCGTGGTGGGTGTTGCGGTGGGTGCGGTTCTCGTCAGCCTGCGCAGACTGGTTATACTCCGCGGGGACCGGATAAACTTTCCAGCCGCCCTTGGCATGGGCCTCGCGCCCGTCGCGGCGGTGGGTTCGCTCGCCTACTTCATAGACAAACTACTCATCTACTAACGCGTTAGGATGGCATCATGTCCGTACTTGCATTTGAGATTTTCTTCCTTGTCCTGCTTGGTATTGCCAGTATTTCCATGGCGTGGTTCGCAGGTTTCGTGGTTTACCGCCTCTTCAAGGGCCAGAAGTAATACCAGTTCAGAGTTAGTTGTCTGCGGAGGTAGTTACTGTGCCGATTGAAATTCCAACAGACCTCACCCCCGAGCTCGTCCCGTTGTCCTGGCTCATTGGTGAGTGGGAAGGCAGTGGACGCCTGGGGGCAGGCGAGGAGGATTCCGAGCACTTCTTCCAGCACGTGTCCTTCACGCACAACGGCCTGCCGTACCTCCAGTACCGCGCCGAGAGCTGGCTGACCGACGATGAAGGCACCAGGCTCCGGCCGCTGACGGTGGAGACCGGGTTCTGGGCGCTGGAGCGGAAGCAGCGGGAGGAAGACGGCGGACCGGGGCTGATCCCGGCCGACATCGTTCCCGTGCTCAAGAGCGCCGACGAAGTCGAGGCGCTGCGCAACAGCGACGGCGGATTCGACATTTCCGTTTCCATTTCACACCCCGGCGGGATCTCCGAGCTGTACTACGGCCAGATCAAGGGCCCGCAGATCCACCTCAGCACCGACATGGTGATGCGCGGAAGCCACTCGAAGGAGTACACGGCCGCCACGAGGATTTTCGGCCTGGTGGAAGGAAAGCTCCTCTGGCGCTGGGATGTGGCCAGCGGGAAGAGCTCCACCGCGGGCGGCGGACTGGAAGCGCACGCTTCGGCCATCCTCAGCAAGGTGTCCTAAGGCTGGCCCGGCCCTGACAGCCCGGCCGGCAGGTCTCACCGACTTTTGTTGTCCGCAACGAGTGCAGGGAGCAAGACCGTGAACAGCCAGCAGCCGGACCCGGGTAGGCCCGATCAGCGCAATAAAACAAACTACGGCGATCTGAAGGCCGTCTTTTTCAACGGCACCCTCAAAAAATCTCCTGAGACCAGCAACACGGGCGGCCTGATCGAGGTCAGCCGCCTCATCATGGAGAAGCAGGGCGTTGCCACCCGGGTGATCCGGACCGTCGACCACGACATTGCCAGCGGCGTGTATCCGGACATGCGCGAGCACGGCTGGGCAACCGACGAATGGCCGGAGCTCTACCCTGCCGTCAAGGAAGCGGACATTGTGGTGGTGGCCGGCCCCATCTGGCTGGGTGACAACTCGTCCCAGACGAAAAAGCTGATCGAACGCCTGTATGCGCACTCCGGACAACTCAACGAAAAAGGCCAATGGGCGTTCTACCCCAAGGTCGGCGGCTGCCTCATCACCGGCAACGAGGACGGCATCAAGCACTGTGCCATGAACGTCCTGTACAGCCTGCAGCACATCGGGTTCACCATCCCGCCGCAGGCCGACGCCGGCTGGATCGGGCCCGTGGGGCCCGGCCCCAGCTACCTGGATGAGGGGTCCGGCGGTCCGCAGAGCGACTTCACCAACCGCAACACCACGTTCATGACGTGGAACCTGCTGCACCTGGCGAGGACGCTCAAGGACGCCGGCGGGATCCCGGCGTACGGCAACCTGCCGGAGGAATGGAAGGCCGGGACACGTTTCGACTTCGAGAATCCGGAATACCGCTAGCCCCTAAGGACTTCTACTACATATGACTACCAAAAGCCCCCTGTTGTCGCGCCCTGGCGCCGTTGAAGCCGGCGGAGCGGACACCGGCGTCGCATCCCACTACGGCGAGCCGCTGCGGGAACAGCGTGCGCTGGCGGCCGGCACCGCCGTCGTCGACCTTTCCCACCGCGGCGTGGTCACCGTCACCGGTCCGGACCGCCTGAGCTGGCTCAACACCCTGTCATCCCAGCAGGTCACCAACCTTGCGCCGGGGGAATCAAGCGAACTGCTGCTTCTCAGCGTCCAGGGCCGTATTGAGTTCGACGCGCGGGTGATTGACGACGGCGGGACCACCTGGCTGATCGTGGAGGCCGCCGAAGCGGCACCGCTGGCCGAGTGGCTGAACCGGATGAAGTTCATGCTGCGGGTGGAGATTGCGGATGTATCCGACGACTGGGCGGTCATTGGAACCACCCGGCGGGTTGAGGAATGGCCGGACCTGCTGGTGTGGGCGGACCCCTGGCCGCACGTGGGCGCCGGCGGCTACGCCTACTCAGTTGTCGGGGAGGAATCCCACCCCGGCATGGAGCGGCCGTGGTTTGAATACCTGGTACCGGCCGCGGATCTCGAGGCCACCGTGGGTGACCGGCCGCTGGCCGGCGTCTGGGCATCGGAAGCGCTGCGCATCGCCGCCTGGCGCCCCCGCCTTGGCGCGGAAACCGACGACAAGACCATCCCGCATGAGCTGGACCTGCTGCGCACCGCGGTGCACCTGGCGAAGGGGTGCTACAAGGGCCAGGAGACGATCGCCCGCGTGCACAACCTGGGCCACCCGCCGCGGCGCCTGGTCTTCCTCCAGCTGGACGGCTCGCAGCACACCCTCCCCGCGGTGGGCAGCGAAGTCCGCCTGGGTGAGCGGAAGGTGGGAACAGTGACCTCCGTGGTGCAGCACTACGAAATGGGTCCGATCGCACTTGCCGTCATAAAGCGTTCCGTTTCTCCGGATGAAATACTGACGGTTGTAGACGGCGACGAACCCTACACGGCCGCGCAGGAAGTCATCGTGGCTCCCGACGCCGGCCAGGTGGTGGGCCGCCAGACCGGATTCCTGAAAGGAACACACCGATGACTGACACTCCGAAGTCTGACAACCCGGGGAACGGCAACCCGGGGGACAACAGCGCCGCTGGGCCCGACGACGAAACCCTGGCCCTTGCCCACGCGCTTTTTGACGCGGCGCGGCAGGGTGACGCAGCACTGCTGGGCAGCTATCTCGACGCCGGGGCCCCGGCCAACATGACCAATTCGGCCGGCGACTCCCTGCTGATGCTTGCGGCATACCACGGTCATGCCCCGGCGGTGCAGCTGCTCCTGCAGCATGGCGCGGATGCCAACGCCGTGAATGACCGCGGCCAGACACCGCTCGCCGGAGCTGCCTTCAAGGGCTACACCGACGTGGCCGAGGCGCTCCTGGGGGCGGGCGCTGACCCGGACGCCGGAACGCCTTCCGCCCGTGCAGCGGCGGAGATGTTTGCCCGGTCTGATATCCAGGCCCTGCTGGGCTGACCACGGGCTGAGGCGACAAAGCACCTGGAAGCCCGCGGGTCCTGCACCCGCGGGCTTTCTTGCACCCGCCTATTCCATGTGGAATAGTTGGAGCGGAATAATTGCTGGCCGTGGACACCACGTGCCATGGAACACGGGGGAGTGAACGGAACCATGCCCCGATCTGCCCCGCTGACGCCGCTCGGAATCTCTGCACTCTCGCTGCTGGTCGAGGAGCCGATGCATCCGTACGAGATGTACCAGCTCCTGATGGCCAGGCACGAAGACCGGCTGGTCAAGGTGCGCCCCGGAACGCTCTATCACGCCGTCGGCCGGCTGGAGGAGCGCGGGCTCGTGGAAACAGCCGGAACGGACCGCGAAGGCAACCGGCCGGAACGGACCACCTACCGGATCACGCCCGCAGGCCGGGAGGCCCTGACGGCGCGCCTGCAGGACATGCTCGCCGAACCTGTGAATGAATACCCGTCGTTCCCGCTGGCCGTCGCCGAGGCCTACAACCTGCCTGCCGCCGTCGTACTGGAGCTCTTGGACCGCCGGCTGGTGCTGCTGCAGGGCCAGCTGGAATTCCTGCAGAAGGGCGAGGCGGCCGTCCTGAAGAAGGACGTCGCACGCAAGTACTGGATCGACCTCGAGTACCAACAAACCATGCTGAGGTCCGAAATGGGCTGGATACGCAGCCTGCAGGACCAGCTCCGCTCCGGGGAACTCCCGTGGTAGCGGAACACAAACAACCACACCTGAAGGATTTACATGGAAAACGTAGCTAGGCCGTGGCCGGCACTCTGGTCCCTGGTGATCGGCTTCTTTATGATCCTGATCGACACCACCATCGTCTCGGTGGCCAATCCGCGGATCATGGAAGGCCTCAACGCGGACATCAACTCCGTTATCTGGGTGACCAGCGCCTACCTGCTGGCCTACGCGGTGCCGCTGCTGATCACCGGCCGGCTGGGTGACCGGTTCGGACCGAAAAAGCTGTACCTCACCGGCCTGGTGGTGTTCACCCTCGCGTCCCTCTGGTGCGGGCTGTCCGGCGACGTCCAGACCCTCATCCTGGCCCGCGTGCTCCAGGGCTTCGGCGCCGCCATCATGACGCCCCAGACCATGGCAGTGATCACCCGGATCTTCCCGCCGGACCGGCGCGGCGCGGCCATGGGAATCTGGGGTGCCACCGCCGGTGTGGCCACCCTGGTGGGCCCCATCCTCGGCGGTGTCCTGGTGGACGGCCTCGGCTGGGAATGGATCTTCTTCATCAACGTGCCGGTCGGAATCGCCGGCTTCATCCTGGCCCTGCGCTTCGTTCCTTCGCTGAGCACGCACCCGCACCGGTTCGACATCCCCGGCGTGCTGCTCAGCGCCGTCGGGCTCTTCCTTCTTGTCTTCGGCATCCAGGAAGGCGAGACGTACAACTGGGGAACGATCACCGGCCCCATCACGGTGTGGGGCCTGATCATCGCCGGGGTTGTAGTCCTGGCAGGGTTCGTCCTCTGGCAGCGGGTTAACAAAGGGGAGCCGCTCCTGCCGCTCTCGCTGTTCAAGGACCGCAACTTTTCCCTGGCGAACATCGGCATCACCACGGTGGGCTTCGCCGTCACCTCGTTCACCCTGCCGCTGATCTTCTACTACCAGATTGTCCGGGGACTGACACCCACGCAGTCTGCCCTGATGATGGTCCCGATGGCGCTCATTTCCGGCGGCCTTGCGCCTGTGGTGGGCAAGATCATTGACCGGGTCAACCCGAAATACATCACGGCAGCCGGTCTGGTCCTGATGTCGGTGGCGCTGTTCTGGAACTCTGCCCTGATGCACCCGGAGACGCCGATCTGGCTGTTCCTCCTGCCCAGTGCGGTACTCGGGTTCGCGAACGCGGGCATCTGGGCGCCGCTGAGCTCCACGGCCACCCGGAACCTGCCGCCGCGCCAGGCCGGTGCCGGCTCGGGCGTCTACAACACCACGCGCCAGATCGGCGCCGTGCTGGGTAGCGCCGCCATCGCCGTCCTCATCCAGTCGAGGCTCGCGGCAGAGCTGCCGGCGGCGCAGGGCGCCTCCGGCACGGCCAGCCCCATGGCCTTCGGCGGATCACTGCCGGAGGCACTGCACGAGGGGTTCTCGACGGCGATGGGACAGTCCATCATGCTTCCGGCGGCCGTGATCCTGGTGGGCGCTGCGGTTGCATTGTTCTTCGCCAAGCCCAAGCCGGTTCAGGGCTGGGGCACCGTCAGCGTGCCGGCCTCCGACGACGCCGGAGCCGGGGCCGGGGCAGCGGACGCAACGTCGCGCTGACCCGGGTCAGCCCAGCAGGACGCGGGTGTGGATGCCGCCGGTTGAGAATCCGAGGCTGCGGGCGATCGCCAGGGCGCCCTTGTTGCTGACGTCCGAACGCCACTGCAGGGTGAGCCCCGCCGCGAGTGCCTCGTGGGCAGCGATGGACGCCGCCAGCGAACCCAGTCCGCGGCGCCGCCAGTCAGGGTCCACCAGGACGCCCATTTGGGCCAGGATGCCCTCCCATTCGGAGTAGGCGCCGCAGGCCACCGGAACCTTGCGGCCGTTGTCATCACGCAGGATGGTGAACCGGTGCTCGAGATCGGAGAGCCCCACCTCGTTGACGTCGTCGGGCGGGCAGAGGCCTTCCAGCTCGATGGCCTCGGGATTCCCGTGCGAGACGGTCAGCTCCTCGGCCGGCTGGCGCAGGGGGAGGTCATCGGCGAAAAAGAGGGCGGCCGCGCCCTGGCCGTGGCCGCCGTGCTGCCGGGTGATGGTCAGGAGCGTCACGTGCTGGGCGAGTTCCTCATCGGGAATGTCCGTGGCGGCGTCGAGCGCCCACTGCGGTCCCACGAGGGCCGAGACCCCGAACAGACGCACAAAATCCACGGACTTCCGGGACTCGTCCGCCCGGGTGATCCGTGTGCCCGCGGCAAGCTGGCCGGCCCCGGAAACGACCGCATCGGCGTCGAGCTTCCGCACTGCGGCAAAGGCTCCGTCGTCAAGGCCCAAGTGGCGGGCCCAGGCCAGCTGGATGATGTCTGCGGAGCCGGGGTCGAGAGTCATGCCTCAACCCTACCCAGCAGAGGGACGCGCGAACGGACTGTTGAGGCCCCGTGCCGCAGGGGCCCCAGCTGTCCGTTCGCGGTGCTGCCTATCCGAAGAGGACGGCAGCTTCGTCGTAACGGTCCTGCGGGACGCGCTTGAGGTTGCCCAGGGCAGCGTCGAAGCCGACGTGGACAATGTCGGTGCCGTTCAGCGACACCATGGTGCCCCAACGGTGGTCCACCACGGAGTCGATGGCGGCCATGCCCAGGCGCGTGGCCAGGACGCGGTCGAACGCGGAGGGGACGCCGCCGCGCTGGATGTGGCCCAGGACGGTGGCGCGGGTCTCGATGCCGGTCCGGGCTTCGAGTTCGGGTGCCAGCATCTCGGCGATGCCGCCCAGCCGCGGGCGCCCGAAGGTGTCCAGTCCGCGCTCGGAGTGCGGTGCTTCCTGGCCCTCCGGAACGAATCCTTCGGCCACGACCACCAGCGGCGCGCGGCCGCGGGCGTGGGCTTCCTGCACCCACTCGGTGATCTGGTCCATGGAGGCCTTCTGCTCCGGAATGAGGATCGCGTGGGCGCCCGAGGCCATGCCGGCGTGCAGGGCGATCCAGCCCACGTGGCGGCCCATGACCTCGGCGATCATGCAGCGGTGGTGCGATTCACCCGTGGTGCGGAGGCGGTCGATGGCCTCGGTGGCAATCTGGACGGCAGTGTCGAAGCCGAAGGTGTAGTCCGTGGCGTCGAGGTCGTTGTCCACCGTCTTGGGGACGCCGACGATCTTCAGGCCCGCGTCGGTCAGCCGCTTGGCTGCGGCCAGGGTTCCTTCACCGCCGATGGCGATGATGGCGTCGATGCCGAGCCGGTCCATGTGGGCCTTGATGACCTCGGGGCCGCCGCCGTTTTCGAACGGGTTGGTCCTGGACGTGCCGAGGATGGTGCCGCCCTGCTTGGCGATGCCGCGGACCATGGTGCGGGGGATGGGGATGATGTCGCCTTCGACGACGCCGCGCCAGCCGTCGAGGAATCCCACGAATTCGTGGCCGTGGATGGCGATTCCCTTGAGGACGGCGCCGCGGATCACGGCGTTCAGTCCGGGGCAGTCGCCGCCGCTGGTGAGAATTCCAATTTTCATGTCTCGGCTCAAATCCTGGTGAGAGGGTGTACAGGCAGAGCGCCACGCTGAGCTCACCTAGATTCTAGTGGTGAGTGTGGGTTACGACACAAACTGGTTACAAAGGCCCTCGCTCTATGGCAAACAAAAAGGACCCCCGTTCCGGAGGGAACAGGGGTCCTTTGACTGCTTGGTCAGGTCAGTTGATCGATCGTTTGTCCAGGAACGACTGGAGGATGATGGCGTTTCGCTGGTCCGGGAGGATGAGCCACGCTGCCAGGTAGAACACGAAGGCCGGACCGGGCAGGAGGCTGAGGAGCAGGAACGCGATCCGGACGAAGGCGACGTCCACGTTGAGCTTCGCGGCGATCCCTCCGCACACTCCGCCCAGCCACCGTTGTGGTCCCCGCTTCAGGCCGAAGCCCCTGACGATGCTGAAGAACTTATCCATGCCTCAAGACTTCCCTGTTGTGGTTTCTTTGTCACGTCCGCGGGCTGAGAGGAGCCCGCCTATCACCAGGGCGGCGCCGGCACCGATCATCAGTCCGATGAGTACGTAGGTTCCGTTGAGGGCCACGATCCCGAGCTGGCCGATGATGATCAACGCAGCCAGCGCGAGGACGATGAGGCCCCAGACCACTGTGCCCACCCGTGCCGGCGACGGTCCGCCGTGCCGCGCTCCTGTGCCCCGTGACGCTTCCGCTTGCTGGGCCGCTTCCGCATGCTGTGATGCTCCCTGCTGTGTTGGTCCCTGCTGTGTTTGTCCCTGCGGGGCAGTGTCCGGGGCAGGTTCGTAACTGCTCATGTCAGTTTCCTTCCTGGATGGTGATGTTGCTCATGGTGCCGTCGATCTTGAGGATGAGCGCGGCCCCCGGCTTGTCGGTGTTGTAGTTGCTCTGCTGCGACGTCATGCCGCCATGGTTCTGCGAACCCTCGTTGAGGTTGCCCAGGGTCATGTCCGCCCGGATCTCCACGGGAACCGTGTCCGGAATGACCACGGTCAGGTTGCTTGCCGTGACGTCCATGGGAATGACGACGTCGGTGCCCAGCGGCGGCGTGAGGTTCAGCCGCGTCAGGTCAGCGGTTCCGCTGCCTCCCGTGATGTTGAAGCCTTCCCGTGCCTGTTCGATGCTGACCGGGTTCCAGTTGGCGTCCTGGAAACGGAAGCGGTCGCCGTTGGGTACCACGTTGAAGATGCCGCCGATGATGAGCGCCACCACTGCAAAGAAGCCGAGGATTCCGGAGGTCCTGCCCCTGAGGCCGGCGATCAGGATGCCGAGGCCCAGGATGGCCGCGCCGCTGGCCCACACCACGGCGTTCGTGGCGTCACCCAGGTTGATGACGTTGAGGGCTTCGAGTGCTTTGATTCCGCCGCCCACCAGCAGGGCCACGCCTGCCGTCACCGCGACGGCGGGGGCGCCCGGGCCAACGTTCGGAGCCTTGGGAGCGGGCTTGGACGGTCCGCCGTAGCCGCCGCCGTAAGGCGGGGTGGCGCCGTAGCCGCCCGAGCCGGGAACGCCGCCGTCGTACGGTCCGCCGGTGAACGGGGCACCGGAGTAGGAGCCGCCGGAGTAGGGTGCGCCCGTGTACGAGCCGGGCTCATAGGAGCCGCCGGGGGCCGGGGAGGAGGTTCCTGCCGGCGACGTCGCTGCGAAGGTTCCGCCGGCAGCGGAGCCCGCATCTGTGCTGGTATTCATGAGAGGTGCTCCGTTCGAGGCCTTGTCCCGCTGCGAGAGGTAGTAGATGAGGTAGACGGCGCCTGCTATCCAGAAGACCGTCCAGAAGAAGCCGCCGAACCCGTTCCGCTCCCAACCCCAGAAGCCGCTGCCCAGGCTGGGAAAGCCGATCACCGTGGTGATGAGGGCTCCGGTCATGCCGGTGGTCCAGCGTCCGGCCCCGGCTTCCTGTACATGGATGCGGCCGTCGGGCTCCGGCAGCAGTGCCCAGGCGATGCCGTAAAGCAGTACGCCGATGCCGGCGAAAATCGACAGGACGATGAAGACGCCGCGCACGATCAGCGGGTCGACGCCCAGCCGGTGCGCTATGCCGCTGGCGACGCCGCCGATCCAGCGGTCCTGTCCGCGTTGAATGCCGTGGCTCCGGACCCAGTTGAAGAAGTTCTGGGGCTGGGACTGCGGGTAGGCGTACCGGGTATCCGCCGAGTGTGCGCCGGGGGCCTGGCCGCCGGGGAACCCGGCGCCGGGGAGCTGCGCGTTCGGATACAGCGGCGGCGGGCCGCCGGGGAAGTCAGCGCCGGGAGTGGAGCCGGGCGTGGAGCCGGTTCCGGACGGGGAGCCGGAATCAGTGCCGGCACCGGTCCCGGACTCGGGACGGCCGGACGGCAGCGGATCTTCATCGGGGTATGCATTGTGCGAGTTCATACTTCGATCCTGCCGTCCGCGGCCGCCGCGCTCTATTGGGGAACACCCTGAGCCGTCCCTGAGTGACCCCCGGTTCCGTGCGGAATCAGGCGTGCGGAACCCTGATCCATGTTTGGATTGACACATGACAACCGCCATGACCCGCCCCCCGCTGGTCCGCAGCAGCGACCGCGTGATCGCAGGCGTCTGTTCGGGCCTGGCCGCCCACCTGGGCTGGCCGGTGCGGATGGTCCGGATCGGCATGGTGGTGGCAGCGCTCGCAGGCGGAGCCGGGCTGGCCTTCTACGCATGGCTCTGGATCATGGTTCCCACTTCGGACGAGAACGCGAAACGGAACGCACGCCGTCCGGCCTCGCCCATTGCCCCGGCCGTCAGCGCCCCGGGGCCGCTGCCGGTGCCGCCGGATTTCATGCCCGGGCCAGTGCCCGCCGCAGCCACCTTCCCTGGCACAGCCGCCCTCAACGACGCACCGGCACCGGCCGTTCCGTCCGGCGTTGCGGCCGGTGCGGCAGCCACCACCGGCATCACCTCCGGCGGCCCGGGCGCCGCGATTTCCGGCGGCACCGACGGCGGGACCTCCGCCGGGTCGGGCGCCGGCGCGCCGTGGTTCCGGGTCCGGAGCATGCCGTACGGCAAGGAAATACTCTTGGGAGCCGGTCTCCTGCTGGCAGGCGGAATCCTGATCGCGCGCATGCTGGGCGTCGACGTCCCCCTGGGGACGCTGATCCCCGCCGCCGCGATCCTTGGCGGGGCGGCAATCGCCTGGATGCAGCTGGATGAAACCCGCCGGGCGGGCCTCCTCGACAAGACCAAGGCGGACCAGGCCGGCGGCTGGGCAAGGCTCGCCGCCGGGCTCGCCCTGGTGGTGGCCGGTGTACTGGTGATGGTGTCCGGCTCCGGCTCCTGGGAGCAGACCTGGCTGGCGCTCCTTGCCTCCGTGGCAGTCCTTGGCGGTGTGGCCCTGGTGCTGCTCCCGTGGGGCCTGAAATTCTGGCGGGACCTGGAAGCGGAGCGCGCCGGCCGCGTCCGGGCCACGGAGCGTGCGGAGATTGCCGCCCACCTGCACGATTCCGTGCTGCAGACGCTCGCGCTGATCCAGCGCCGGGCAGGGAACGAGAACGACGTCGTCCGCCTGGCACGGGCCCAGGAACGGGAGCTGCGGGGCTGGTTGTACCGCGACCCCGACAAGGATGCAGGGCAGCTCTCCGAGCGCATCAAGGCAGCCGCGGCGGAAGTTGAGGACTCCCTGGGCCATGCCGTGGACGTGGTCAGTGTGGGAGACACCGCCATGACCGCCCGCCACGAAGCACTGGTGCAGGCCAGCCGGGAGGCCATGGTGAACGCGTCCCGCCACGGCGGCGGTGCAGTGTCGGTTTATCTCGAGGTGGCCGACGGCGGTGCGGAAGTCTATGTGAAGGACCGCGGACCCGGTTTCGACCCGCAGACGGTTCCGGCCGACCGCATGGGGGTCAGGGAATCGATCGTCGGACGGATGAACCGCCACGGCGGGACCGCTGTCATCAGCAGCAGCGCGGACGGCACGGAAGTGCGGCTCAGGCTTCCTTCCGACGCCGCGGACAACGGAGAGGGAAAGTCGTGAACAACATCGATACAGCGGGCGCTCATGCAGGAGGTGTCCCGGCCATCCGCGTGGTCATCGTGGATGATCACGCCATCTTCCGGTCGGGGCTCAAAGCGGACCTGGACGCCCGGGTCACCGTCGTGGGCGAGGCCGGAACAGTCGAACAGGCCATCGCCGTGATCGCGCAGACCCGGCCCGAAGTTGTGCTGCTGGACGTCCACCTGCCGGGTGGCCTGGGCGGCGGCGGGCGCGAAGTGATTGCCGGATCGGCCGCACTGCTCGGCAGCACCCGGTTCCTGGCCCTGAGCGTCTCCGACGCCGCAGAAGACGTGGTTTCGGTCATCCGGGCCGGAGCCCGCGGCTATGTGACCAAAAGCATCTCCGGCACGGAAATCACCGATGCCGTCCTCCGTGTGGCCGGCGGCGACGCCGTTTTTTCGCCGCGGCTGGCAGGCTTCGTGCTCGATGCGTTCGGCACGGCCCCGGCGGATATCGCCGACGACGAACTCGACCGCCTCTCCGCCCGCGAGCTGGAGGTCATGCGGCTCATCGCGCGCGGCTACAGCTACAAGGAAGTGGCCAAGGAGCTCTTCATCTCCATCAAGACAGTGGAAACCCACGTCTCCGCCGTGCTGCGCAAACTGCAGCTGTCCAGCCGCCACGAACTGACCAAGTGGGCCGCCGAACGCCGGCTCCTCTAGCCCACCCCGGACGCTCTCTCACTTCCTGCCGGTTAACCGCCGACGCTCTCTGACTTTCTTGCGAAAAGTGAGAGAGCGTTGGCGGCTTTCCTGCGGAAGGTGAGAGAGGGTGCCTACTTGGCCTTGCCGAGGAAGGCCTGAAGCCGTGCCACACCGGTGGCGAGGTCGTCGTCGCCCAGCGCGTAGGAGAGGCGCAGGTAGCCCGAGGGACCGAACGCCTCGCCCGGTACGACCGCAACCTCAACCTCGTCCAGGATGAGTGCAGCCAGCTCGGCGGAAGTCTGCGGGCGGGCGGTCCCGTTCGCCGTCTCGAATTCCTTGCCCAGCAGGCCGCGGACGTCCGCGTAGACGTAGAAGGCGCCCTTCGGCGTCGGGCATTCCACCCCGTCAATGGCGTTCAGGCCGGCGACAATCGCCTTCCGGCGGCGGTCGAAGGCCACCTTCATCTCGTCAACCGCGGTGAGCGGCCCGGAGACGGCCGCGAGGGCAGCAACCTGCGGGATGTTGGACACATTCGAGGTGGCGTGCGACTGCAGGTTGGTGGCCGCCTTGATGACGTCCGCCGGGCCGATCATCCACCCCACGCGCCAGCCGGTCATGGCGTAGGTCTTGGCCACCCCGTTGAGGATGACCACCTTGTCGCCGAGTTCCGGAACGGCCGTTGCAATGGACGTGAAGGGAACCCCGTCGTAGGTGAGGTGTTCGTAGATTTCGTCGGTGACCACCCACAGCCCCTTGGAGGCCGCCCACAATCCGATTTCGCGGACCTGCTCCGGCGAGTACACCGAGCCGGTGGGGTTCGACGGCGACACGAACAGCAGGATCTTGGTGCGCTCGGTCAGGGCGGCTTCGAGCTGGTCCACGGTAACGAGGTAGTCCTGTTCCGGGCCCGCGAAGACCTCCACGGGCACGCCGCCGGCCAGCCGGATGGCTTCCGGGTACGTGGTCCAGAACGGCGTGGGAACAATGACCTCATCGCCCGGATCGACCAGCGTGGCGAAGGTGTTGTACACGGCCTGCTTGCCGCCGTTGGTGACCAGGACCTGTGACGCCTCGGCCTTGTAGCCGGAATCCCGCAAGGTCTTGTCCGCAATGGCCTGCTTGAGCTCCGGGAGCCCGCCGGCGGGGGAGTAGCGGTGGTACTTCGGCTGGCTGGCGGCCTCGATGGCGGCCTGAACGATGTAACCGGGGGTCGGGAAGTCGGGTTCCCCGGCGCCGAAGCCGATGACCGGCCGTCCGGCTGCCTTGAGTGCCTTGGCCTTGGCATCAACGGCCAGGGTGGCGGATTCGGCGATAGCGGAAATGCGTTGGGAAACGCGGGCGGCAGGCATGGCAGGGTCCATTCTTCGCTTGCAGCTCGATGGCTGGTTGTGGGATTCGACGAGATCTACTCTATGCTGTTCAGCGGATCGTTCACCGTGACGGCCAGGAATGTGACCGTGTCCCGGTCGGCAGGCCCTGGCAGCCGCGAAGAAGGTCCGAAATGAGGCTGGTTCGACGTAAGCGCAGTTGTTGCGTAGACTAGTTCTCCGGTGTTGAAAACACGATGATGGCCTGCGCCCCGTGAAGTTTGCGGGAAGTGTGGTGTGATTGGTTTTCGATCCATAGGGTAGTGGCGCAATTGGTAGCGCAGCGGTCTCCAAAACCGCAGGTTGCAGGTTCGAGTCCTGTCTGCCCTGCGCAAGCGGTTCCGGCGGTTAGCCGGAGCCAGCGCAGCAACCATGGTTCAGTTCAGAGCCGGGTATCCGACATTTGCGAGGATGAGTGAGGACCAGGTGACCGAAACGGCTGCAAGCAGCTCCAAGGGCCGCCCCGCCAAGAATGCCGCCAAGGCCGGCTTCTTCGCTCGCATCGCACTCTTCGTCCGCCAGGTCATCGGCGAACTGAAGAAGGTCGTAGCACCCACCCGCAAGGAACTGATCAATTACACGCTCGTGGTGCTGGTGTTCGTGATCATCATGATGCTCATTGTTACCGTCCTGGACTTGGCTTTCGGGACCGGAGTGAGCTGGGTCTTCGGCGGCACAGGCCCCGCGGACCGCTAAGGCGATCCGTCCGCAGACTGCGTGGAATGCTCCGGGAATCCGGAAGCATTCACGGGGTGTGCGGAATTGAGCCATTTAAATAGGCATGTTAGGCAATGAGGAAGCAGGAGACCAAGTGTCTGAGCAGGAGCTCGAGGTAACTGAGACTGAGCTGGATGGGTCCACGGACAGCACAACAGACGCCGCGGCGGTAGCCGGGGAAGAGTCAGAGGTTGAGTCTGCTGCGCCCGATTCCATCGACGATTCCTCTGAGGCCGACGCTGACGCTGATGCTGACGACGCCGAAACGGACGAAGACTCTGACGACGCCGAAGCCGGCTCCGAGGACGATGAGGCTGACGCCCTGGCCGCCGCGGCCGCCAAGGCTGAGGTTGATCCGGCCGAGGAATTCAAGGCCAAGCTGCGCCGCCAGGAAGGCGACTGGTACGTCATCCACTCCTACGCGGGTTACGAAAACCGCGTCAAGGCCAACCTTGAGACCCGCATCCAGACTTTGGACATGGAAGATTACATCTTCGAAATCCAGGTCCCGATGGAAGAAGTCGTTGAGATCAAGAACGCTCAGCGCAAGGTCATCAACCGCGTCCGCATCCCCGGCTACGTTTTGGTCCGCATGGACCTGACCGACGCCTCCTGGGGCGCCGTCCGGCACACCCCCGGCGTCACCGGCTTCGTGGGCAACGCCCACAACCCGGTCCCGCTGCGGCTCGATGAGGTCTTCTCCATGCTCGCCCCCGTCTTCGAAGAAGAGCAGGCCGAGAAGGGCAAGCCGGTCAAGCACGCCGCCGCTCCCGTGGACGTCGACTTCGAAGTCGGCGAGTCCGTCATCGTCAAGGAAGGTCCCTTCGAGACCCTCCCCGCCACGATCTCCGAGATCAAGATCGATTCGCAGAACCTCGTGGTGCTGGTCTCCATTTTCGAGCGCGAGACCCCGGTCACCCTGGCGTTCAACCAGGTCACCAAGATCTAGCAACACCCCACCAGAATTCGCTTCAGGGCTGCCCGCTTAGCAGCCATGTAGCGGCCGGTCGCCTCGCCATGGCGGCCACCAACCTGAGGCACGCTCCTGTGTCCCAGGACGAAATTGAGAGAAGGACCCTACATTGGCTCCCAAGAAGAAGGTCACCGGCCTCATCAAGCTGCAGATCCAGGCAGGTGCCGCTAACCCGGCCCCGCCGATCGGTCCTGCGCTTGGCCAGCACGGTGTCAACATCATGGAATTCTGCAAGGCGTACAACGCTGCGACGGAAGCCCAGCGCGGCAACGTTATTCCTGTTGAAATCACGGTCTACGAAGACCGCTCGTTCACGTTCATCACCAAGACCCCGCCGGCTGCAGAGCTCATCAAAAAGGCTGCAGGCGTCGCCAAGGGTTCAGCTACCCCGCACACCGTCAAGGTTGCCAAGCTGACCCAGGCCCAGGTCAACGAGATCGCTTCCACCAAGATGGAAGACCTCAACGCCACCAGCCTCGAAGGCGCAGCGAAGATCATCGCCGGCACCGCCCGCTCCATGGGTATCACCGTCGAGGGTTAATTCCCCACCGCTGATGCGGCGTCGGCACTCGGACCGTAAGAAACCGAGGACGACGGCGGACAGCACCGCCGGGCAACCGGCACCACCTAAACATAGAAATGTTGGACATCCGGTCCGGACAAACCGTTTCGGGATTCCAACTGTGGCAGGGCCCAGCGCGGTCCGCAGACCACAACTGCACAAGGAGAATAAGCAGCATGGCAAAGCGCAGCAAAGCATATGAGGCAGCCGCCGCCAAGATCGACGCGGAGAAGTTCTACGCGCCGTTCGAGGCAGTGACGCTCGCCAAGGACACCAACCCGTCCAAGTTCGACGCCACCGTTGAGGTCGCTTTCCGCCTGGGCGTAGACCCTCGCAAGGCCGACCAGATGGTCCGCGGCACGGTCAACCTGCCGCACGGCACCGGTAAGGTCGCCCGCGTCCTCGTCTTCGCAACGGGCGACAAGGCAGAAGCAGCAATCGCTGCCGGCGCCGACTTCGTTGGTTCCGATGACCTGATCGAAAAGATCGCAGCCGGCTGGACCGACTTCGACGCCGCCGTCGCCACCCCTGACCTCATGGGCAAGGTTGGCCGCCTCGGTAAGGTCCTGGGTCCGCGTAACCTGATGCCGAACCCGAAGACCGGCACCGTGACCCCCGACGTCACCAAGGCTGTCAACGACATCAAGGGCGGCAAGATCGACTTCCGCGTCGACAAGCACTCCAACCTGCACTTCATCATCGGCAAGGTTTCCTTTGACGCCGTCAAGCTGGCCGAGAACTACGCAGCAGCACTGGAAGAGGTCCTTCGCCTGAAGCCGTCCGCTTCCAAGGGCCGCTACATCCAGAAGGCCACCGTGGCTACCACGTTCGGCCCGGGCATCTCCGTTGACCCCAACGTCACCAAGGTCCTGACCGAGGTCTAATCCTCAGCAGTTCCGCATGAAAGACCGTCCCGCAGTTGCGGGGCGGTCTTTCTGCGTCTCCGCCTCCATTCCCCTGGCGGAGCGTCCGTTGGCTGAGAGTCCGCCCCCGGTTAGGCTGTCCCCGTGAATGCAGCGGCTTACGTCATCGAACCCCTTGTCCTGCCCGACGCAATCGATTCCCCGGAGGCCGGCGAGTTCCTGGAGTTCGGAGCGCTCAGCGATGCCCTGGTGCTCGGAACCTGGGGTAACGCGGACCGCCTGGCACCGTTGGCCACGAGGCTTCAGTATTGGCGGGACAGCCCCTACGCACAGGTGAGGCTCTTCTTCGTGCGGCTGCGCGGTCGGATGGTTGCGAGGTCCTGGATCCGCATGGGGGTCCAGGAAAACCTCCAGACCGCACTCCTGCACGTGACTGTGCTGAAGGAGTTCCGGGGGCTGGGCATCGGCCAGGCGCTGCTGGGCCACGCCGAGCAGCTGGCAGCATCGCACGGGCGCACCATACTTCAGACATTCACGGAGCACCCGGCAGACTTCGACGCCGACGGGTCCGGGCTGCTCCGGCCGGCAACGGGAACGGGCGGAGTGCCCGCAGACGCGGACGGTGTGCGTTTCGCCCTGCAGGCCGGCTACCGGCTGGAACAGGTGGAGCGCTTCAGCGCCCTGTCCCTCCTAACGGCGGACAGCAAGCTTTCTGCACTGGAAAGCGAAGCGGGGAAAAAGGCGGCGCAGCAGTACGAGTTGCTGCATTGGACGGACCGTTGCCCTGAGGAATATGCGGAACAACTCGCAGTCCTGATGTCCCGCATGAGCACGGACACGCCCGCGGGTGGCCTCAACTACGACGAGGAAACCTGGGACGTGAGCCGGGTCCGGCACGTGGAGAAAACGTGGAAGAAGGCCGGCCTGAACTCCCTGGTGGCAGCCGCCCGGCACCGTTCGACCGGGGAACTGGCCGCGTACACCGTCCTTCAGGTGTCAGACGGGAAGCCGTGGCTGGCCAACCAGGACGATACCCTCGTGGCCCGCCATCACCGGGGGCACCGCCTGGGAATGCTGGTCAAGATCCTCAACATCCGCCGGCTGCTGGCCGGTTATCCGGAGGTGGAGCGAATCATTACGTTCAACGCCGCCGAAAACGACCACATGCTCTCGATCAACGTGGCGCTCGGCTTCCGTCCCGCGGGGTACGACGGTGAATGGCAGAAGACGCCGTGACCGGCCTGGCGATCACCGCCGTCGCCATCCCGCAGCCCGGGGACGAAGGGACGGGACTGGCCGCCAGCCTCCTGGCGTGCCGTGCGCTCCGCGACGGGCACCATCTGGCCAAGTGGGGAAACCTGGACCGCGGATCCACACTCCGGGAAGACCAGGAATACTGGCGCGGAAC
Organism: Arthrobacter sp. CC3; assembly: GCF_039907775.1. Taxonomy (NCBI): domain Bacteria; kingdom Bacillati; phylum Actinomycetota; class Actinomycetes; order Micrococcales; family Micrococcaceae; genus Arthrobacter; species Arthrobacter sp. CC3. The sequence goes on from NZ_JARCCY010000006.1 coordinate 46,189, forward strand.
CGATTACGAGGAACGTCTGCAGTTCCTGGCAACGCTGGATGGCGTCCCGGTGGGTACCTGTGCGGTGGTGCTGCCGCTCAAGGAGAACATGTCAGTGGCCTGGATCGACGTGCTGGTTGCTGCCCCGTATCGGCGGCGGGGGATTGGCAGGCGGCTGCTGGCGGTTGCAGAGGAAGCGGCCCACAGTCGTGGACGCAGGGTATTCGAAGGCTACTGCGAGGAGCCCGTCCAGGAGCAGCAGCCGGGCACGGAAGAACTCCCGGCGAAATCCGGGAGCGGCGGTGTTCCGCTGAACCTTGCCTCAACGTGCTTCGCCCTGGCCTCCGGTTATGAACTGGAGCAGGTGGAAAGGTCCGGCAGGCTGCGGCTGCCTGTGGACCCGGAGCTGCTGGACGGACTGGAAGCCGACGCCAGGAAGCACGCGGACGGCTACCGGGTGGTGGCGTGGCAGGGCAGCTGCCCGGAATCCCTCGTGGATGCCTACGCCGCCCTGAAACGGAGGATGAGCGCGGACGTGCCGACCGCCGGGCTGGAAGCCGAGGTCGAAGACTGGGACGCGGCGAGGGTGCGCGTTGAGGAACAAGGCTGGGAGCGCAGCGGTGTGGTGGCGCTGGTGGCCGCGGTCCAGCACTCGGGGACAGGAGACCTGGCAGCCTTTACGGTGCTGAGCTACCGTCCGGAGCGGCCTCGCGTTCTGATCCAGGAAGACACGCTGGTCGCGGCACCGCACCGCGGCCGCCGGCTGGGAATGCTGGCCAAGATCGCCAATATCAGGCTCGCCCGGGAGGCGTGCCCGGCTGCGGAGTCGGTCATTACATGGAACGCCAGCGAAAACCGGCATATGCTGGCGATTAATATTTCGCTTGGATTCAAGCCCGCCGGCTTTGAAGGTGAGTGGCAGAAACGACTGGAATGACGCCCTCTATGGTTAAAGACGTACGGATCGAACAACTCTGGATTCCCGATTCCCTCGACGGGCCCGACAGCGCCGATTTCCTGGCCGCCGTCGAAGTGAGCCGGAAGGTCCGGATGCAGACATGGGGGAGTGACGATCTCGCCTACACCCCGCTGGAAAAGCTCCTCGAACTTGCCGATCCCTACGAACGCCAGATCATCCTCGTTGCCAGGGTGGACGGCGAAATCGTGGGCACGGCAGACATCGCCCTGCCCCTGGCCGATAACCTGGACCTCGCGGAATTCACGCTGGACATCCTGCCCGAGTTCCAGCGCCAGGGAGTGGGACGCCAGTTGCTGGAGGCGGCGGAGCAGTTTGCCCGGGCTGAAGGCCGGACGTCGATCCTGATCGACACCAACCATCCCGGCGTCTCATTGAACAGCGAGGTCGATGACCAGCTGGTCCCGGGCTCCGGCCTTGGCTTCGTTCCGATGGGAAGCCGGGAAGTGGAGTTTGCCCGCAAGACCGGCTACACCCTGCAGCACATCGAGCAGTTCAGCTCGTGCCTGTTGCCGCTGGACACCAAGCTGGTCGCGGAACTGTCGGACGAAGCGGAGCAGGCCAACGCTGGCCGCTACCGGTTGCATCACTGGACGGACCGGTGCCCGGACCAGTGGCTGGACGCGGTGGCCGCCCTCGAAAACCAGGCAGGCGAGGACACTGAACCGTCGTCAAGGACCGACGAGCAGATGGTGTTCGACGGCGCCATGATCAGGAAAGCGGAAGAGGCCACCATTGCGCAGGGACGGCGCACGGTGGTCACCGCCGTCGAACACATCGCCACCGGGATGCTGGTGGGGCTGACCACCATCAGTGTCCTTTCGCAGCGGCAGGACGTGGTGTTCCAGGACGACACAGTGGTGATGCAGGAACACCGGGGCAACAAACTGGGCCTGCTGATTAAGGTGGCCAACATGGAACGGCTCACCGAGCAGTTCCCTGATGCCAGGGTCATCTACACCTGGAACGCCCCGGAGAACAGGTACCTGCTCAAGGTGAACCAGCAGCTGGGGTTCACCACGGCGGGCGTCACGGGGATCTGGCAGAAGGACCTCCCGGACCTCGGGCCCAGCAGCAGCTGAGCCGCCCGATTTGGAGTACGGGCAGCCTTGCCCGTAAGCTTGAACTACCAAAGACCGTCGGTTGTTGGAAATCCACTCTCCTGAGCATCGCTCAATTCTGCAGTTGTGTGCGGGAGAGCCAGTGGATTTCCGGACGAAGGACCCTGAACATAGGGCGGCCGGCGCAGGTGAACGAAGCAAAGCTCCGCGGTTTGAACTGCGTTGAGCCAAGCCCCGTGCATCTGCGCGGGGCGTTTTTAGTTTTAGCTCACCTTGAGCGGGGACCCGGAATACCGGCACTATCCCCGGAAGGAGGGTTATGGCAACGCCTGCAAAGGTTTCAGCAGTAGCTGAGATCACAAACGATTTCAAGGAATCGAACGCCGCTGTCCTGACCGAATACCGTGGGCTCACTGTTGCACAGCTCAAGCAGCTGCGTGTTTCTCTCGGCCAGGACACCAAGTTCTCGGTCGTCAAGAACACCCTGACCGCCATTGCAGCCAAGGAAGCTGGTGTCGAAGCATTCGACGGACAGCTCGCCGGCCCCACTGCAATCGCGTTCATCAAGGGTGACGCAGTTGCGGCTGCCAAGAGCCTGACGGATTTTGCCAAGACCAACAAGCAGCTGGTCATCAAGACCGGTTACTTCGAGGGCAAGGCACTGAACGCCAGCGAAGTTGCTGCCCTGGCAGCACTCGAGTCCCGTGAGCTGCAGCTCGCCAAGGTTGCAGGGATCCTCAAGGCTCCTGCTGCCGCTGCTGCACGCATCATCGACGCCCTGCGCCTCAAGCTTGAAGAAGAGAACGGTGCACCGGCAGCTGCCGAAGCGCCCGCCGCTGAAGAAGCACCGGCCGCAGAAGCAGCAGAGACCGAAGCTCCGGCCGAAGCCGCAGCCACCGAAGAGAACTAATTCTCTTTTAGACCAGACTCCGGTGCGAGGACTACGGCCCAGGCCGCCAAGCACCACCTATAGGAAGGACGCCACACCATGGCGAAGCTCACCAACGAAGAGCTCATTGAAGCTTTCAAGGAACTGACCATCATCGAGCTCTCCGAGTTCGTCAAGCTCTTCGAAGAGACCTTCGAAGTTACCGCTGCTGCTGTTGCCGTTGCTGGCCCCGCTGCCGGTGCTGCTGAAGAAGCTGAAGAGAAGACCGAATTCGACGTCGTTCTCGAATCTGCTGGCGACAAGAAGATCGCAGTGATCAAGGAAGTTCGCGCCATCACTTCCCTGGGCCTCAAGGAAGCTAAGGACGTTGTTGACAGCGCTCCGAAGGCCGTCCTCGAAGGCGTCACCAAGGAAGCTGCCGAGAAGGCCAAGGAGCAGCTCGAAGCTGCCGGCGCCACCGTTACCCTCAAGTAACACACGCTGCTTCACGGAAACCCCGTCCACTCCGGTGGGCGGGGTTTTCTGCGTCCGGAGCGGCATCAACAGCCGCACCAGCCGCCCCGCGGACACCCCACACCACCCCGCACCAACAACCGGTGAAGTTCAGAAAAAGATTGTGGACTCTCCTTTTCATGCACTTCCCGCAGCCCTAGACTTTGGCTTTGTGCCCACCGGCCACCAACGTCAAGGAGCTCACACGATGACCGATCCGACCCCCTCGCCTTCCCGCCGCGCCATGCTTACCGCAGCCCTGGTCGGCGGGACCGCCGCCGCCACCACCTTCGCCGGAGCCCCCGCGGCGCAGGCCCGCCCGGCCCTCCGGCCAGAGGACAAGAAGCAGTTCACCCTGACCGTGCTCGGCACTACCGACCTGCACAACAACGTCTTCAACTGGGACTACTTCAAGAACACCAGCTACGCCGACGCTGCGGGCAACAAGATCGGCATCGCCCAGGCCTCCACCCTCATCAAGGCCATGCGGGCTGAATGCGTCGCAGCGAACACGCTGACCATCGACGCCGGCGACACCATCCAGGGCACGCCCCTTGCCTACTACTTCGCCAAGATCAGGCCCATCTCCGATTCGGTCACCCACCCCATGGCCCTGGCAATGAATGCCGTGGGCTACGACGCCGTCGGACTCGGGAACCACGAATTCAACTACGGCATCCCGCTGCTCCGCACCTGGGAGAAACAACTGGACTTTCCGCTGCTCGGCGCCAATGTCCACGACGCCGTGACCGGCCAGCGTGCATTCACTCCCTACGTACTCAAGCGCATCAAAACGGACAACGGGTGGCTGACCGTGGGACTGGTCGGATTCGTGACTCCCGGCTGCGCGCTGTGGGACCGGGACAACGTCCAGGGGAAGCTGGACTTCAACGGCATTGTGGAGGAAGCCAGGACCGTCATTCCGCAGATGAAGGCTGCCGGAGCCGACGTCGTGATCGTCTCCAGCCATTCAGGCGCGACGCCGGGATCCTCCTACGGCGACGCCCTGCCTTTCCCGGAAAATGCCTCCACCCTTCTTGCCGAGGAGGTCCCGGGCATCGACGCCATCCTGGTGGGCCACGCGCACGTGGAGATCCCGGAACGCTTCGTCACCCACAAGGCCACCGGCAAGCAGGTGCTCCTGACGGAGCCCCTGAAGTGGGGCATGCGGGTTTCCGTGATGGACCTCCGGCTGACCAAGGAGAGGGGCCGGTGGAACGTCACCTCGGCGTCCTCCCACCTGCTGGACGCCAAGACGGCTGAGCCGGATCCCGCCGTCGTCCGCGCTGTGCAGGCCGGGCACGAAGCGACCGTGAAGTATGTGAACGAGGTGATCGGTACGTCGACGGCGGCGCTGAGCACCGGAACCGCCTGCTGGGAGGACTCGGCGGCTATCGACGCCATCAACTTCGTCCAGGCGAGCACCATCAAAGCCGAGCTTGCGGGTGGCGCGAACGCCGGCCTCCCCGTCTTGTCCATTGCCGCGGCGTTCTCCCGCGCCGTGGATGTAAAGGCGGGACCGCTGACCATCCGGGACGTCGCCGGGCTCTACATCTTCGACAACACCCTGCTGTCCATCAAGGTCACCGGAGCGCAGGTGAAGGCCTACCTCGAATGGTCGGCGCATTACTTCAAACCGGTCACCAGCACCACTGCCGCCGCTGCCGACGTCACCAATTCCGTCACCCCGACGGCACCGGGCGGAACGCCCGACTACAACTACGACGTCGTCTATGGCCTGGACGCCCCGCTCACCTACGACATCGACCTGGCCCGGCCCGTGGGAAGCCGGATCTCGAACCTCAGCTACGGGGGAGAGGCCTTGCGCGCGGACCAGGAATTCGCGATGGCCATCAACAACTACCGCCAGAGCGGCGGCGGGAACTTCCCGGGCGTCAAAACCGCGCCCGTGCTCTCCAACAGCCAGCAGGAGATCCGGCAACGGATCATCGACTACGTTGTGGACAGCGGCACCCTTGACGCGGCACTGTTCAGCCGCAGCGACTGGCGGCTGGTGGTCAACGGCCAACCGTTGACGGTCATTCCCTAAACGGTGCGGGCTAGGCGGGGTCGCTGATGTCCGCGACCACGGCGCCCAGCGCCGTGGTCAGGGCGTCGGCATCCACGAAGGCGCTGTAGCCGTGCTGTCCGGCCCCCATGGAAATCCGGCGCCCTGCGATGGTCGCGTCCGCGTAGACGGGCCACGCCCTGATGCTCCCCAGCGGGGTGATGGTGCCGCGTTCATAGCCGGTGGCTTCCAACGCGACGTCCGCCGGCGGCAGCGAGAGCTTGTTGACGCCCAGCAGCCCCCTCAGCTTGGGCCAGGAGATCTGCCGGTCGCCGGGGACCAGGGCAAAGAGGAAACTGCCGTCCTTGTGTTTGACCACCAGGGACTTCACGATGTCCGCCGGCGTTATGCCCAGGATGCCGGCGGCCTCCTCAAGGCTCTTCGCTGCGAGCCGCTCCACTATCTCGACCTCGAGCCCGCGCGCGGCGGCGTCGGCCAGGAAACGCTCCCTGCCGACACCGCCGGAAGTGGTGCTGCTGCTGGTGGCCGCGTCTGGGGATGAGGCCACGGTCAGTCCCGGTACAGCAGGAGGGCTTCGCCCTGCCCGCCGCCGCCGCACAGGGATACGGCGGCCTTTCCGGTGCCCCGGCGTTTCAGTTCATGGGCTGCATGCCCGGCCAGGCGCGCACCGGAGGCTCCGATGGGGTGGCCCAGGGCGATGGCTCCGCCGTGGATGTTGCACTTCTCCAACGGGTACTTGAGGTCCTTGAGCGACTGCACCGCAACGGATCCGAAGGCTTCATTGATCTCGATGAAGTCAAGGTCCGCGGTGGTCCATCCCGCCCGGTCGAGGGCATTCCTGATCGCGTGTGAAGGCTGCGAATGCAGCGAATTGTCCGGCCCCGCCACCTGGCCCGGCTTGCCCACCACCGCGAGGTAGTCCAGGCCGTTTTCTTCCGCGAACTTCCGCGTGCTCAGCACCAGGGCCGAGGCGCCGTCGGAGAGGGGAGAGGAGTTGCCGGCCGTGATGGTGCCGTCGCTGACGAATGCCGCCCGCAACCCGGCCAGCGATTCCACCGTGGTGTTGGGGCGCACGCCTTCATCCTCGGAGACAACAATGGGATCGCCCTTGCGCTGCTTGACGCTGATGGGTGCGATCTCGTCGTCGAAGACGCCGTTCTTGGCCGCCAGCGCGGCCCGCTGGTGCGACTGGGCCGCCACGTTGTCCTGCGATGCCCGGTCGATGCCAAGGACCAGGTTCTTGCTCTCGGTGGACAGCCCCATGGACTGTCCGTCGAACGCGTCCGTCAGGCCGTCGTGCGCGGCCACATCCAGCGCCTGGACAGTCCCGTAGGTCCAGCCCTGCCGGGACCCCGGCAGGATGTGCGGGGCCCGGGTCATGGATTCCTGCCCGCCGGCGACGATGACGGCGGCATCACCGCTGCGGATCATGCGGGCGGCGTCGATGACAGCCGTCAGGCCGGAAAGGCACACCTTGTTGATGGTGACTGTGGGGACATTCCAGCCGATGCCAGCGCCGATGGCGCTCTGCCGCGCCGGGTTCTGGCCGGCTCCCGCCTGCAGCACCTGGCCCATGATGACCGCATCCACCTTGTCGGCGCCGACGCCGCTTGCGGCGAGGGCCGCCTTGATGGCATGCGCCCCGAGTTCCACCGCCGTGAAGCTGGCCAGCTGGCCGTTGAGGCGGCCCTGCGGCGTGCGTGCCGCAGCGAGGATGACAACATCGTTGTTGTCTGGGGAGTTGCTCATGGTTATCTCTTCCGATCTGTGACGGTGTAGGCCAAGGCTATCGTGAGCCGAATCACCTATCCATTCAAACGCACCTGGCGCAGGGTCCATTCCACCCGCCTTTCCTGCCGCCCGCCCCTCATCCGGCCGGCGCCCCTCATCCGGCCGCCCGCCCCTCATCCGGCCGGGCGCCGGGTGCCGGCGGGGGTGACCACAGGGGAGAACTCCCCATGCACCGGAAATGCGGGTGCCCGCGGCGTTGCGTAGGGTGGAAGGAGTTTCAGCAACGGAAAACAGGGAGCAGCATCTTGAAGAACGTCCTCGCCGCGGCAGCCATGCTAAGCCTCGCCTGGCTCACGGCCTGTTCCGTAACCACCCCGGCCCCGGGGGGCACATCGTCGTCGGCCGCAGCGACGTCCGCAACATCCGCGCCGTCTCCGTCCTCCAGCCCTGCGGCTCCCCAGTCCGGGGGCGCCAAAGAGGCCTGCGAGTTGTTCAACTCGCTGTACGCGGAGTACAGGGCCAGCGAGCCCACGTCCGACGCCTATGAAGCGATCTACGCCAAGGCATGGAAGGCCAAGGACGCCTACACAGGAAACCTGAGGGGACTGTTTTCGTCGCTAAGCGCTCTCACCATCAGCCACTCTGCCGTCGTCGAGAAGGGCGGCCAGCCGGACCAGTCCGCCAAGGACGCCGTGCGCGATGCTGTCTTTGCCAACGCCGGCGACTGCACCGCCGAGGGCGTGACGCTCACGCTGTAAACCCAACTAGGTGCCTCCGGCAACAGTGCTTGCAATAACCGGGGAAGTGGGGTAGACACGCGCGCCGCTTTGCCGTATCGTAGATATTTGCGTCTTCCCTGTTTACCTTCAGCCTTCATATAGCGGTGGGCTTTGCCTAGCAGCTGTTCCATCGACGTGCCGTCCGAGACGTGCATCAACATGAACAGCCTGGGTCCCGGGTCATATAGCGGAACCGGACTGGTAGCGCTGCGGAGTCATTCTGCAGGGCTTGCAACGGGGGAGATCTGAAAACGCCTGAAGGTCTGTGGAAGGATCCCTCTTGGTCGCCTCGAGCACCTCTAATGTAAACAACGCTACCGCTATCAATGCCGACAGCACCGATGGTGCCACTCGCCGGCTCTCATTCGCAAAGATTCACGAACCTCTTGACGTTCCGAATCTGCTTGCCCTGCAAACGGACAGCTTTGACTGGCTGGTCGGAAACGAACGCTGGCAGGCACGCGTTGCGAAGGCTGTCGAAGAAGGCGACCTCAGCGTCGCCACTAGCTCCGGTCTGTCTGACATCTTTGAAGAGATCTCCCCGATCGAGGATTTCCAGGGCACCATGTCCCTGAGCTTCTCCGACCCGGAGTTCGCTGATCCCAAATACACCATGGCCGAGTGCAAGGACCGGGACGCTACGTACTCGGCTCCGCTGTACGTTAAAGCCGAATTCATGAACAACAACACGGGCGAAATCAAGCAGCAGACCGTGTTCATGGGTGACTTCCCGCTGATGACCGAGAAGGGCACCTTCGTCGTCAACGGCACCGAGCGTGTCGTTGTCTCCCAGCTGGTCCGTTCCCCGGGCGCCTACTTCGAGCGCACCGCTGACAAGACCAGCGACAAGGACATCTTCACTGCGAAGATCATCCCGTCCCGCGGTGCCTGGTTCGAGCTCGAGATCGACAAGCGCGACCAGGTCGGCGTTCGGCTTGACCGCAAGCGCAAGCAGTCCGTCACGGTGCTGCTGAAGGCCCTCGGCTGGACCGAAGGCCAGATCCTCGAAGAGTTCGGCCAGTACGACTCCATGCGCGCAACGCTGGAGAAGGACGCCACCGAAACCCGCGAAGACGCTTTGCTGGACATCTACCGGAAGCTGCGACCGGGCGAGCCGCCCACCGTCGAGGCTGCCCAGTCCCTGCTGGACAACCTGTACTTCAACTCCAAGCGCTACGATCTGGCCAAGGTCGGCCGTTACAAGATCAACCGCAAGCTTGGCATCGACCGCTCCCTTGGCGACAAGGAAGCTTCGGTCCTGCACGTTGAAGACATCGTTGCGATGATCAAGTTCCTGGTTGCCCTGCACGCCGGCGAGAAGACCCTCACGGGCAAGCGCGACGGCCAGGACCACGAACTGCGCGTCGAGATCGATGACATCGACCACTTCGGCAACCGCCGCATCCGCGCCGTCGGCGAGCTCATCGAGAACCAGGTCCGCACCGGCCTGTCCCGTATGGAGCGCGTCGTCCGCGAGCGTATGACCACGCAGGACGTCGAGGCCATCACGCCGCAGACACTGATCAACATCCGCCCCGTTGTGGCAGCCATCAAGGAGTTCTTCGGAACTTCCCAGCTGTCCCAGTTCATGGACCAGAACAACCCGCTGTCGGGTCTGACCCACAAGCGCCGTCTGTCCGCGCTTGGCCCGGGTGGTCTGTCCCGTGACCGTGCAGGCATGGAAGTCCGAGACGTTCACCCGTCCCACTACGGACGTATGTGCCCCATCGAAACCCCTGAAGGCCCGAACATTGGTCTGATCGGTTCGCTGGCTTCCTACGGCCGCATCAACCCGTTCGGCTTCATCGAGACGCCTTACCGCCTCGTGTCCGAAGGTGTCGTTTCCGATGAGGTCCAGTACCTGACGGCCGACGACGAAGCAGAGGTCCTGATTGCACAGGCCAACGCTCCGCTGGACGAGAACAAGAAGTTCGCCGAAGAGACCGTCCTGGTCCGCGCCCGTGGTGGTGGAGGCGAGCCCGTGCTGGTTCCCGCCGCCGAGGTCGAGTTCATGGACGTTTCCCCGCGCCAGATGGTGTCCGTGGCTACGGCCCTGATCCCGTTCCTCGAGCATGACGATGCTAACCGCGCACTCATGGGTGCCAACATGCAGCGCCAGGCTGTGCCGCTGGTCCGTTCCGAGGCGCCGTTCGTCGGTACCGGCATGGAGCGTGCCGCGGCCGTCGACGCCGGTGACGTTGTCATCGCGAAGAAGGCCGGTGTGGTCACCGAGGTGTCCGCTGAACTCGTCATCATGCTTAACGACGACGGCACGGAAACCAACTACCGCATCAACAAGTTCGCCCGTTCCAACCAGGGCAACTGCTACAACCACCGTGTCCTGGTGAGCGAAGGCCAGCGCCTGGAGGTCGGCGGCATCATCGCTGACGGCCCGGCAACGGACCAGGGTGAACTCGCCCTCGGTAAGAACCTGCTCGTGGCATTCATGTCATGGGAAGGCCACAACTTCGAGGACGCCATCATCCTCTCGCAGCGCATCGTTGCCGAGGACGTCCTTTCCTCCATCCACATCGAGGAGCACGAGATCGATGCCCGCGACACCAAGCTTGGTGCCGAGGAAATCACCCGTGACATCCCCAACGTGTCCGAGGAAGTCCTTGCAGGCCTGGACGAGCGCGGCATCATCCACATCGGTGCCGAGGTTGAAGCCGGCGACATCCTGGTCGGAAAGGTCACCCCGAAGGGTGAAACCGAACTGACCCCGGAAGAGCGCCTGCTGCGCGCCATCTTCGGCGAGAAGTCCCGCGAAGTCCGCGACACGTCCCTGAAGGTTCCGCACGGCGAGTCCGGCACCGTCATCGGCGTCCGCGTCTTCGACCGCGACAACGACGACGAGCTGCCCCCGGGCGTCAACCAGCTGGTCCGCGTCTACGTGGCCGCCAAGCGCAAGATCACCGACGGCGACAAGCTCGCCGGCCGTCACGGCAACAAGGGTGTTATCTCCAAGATCCTTCCGATCGAGGATATGCCCTTCCTTGCCGACGGTACCCCCGTTGATATCGTCCTGAACCCGCTGGGTGTTCCGGGCCGTATGAACGTCGGCCAGGTGCTCGAAACGCACCTCGGCTGGGTTGCCAAGACCGGTTGGAAGATCGAAGGCGAGCCCGAGTGGGTCAAGCAGCTGCCGAACCTGCCGCGCGAGAGTGGTTCGACCACTGTTGCAACGCCGGTCTTCGACGGTGCGCGTGAAGAAGAAATCACGGGCCTGCTCGACTCCACCAACGTGACCCGCGACGGCGACCGCCTGATCAACTCCTCGGGCAAGACCCGCCTGTTTGACGGCCGCTCCGGCGAGCCGTTCCCGGATCCGATCTCGGTCGGCTACATGTACATCCTGAAGCTCCACCACCTGGTGGACGACAAGATCCACGCGCGCTCCACCGGCCCGTACTCCATGATCACGCAGCAGCCGCTGGGTGGTAAGGCACAGTTCGGTGGCCAGCGCTTCGGTGAAATGGAAGTGTGGGCGCTCGAAGCTTACGGCGCCGCGTACACGCTCCAGGAACTCCTCACGATCAAGTCGGATGATATCCACGGTCGTGTGAAGGTCTACGAAGCCATCGTTAAGGGCGAGAACATCCCTGAGCCGGGCGTTCCTGAGTCCTTCAAGGTCTTGATCAAGGAAATGCAGTCGCTGTGCCTGAACGTGGAAGTGCTTTCCACGGACGGAACCACAATTGAAATGCGTGACTCTGATGACGCAGTCTTCACGGCTGCGGAAGAACTGGGCATCGATCTGTCTCGTGCAGAGCCCAGTTCCGTAGAAGAGGTCTAGAGTCCTCCGGAGCAGGGCAGCCGGCACGCCGCGCTGCCTTGCTCCGGGGCTCCCTCTTCCCGTAACCCAAGACTTCAGAATTTAGAGAACAAGAGAGAACAGGGACCATATGTCCAGCGAATCCTCCTTCGGCCTCATGCAGATCGGCCTCGCCACCGCGGAAGACATCCGTGGCTGGTCTTACGGCGAGGTTAAGAAGCCGGAAACCATCAACTACCGCACGCTCAAGCCCGAGAAGGACGGCCTCTTCTGCGAGAAGATCTTCGGCCCGTCCCGCGACTGGGAATGCTACTGCGGCAAGTACAAGCGTGTGCGCTTCAAGGGCATCATCTGCGAGCGGTGTGGCGTTGAAGTCACCCGCGCCAAGGTCCGCCGTGAGCGCATGGGCCACATCGAACTGGCCGCACCGGTCACGCACATCTGGTACTTCAAGGGTGTTCCGTCCCGCCTGGGCTACCTCCTTGACCTTGCACCGAAGGACCTCGAAAAGGTCATCTACTTCGCTGCCTACATGATCACGAGCGTCGATACCGACAGCCGCCACGAAGAACTGCCCAACCTCCAGGTTGAGCACGATATCGAGAAGAAGCAGCTGGTCGACAACCGCGACTCGGACATCGCCACGATCGCCCGCGACCTTGAGAACGAGCTTGCCCGTCTCGAAGGTGAAGGCGCCAAGGCTGCCGACAAGAAGAAGGCCCGCGACTCCGCGGACCGTCAGATGGCCAACGTGCGTAAGCGTGCCGACGCCGACATCGAGCGCCTTGAGCAGGTCTGGGACCGTTTCAAGAACCTGAAGGTCGCAGACCTCGAAGGTGATGAAGGCCTCTACCGCGAACTGCGTGACCGCTACGGCATGTACTTCGAAGGCTCCATGGGTGCCGAAGCCATCAAGAAGCGTCTTGAGAACTTCGACATGCAGGCCGAGTCGGACCTGCTGCGCGACATCATTGCCAACGGCAAGGGCCAGCGCAAGACCCGTGCGCTGAAGCGCCTGAAGGTGGTCAACGCGTTCCTGACCACCAACAACAGCCCGCTCGGCATGGTGCTGGACGCCGTCCCGGTGATCCCGCCGGAACTGCGCCCGATGGTCCAGCTGGACGGTGGCCGCTTCGCGACCTCCGACCTCAACGACCTCTACCGCCGTGTGATCAACCGCAACAACCGCCTCAAGCGCCTGCTTGACCTCGGTGCTCCGGAGATCATCGTTAACAACGAGAAGCGCATGCTTCAGGAAGCTGTTGACAGCCTCTTCGACAACGGCCGTCGTGGCCGTCCGGTAACGGGTCCGGGCAACCGTCCGCTGAAGTCCCTGAGCGACATGCTCAAGGGCAAGCAGGGTCGTTTCCGCCAGAACCTGCTCGGCAAGCGCGTTGACTACTCCGGCCGTTCGGTCATCGTCGTCGGCCCGCAGCTGAAGCTGCACCAGTGTGGTCTGCCCAAGCAGATGGCCCTGGAGCTCTTCAAGCCGTTCGTGATGAAGCGCCTGGTTGACCTCAACCACGCCCAGAACATCAAGTCGGCAAAGCGCATGGTCGAGCGTTACCGTCCGCAGGTCTGGGACGTGCTGGAAGAGATCATCACCGAACACCCGGTGCTGCTCAACCGTGCACCTACCCTGCACCGCCTCGGCATCCAGGCCTTCGAACCGCAGCTTGTGGAAGGCAAGGCAATCCAGCTCCACCCGCTGGTTTGTGGCGCCTTCAACGCTGACTTCGACGGCGACCAGATGGCAGTGCACCTGCCGCTGAGCCCCGAGGCCCAGGCTGAAGCACGCATCCTGATGCTGTCCTCCAACAACATCCTGAAGCCGTCCGACGGCCGCCCGGTGACCCTTCCTTCGCAGGATATGATCATCGGCCTCTACCACCTGACCACCAAGCGTGTCGGTTCAGCTGGCGAAGGCCGCATCTTCTCCTCGGTTTCGGAAGCCATCATGGCGTTCGACCTGCACGAGCTGCACCTGAACTCCCAGGTCAAGATCCGTCTTGAGGGCTTTGTTCCTTACGCCGGCTGGGAAGCTCCGGAAGGCTGGGAGCCGGGTCAGACCGCGCTCGTCCAGACCTCCCTGGGCCAGGTCATCTTCAACCAGACCCTGCCCGAGGACTACCCGTGGGTTGAGGCTGTTGCCGACAAGGGCGAACTGTCCCGCATCGTCAACGACCTCGCCGAGCGCTACCCGAAGGTTGTTACCGCGGCAACGCTGGACAACCTGAAGGACGCCGGTTTCTACTGGGCCACCCGCTCAGGCGTCACCGTCGCCATCTCCGACATCGAGGTTCCGGCCGAGAAGCCGGTCATCCTTGCCGGTTACGAAGAGCGCGCTGCCAAGATCCAGGGACAGTACGACAAGGGCCTGATCGACGACGACGAGCGTCGCCAGGAACTGATCGAGATCTGGAACAAGGCAACCAACGAAATCGCCCAGGTCATGCGTGACAACCTGTCGCCCATGAACACGATTAACCGCATGGTTTCCTCCGGTGCACGTGGTAACTGGATGCAGGTCCGTCAGATCGCGGGTATCCGTGGCCTGGTGGCCAACCCTAAGGGTGAGATCATCCCGCGTCCGATCAAGTCCTCCTACCGCGAGGGCCTGTCGGTGCTGGAATACTTCATCGCCACGCACGGTGCCCGTAAGGGTCTGGCTGACACCGCGCTGCGTACCGCCAACTCGGGTTACCTGACCCGTCGTCTGGTGGACGTCTCGCAGGACGTCATCGTCCGTGAAGAGGACTGCGGCACCGAACGCGGCCTCGTCACCCCGATCGCCGTGGCTGATGCCAACGGTGAGCTGGTGCTGGACGAGAACGTTGAGAACAGCGCGTACGCCCGTACCCTGGCCGTGGATGTCGTTGACTCCAAGGGCAAGGTCCTGGCTGCCGGCGGCACCGACTGCGGCGACGTCGTCATTGCCGAACTGTTCGCAGCCGGTATCACCGAGGTCAAGGTCCGCTCTGTACTCACCTGTGAGTCCAGCGTCGGCACCTGCGCCCTGTGCTACGGCCGTTCGCTGGCCACCGGCAAGACCGTGGACATCGGTGAGGCAGTGGGCATCATTGCCGCACAGTCCATCGGTGAGCCCGGTACCCAGTTGACCATGCGTACGTTCCACACCGGTGGTGCTGTTTCCGCCAGCGGTGGCGACGACATCACCCAGGGTCTGCCCCGTATCCAGGAGCTTTTCGAAGCCCGTACTCCGAAGGGTGTCGCACCGATTGCAGAAGCAGCCGGCCGCATCGCCATCGAAGAGTCCGAGCGCCAGATGCGCCTGGTCATCACTCCGGACGACGGCAGTGAAGAGATCGCTTACCCGGTCCTTCGCCGCTCACGCCTCCTGATTGAAGACGGCCAGCACGTCGCGGTGGGCCAGAAGCTCATCAACGGCCCGGTCGACCCCAAGCAGGTTCTGCGCATCATGGGCCCCCGTGCTGCACAGAAGTTCCTGGTGGACGAAGTCCAGGGCGTGTACCGCAGCCAGGGCATCGGCATCCACGACAAGCACGTCGAGGTCATCGTCCGCCAGATGCTGCGCCGCGTCACGGTCATCGAATCGGGTGAATCCGACCTGCTCCCCGGTGAGCTGGCCGAGCGCAGCCGCTTCGAAGACGCCAACCGCCGCGTGGTGTCCGAGGGCAAGACTCCGGCTTCCGGACGTCCTGAGCTCATGGGTATCACCAAGGCATCCCTGGCCACCGAGTCCTGGCTGTCGGCAGCTTCCTTCCAGGAGACCACCCGCGTCCTGACGCAGGCGGCCATGGAAGGCAAGAGCGACCCGCTGCTCGGCCTCAAGGAGAACGTCATCATCGGTAAGCTCATCCCCGCCGGCACGGGTCTCCCGCGCTACACGGAGGTCACGGTGGAGCCGACTGAAGAAGCAAAGGCAAACCTGTTCACGGGTCCCAGCGCTTTCAGCGACTTCTCCTACGACACGCTGGGCGGCGACGGAGCTCCTGAGTTCCACGCCATCCCGCTGGATGACTACGACCTCGGCAGCGACTTCCGCTAGACCGCAGTCATAGCCTGATCAAGGGATGGTCCCGCACCGCAAGGTGGGGGACCATCCCTGTTTAACCCGCCGATTAAGGCTTGGCGGCCGTCCATGTTAGACTGGATACCAATTGTTATTGTGGCAGTGGATGAGTGCGCCGGCTGAGCTGAAAGGCTAAGCCAGAGCGACGTTTCCGGTTTGCAGGGTTCTTGTGCAACGTATGCCACATTTTTGCATGCCTAGGGACCGATCAGGACGCAAGTCCGGGTCCCGGTCTGCGATCCGACTATTAAGGCTTCGCCTCAGCTGCTCTGGAGATTCTTCAAAGCTCGGGCGGCGGGGCAAAGCAAAAGGAGAGCGGCTGTCAGCGGCCGCTCCGGATAAAACGGAGAACACGAGAGTGCCTACGATTAACCAGTTGGTCCGTAAGGGCCGCACGCCTAAGGTCTCAAAGACCAAGGCTCCCGCGCTTAAGGGCAGCCCGATGCGCCGCGGTGTTTGCACCCGCGTCTACACCACCACCCCGAAGAAGCCGAACTCGGCTCTGCGTAAGGTTGCACGTGTGCGCCTTAACGGTGGCGTTGAGGTTACCGCTTACATCCCCGGTGTAGGCCACAACCTCCAGGAGCACTCCATTGTGCTCGTCCGTGGCGGTCGTGTGAAGGACCTCCCGGGTGTCCGTTACAAGATCGTCCGTGGCGCCCTCGATACCCAGGGTGTGAAGAACCGTAAGCAGGCACGCAGCCGCTACGGCGCAAAGATGGAGAAGAAGTAATATGCCTCGCAAGGGTCCGGCCCCCAAGCGGCCGCTAGTACTAGATCCCGTTTACGGCTCCCCGCTGGTCACCCAGCTGATCAACAAGGTGCTGGTAGACGGCAAGAAGTCCACCGCTGAGCGCATCGTTTATGGTGCCCTCGAAGGCGCCCGCGCCAAGTCCGGCGGCGACCCCGTAGCAGCACTCAAGAAGGCCATGGACAACGTCAAGCCTTCCCTCGAGGTCCGCTCACGCCGCGTCGGTGGCGCAACCTACCAGGTTCCGGTTGAGGTCAAGCCGGGCCGCTCCACGGCACTCGCCCTTCGCTGGCTGGTCGGCTACTCCAAGGCCCGCCGCGAAAAGACGATGACCGAGCGTCTCCAGAACGAAATCCTGGATGCCTCGAACGGTCTCGGTGCCGCTGTGAAGCGTCGCGAAGACACCCACAAGATGGCCGAGTCCAACAAGGCCTTCGCACACTACCGCTGGTAATACTTCCCGGACGCCGCCGGCTCACTCGAGCCGGCGGCGAACGTGCAGTCCATCCGAAAGGGAGACACCGTGGCACAGGACGTGCTTACCGACCTTAGTAAGGTCCGCAATATCGGCATCATGGCCCACATTGATGCCGGCAAGACCACCACCACCGAGCGCATTCTGTTCTACACAGGTGTGAACCACAAGATCGGCGAAACGCACGACGGCGCTTCGACCACCGACTGGATGGAACAGGAAAAGGAACGCGGCATCACCATCACGTCTGCCGCCGTGACCTGCTTCTGGGAAAACAACCAGATCAACATCATCGACACCCCCGGCCACGTGGACTTCACGGTTGAGGTTGAGCGCTCCCTGCGCGTCCTCGACGGTGCAGTTGCCGTGTTCGACGGCAAAGAAGGCGTGGAGCCGCAGTCCGAGACTGTCTGGCGCCAGGCTGACAAGTACAACGTCCCGCGTATCTGCTTCGTCAACAAGATGGACAAGCTGGGCGCTGACTTCTACTTCACCGTAGACACCATCATCAGCCGCCTCGGTGCCAAGCCGCTCGTCATGCAGCTTCCGATCGGTTCCGAGAATGACTTCATCGGCGTCGTCGACCTGCTCTACATGCGCGCACTGGTGTGGCCCGGCGATGCCAAGGGTGACGTCACCATGGGTGCCAAGTACGAGATCCGCGAGATCCCGGCTGACCTCAAGGAAAAGGCCGAAGAGTACCGCGCAACGCTCGTTGAGACTGTTGCAGAGGCCTCCGAAGAACTCATGGAGAAATACCTTGAGGGCGAAGAGATCTCCATCGACGAGCTCAAGGCCGGCATCCGCAAGATGACGATCAACTCGGAGATCTACCCGGTCTTCTGCGGTTCCGCATTCAAGAACCGTGGCGTTCAGCCGATGCTGGATGCCGTCGTTGACTACCTGCCGAACCCGCTCGACGTCCCCCCGATGATCGGTCACGATCCTCGCGACGAAGAGAAGGAACTCACTCGCAAGCCGTCCTCTGAAGAGCCGTTCTCCGCACTGGCATTCAAGATCGCCGCGCACCCGTTCTTCGGTCAGCTCACCTTCATCCGCGTGTACTCCGGTCACGTGGAAGCAGGCGCCCAGGTGGTTAACTCCACCAAGGGCAAGAAGGAGCGCATCGGCAAGCTGTTCCAGATGCACGCCAACAAGGAAATGCCCGTTGAGGGCGCTACCGCCGGCCACATCTACGCAGCCATCGGTTTGAAGGACACCACCACGGGTGACACCCTGTGCGATTCCGCCAACCAGATCGTCCTCGAGTCCATGAGCTTCCCGGAGCCCGTGATCTCGGTTGCCATCGAGCCGAACACCAAGGGTGACCAGGAGAAGCTCTCCACGGCCATCCAGAAGCTCTCCGCTGAGGACCCGACCTTCCAGGTCTCCCTCAACGAAGACACCGGTCAGACCATCATCGCCGGCATGGGCGAGCTCCACCTGGACATCCTGGTGGACCGCATGCGCCGCGAATTCAAGGTCGAGGCAAACGTTGGCAAGCCGCAGGTTGCTTACCGCGAAACCATCAAGCGTGCTGTAGAGCGTCACGACTACACGCACAAGAAGCAGACCGGTGGTTCGGGCCAGTTCGCAAAGATCCAGATCGCGATCGAGCCGCTGGACACGTCCGAAGGCGAGATGTACGAGTTCGAGAACAAGGTCACCGGTGGCCGCGTTCCGCGCGAATACATCCCGTCTGTTGACGCCGGTATCCAGGATGCACTGAACGACGGCGTCCTGGCCGGTTACCCGGTTGTCGGCATCAAGGCCACGCTGATTGACGGCGCGTACCACGATGTTGACTCCTCGGAAATGGCGTTCAAGATCGCCGGCCGTATGGCTTTCAAGGAAGCTGCACGCAAGGCGAACCCTGTCCTGCTCGAACCGCTGATGGATGTCGAGGTCCGCACCCCTGAGGAATACATGGGTGAAGTTATCGGTGACCTCAACTCCCGCCGTGGCCAGATGCAGTCCATGGAAGATGCCCAGGGCGTCAAGGTCATCCGCGCGCACGTCCCGTTGTCCGGCATGTTCGGCTACATCGGTGACCTGCGCTCGAAGACCCAGGGCCGCGCTGTGTACTCCATGACGTTCAACAGCTACGCCGAGGTCCCGAAGGCTGTCGCCGACGAGATCATCCAGAAGACCCGCGGCGAGTAGTCCACCGGACTTTCAAAGCGACAAACTCGGGTGCGTTTCCATATTTGGAAACTAGCCCTGTGCAGATGGTCGGTTTCCGGCCATCTGCACGAACAGGCTCGAGGGACTAGTATTAGTTCCTGAATCTGCAATTTCACCAATCCAAAGCCCCCCAAGTAGACTTACTGAAGTTTCGGCCGCGACAAGCGCGACCGAAGGGTAAGTCATTTGAAAACGTTCTAGGAGGAACCTGTGGCAAAGGCAAAGTTCGAGCGGACTAAGCCGCACGTTAACATCGGTACCATTGGTCACGTTGACCACGGTAAGACGACGTTGACGGCCGCCATTTCCAAGGTGCTGTACGACAAGTACCCGACTCTCAACGAGAAGCGTGACTTCGCGTCGATTGACTCTGCTCCCGAAGAGCGTCAGCGCGGCATTACCATCAACATCTCCCACGTTGAGTACCAGACCGAGAAGCGCCACTACGCACACGTAGACGCTCCGGGTCACGCTGACTACATCAAGAACATGATCACCGGTGCGGCTCAGATGGACGGTGCAATCCTCGTGGTTGCCGCCACTGACGGCCCGATGGCTCAGACCCGCGAGCACGTTCTGCTCGCCCGCCAGGTTGGTGTTCCCTACCTGCTGGTGGCACTGAACAAGGCTGACATGGTCGATGACGAAGAGCTCCTCGACCTCGTCGAAATGGAAGTTCGTGAGCTCCTGAGCTCGCAGGGCTTCGACGGCGACGAAGCTCCGGTCGTTCGCGTTTCCGGCCTGAAGGCCCTGGAAGGCGACCCCGAGTGGGTCAAGTCCGTTGAGGACCTGATGGCTGCTGTGGACGAGTCCGTTCCGGACCCCATCCGCGACCGCGACAAGCCCTTCCTGATGCCGATCGAAGACGTCTTCACGATCACCGGCCGTGGCACCGTTGTAACGGGCCGCGCCGAGCGTGGAACCCTCGCGATCAACTCTGAGGTCGAGATCGTCGGCATCCGTCCGGTCCAGAAGACCACGGTTACCGGTATCGAGATGTTCCACAAGCAGCTCGACGAAGCATGGGCCGGCGAGAACTGTGGCCTGCTGCTCCGCGGTCTGAAGCGTGATGACGTAGAGCGTGGCCAGGTTGTCGTCAAGCCGGGTTCAATCACCCCGCACACCGACTTCGAGGCTAACGTCTACATCCTCTCCAAGGACGAAGGCGGACGTCACAACCCGTTCTACTCCAACTACCGCCCGCAGTTCTACTTCCGCACCACGGACGTAACCGGCGTTATCACCCTGCCGGAAGGCACGGAAATGGTTATGCCTGGCGACAACACTGAGATGACCGTTGCGCTCATCCAGCCCATCGCTATGGAAGAGGGCCTCGGCTTCGCTATCCGCGAAGGCGGCCGCACCGTTGGTTCGGGACGCGTCACCAAGATCATCAAGTAGTAATACTGGATGATCAGGGATCGGAAGGCCTGACGGCCGTCTGAGACTTATCAACAGCCCCGCTGCGTGCATATCGCAGCGGGGCTGTTTTTTGCTAGAGTTATTCCAATCGCTGGATAAACCGTGGGGTACTCCGTCGGAGATATTCCGTTGGTGGCGATGACACCGAAAGGAATAACTCGATGTGGTCTGCCCTCATGACGCCACTGGTCATCATTGCCGCCGTCCTTCTCATCTCGTCCCGCCGGTCCATCCGTCAACTTAAGGCTGCGAACCATGATGCCTACGGCTGCGGCTTCAAGGCCGGGCATGTCCAAGGCTGGCATGAAGGCGTTGCCGCGGTGTCAGCCCGGCATGCAGCCGGCACCGGGTCCCCGACTTCGCCCGAAAGTGCGGCAAGCCTTGACGGGCTGGCAGTGCAACAGCCCCTCGAAGCGGTCCATCATGTGACGGTGGCCGCGCGCCCCGCTGCTGCGGAGCCGGCTGCCGAGGAGCTTCCCTTGATGGAGTCGCCCGCGGAACGCCTGGCCAGAAAGGACAAACGTGAACGGCAGAACATCAACACCACGCTGTATGTTGCCAGCCTGTTGCTGGTGGCGGCCGGGGCACTCTTTGTGGGCACCAGCCTGCCGGCCTCCCTGCGTTTTGCTGGCGTTTGCCTGATCACGGCTCTCTTCTACGGTGTCGGGCTAGCGCTTCATGCCAAAGCGCCGAGGCTTCGGCCTGCCGCCGTTGCCTTCGCCGGCACCGGGCTGGCGCTGGTGCCCGTCGCTGGCCTGGCGATGTACAACTTTGGCGTGCAGGATGCCGGCCTGGCATGGCTCCTGACGTCGCTGGCTGGAACGCTGGCATATGTGGTTGCCGCCATCCGGCTCGAAAGCCGGGTGCTGGTGTACCTGTCGTTCACCTTCGTAGCCTCGACGGCGTGGTCCGGGGTGTCCGTACTCGGCGCTCCGCTGGTGTGGTACTTCGCGGCCGTGATCGGTTTAGCGGTGGCGTTCACAGTGGTGACGCTGGTCAAGCCCGGGTGGATGGCACCCTTGTTCCTGCGTCCGATCATCATCCTCGACCCATTCCTGGTTCCTGCCGTGGCCTTGGCAGCTGTGGTTCTGCCGTTGGGTCTGGAGCGCAGCGACTTCGCCCTGATCATGGCACTCTGTGGAGCGTACTTCGCCACAGCCGCATTGGTGCGCGGCGCCAGCCACCGGCTATTGAAGATGCACGGTGCGCGACTGGCCATGACCGTTGCGGCGTCCGCGTGGGCCTGGCATCTCACAGGTGCTGCCGCCTGGGGACTGTTCACCGCTGCGTCCCTTCTGGCTGTGCAGTCCGTGGCCGTTGCCGCGGCCTCGGTGCCTCTGCAGCGCTGGTCCCCGGCCCGGGGAGGCAAGCAGCACTGGAACGCGGACTCGTTCATCACACTCGGGTCCCAACTGGTCCTGGCGTTCGTCATGCTCGTTCAGGTTCCCGGCAACCTGGAGGACCTGCTGCTCTGGGTAGTCCTGACCGGTGCCGCTGCTGGGATGTACATCGCAGTGAAAGCCGGGGGAGCCGCCGAATGGGCACCGCCGGCAGCGCTGGCAACGGGCATGGCAGCCGGGGTGCAGCTGGGCCCCTGGCTGGTCTTCAACCTGCTCGCCGCAGCAACACTTTTCTGGGCTGTGCGCTCGGTTGCTTCCCATTCACCGCTGCTCCCGCACTTCATCCTTGCCGCACGGATAGCCGGGACCCTGGCCGTTCCTGTCCTGACAACCGCACTGATGGACGGGAGCCGCGACGCGCCCGCTGCGGCCTTCTTCTCCCTGTCGCTCGCCCTGGTGGTCCAGCAGCTGGCATCCGCCGCGGCCGAGCGGGCGGGTGCAGCGGCTCTGGTACCCGTCCCAACCCTGGTAGGTTTCACTGCTGCCGGTGCCTTGTGCCTGATCGCTTTGCCCATCACGGACGCCACGGCAGGGAATCTGTTTTCGACCATTGCCCTGGTGGTCCAGACACTGGTCTCACTGGCCGTGGGCGTCCTACTTCTTCCGGTGTCCGCCACGGAGGTTCCCTGGCAGCCAACGGTAGCTGAGTGGCTGCCCCTGGCAGTGTCGGCAACAGCCTTCCTGACGGCCAACGCCGGCGTCTCATCAGGCCTGGCCACCGGACTTCTGTTGCCGCTTTTCCTCTACTTGGCAGCCTCAGGGATGAGGTCCGCCGGCATTGACCGGCGCTGGGCCTACTGGTGGATGGCCAGGGCAGCGGCAAACCTTCTCGTGGCGATGGCGTACCGCGAGCTTCAGCAGTCATCCGGACCGCTGGTGTTCGCCGGCGAGGACATCTCACTGGCAAGCGTCCTGATCGCCGCACTGGCGGCCCAGCTCGTGTTCCCGCTTGTCGCCGCAGCGCGCCGTCGCGCCCCCGATGCGGTGGTTGCCGACGTCGCACTGGTCCTCGTGTTGCAGACCGTCATCCTTGCCCTGGCCCGGATCCTGCAGCCCGGGGCGGCTGCCGGAAACACGGGGGACTGGCAACAAACCCTGGCCTTGGCCGTTATGGCACTCAGCGCTGCTGCGTCCGGTTATGTGTTCCGGGAACTGCCTGCCGCGGCGGCCTTCGCGCCGTCTGTGCTGGCAGTCCTGCTCGCCTGCAGCGGCGGCCGCTGGGCCGACGTCGAGCTTGTGCTCGGGATCTTCGCTGTTTACAGCGCGGTCATGGTTGCCGCAGCGGAACCGAGGCAGGCGAAGGGGGCATACTTTGCCTCCGCCCGCATTCTCACGGCGGCGCTGCCGATTGTCTTCACGTACGACGTCACCGCCTCCGGCACGGCCGTATCGCTGAGTTTCGCTGGCGTCCTTGCCTTCCAGCACGTGGTCCGTTGGGTCATGCGGCACCGGCTGGAGCAGGTGCCCTTCCAGGATGCGGCCGTGTGGTTGACCCTGGGGGCGCAGGCACTGCTTCCCGTGGCCTACATACTCCAAGGCGCCGGGGTGTCCGCCATCCAGGATGCCGAGGGCGGGCGGGGCGTTGTCCTCGCCGAGCTGGTGTTGTTGCTTCTGAGTGCGGTCGCGGCCCACCGGCTGTTCGGCGCACGCGGCGCCCTCTACCTTGGTGTTTACGGTGGCGTGTTCGGCGTCGTGGCGGCGGGACCGGCGCTGAAGTTCGGGGCCGGAACCCTCCTGGAGGCTCCGCTGCTGAGCTGGGACGGAGTCCCCCTGACGCTGCTCGCGGCGTCAGTGGCATTCAGCGCCTGGGAGTTCGGCCGACGATTGCGGCGCGCCGAGCGGCAAGGCGCAGATCCGGTGGACCGCTGGTTCTGGCTGGCAGGGGCGGCCGTTCCCGTCGCCACGGCTCTGCTGACCGCCGGTCCGGCGGCGGAATGGATTACCGGCGCTGCCCTCCTGGTTTTGGCCGTTACCGGATTCACGTCCTCGCACACGGAACGCGCACCGCTCCTCTACCTGCCGGCCGCGGCGCTTGTGCTGGCAGGCGTCACGTTGATTGCCGGCACCCTGTTCCCCGGCGTGCAGGGGGTGTGGGCGGCTTATCTCCCGTGGCTTGCGGGTTGCGGGCCGGCAGCGCTGGTCCTCTACGGGGCCAGCTTCGCGTTCAGGAAACAAGATGGAGTGCGGCGGCGGGCATTGGTCAGCGCCGGGGCGCTTGGGCTGGCAGCGGCTGCCCTCGCCGGCTTCAAGAGCGATGCGACCTCTCTCATGGCGGCCCTGCTGGTTGCCGTGACCGTGGCTGCGATCGTGCGGGAAGTTCCGGTCGGGATGCGGAGAGTGGCCTCTGAAATCGGCGCATTCGTGGTGACCGTTGCAGTGCAGCGTGCAGTGCTCGTCACGGATGGCCACCTGCAGGCCCCGTTCTGGGCCGTGCAGTGGTACGTCGGGCTGGATGCAGGATTGGCGGCGCTTCGCTTCGCAGCCGGATTCAGGACGGCGGGACGCACCCTATTGGCTTCCGGCGCCACGCTGCTTGGGCTCAGCGGTCTGGGCATACTGTGGGGCGGGTCGGGGAGTCAGCAACTGTGGGTTTTGGCCTTGCACGCTGCACTGCTGTTGTCCGGGCTGCTCATGGCGGAGCGGATGTTCGTCTGGTGGGGTGCGGCCGGAGTGTCCCTGTGCCTGGTGTGGGCCCTTCGGTCCTACACCTTCGCCCTCCTGGCGCTGATCGCCGTCGGACTGATCGCCTTCGCACTGTGGAAGCTGGCACGGGCCGAGCCGGTGGAGCGGGCCCATGAATCGCCGTTGCCGGAAGGGCCGCCGGCTCCCGACCGGCGGCAGGAAATTTCCTAGCAAAGCCTTGGTAGGGTTGCTGACAACGAAAGGACAGCATCATGGAATGGTTAATCTTCCTTCTGGTCGCCGCTGCAGTCGTTGCCGGCGTGTTTTGGGCGAAGAAGCACTTCCGCCAGGAAATCGAGCGGGCAAAGCGCATCAACCGGGCCAACAAGAACAAGTAGGCCCTAAATCAGGCCTTTCGTGCCCTGCTGAGAGCCTGGAACCAGTAGAAGGATTCCTTCGGCGTCCGCTCCAGCGTGTCAAAGTCCACGTGGACCAGCCCGAAGCGCTGCGAGTAGCCGGCGGCCCACTCAAAGTTGTCCAGCAGGGTCCACACGTAGTAGCCCAGGAGTTTTACGTCCTCGGCGAGGCCGCCGGGTGACGTGGCGGCCAGTGCATGGTTCAGGTGGCCCGCCAGGTAGTCGATCCGGTTGGTGTCCGGAATGGGACCGGACACGTGTTCCGGTTCCGGGAAACTTGCGCCGCTCTCGGTGATGTACAGCGGCGGCAGTGCGTCGCCGTACCGGTCCTTCATTTCGCGCAGCAGCACCCCGATGTGGTCAGGGGCCACGGGCCAGCCGAAGCCGGTCAGGTCATACTCGGGGAACGCCGCCAAATGGAAGGGCACCCGGGCCATGGCTTCGGCCGTGCCGGCAGGGCTGTCGGCCGGCCCCCGCCCCGTGGCGACCTTGACCGGGTAGTAGTAGTTGAGGCCGTAGAAGTCGATGGGCTGGTGGATGTTCCGGAGATCGGCATCCTTGGCCCCGGACAGGATCCGGAACCACGGCCTGGCGAGCAGCGGCGGCTTCGGATACTTGCCGAGCAGGATGGGGTCCGCATACACCCGGTTCAGCATCAGGTCGAAAACCTTGGCCAAAAGCCTGTCGGTGAGTTTGCCTGAAGCAGGGCGCACGGGGGAGTGCAGGTTGGTCACCCCGACAGTCCCGACCACACCGGCTGCGCGCAGGGCCTGCACGGCAAGTCCGTGGCCCAGCAACTGGTGGTGCACCGCCGGCAGCGCATCAAAGAGCAGGTCATGGCCGGGAGCATGCACACCCAGGGCGTAACCGTTGAGCGTCACCGACACCGGTTCGTTCAGCGTGACCCATTGCGCCACGCGATCCCCGTAGCGTTCACCGGCCACGGCACTGTATTCGGCGAAGCGTTCCGCGGTTGTGCGGTTCAGCCAGCCGCCACTGTGCTCGAGCGGCAGGGGAGTGTCCCAGTGGTACAGCGTGGCCATCGGTGAGATGCCGGCGTCAAGCAGTTGATCGATCAGCCGGTCATAGAAGTCCAGGCCCTGGCTGTTGAAGGGGCCGCGGCCGTCCGGCTGGATCCGGGGCCAGGAAATGGAGAAACGGTACGAGTCAACGCCCAGGTCGCGCATCAGGGCAACGTCTTCGCCGGAGCGGTTGTAGTGGTCGCAGGCGACAGCAGGGGAATGGCCGTCCATGATGCTGCCCGGTTTCTCGGCGAAGGCGTCCCAGCCGGAGGGTCCGCGGCCGTCCGCCTTGAGGGATCCTTCGATTTGGAACGCGGCGGCGGCCACACCCAGGATGAAATCCGGGTCCAGCCGCTCGGCCAGGCTCTGCAACGCCGCAGAGTTCTGCACAGTCATGCCCCTATCATCCATTCGACCGTTGCTGAAGGCAATGACCCG
Source organism: Arthrobacter sp. CC3 (assembly GCF_039907775.1). Classification (NCBI taxonomy): domain Bacteria; kingdom Bacillati; phylum Actinomycetota; class Actinomycetes; order Micrococcales; family Micrococcaceae; genus Arthrobacter; species Arthrobacter sp. CC3. The sequence goes on from NZ_JARCCY010000006.1 coordinate 72,684, forward strand.
GGAAGCCGGCGGCCGCACGCTGCCCTGGATGGCGTGATTCGCTTCTGCCCGCAAAATCCGGCATACTAGATGAGTTGTTCAAGCGCTCCTTCGCGTCCCGATCCGGATAATGCCGGGTGTCAGGGTCCAAGTAGGAGCCCAAACATAACCCACTCCCCATGGAACTGCGGACGAGTACGCGTGCACAGCGCGACACGCCCGACCGCGGGGGTCGGTTACGCCGGCAGGTTGAGGAACCCGGATTCTTCCGGATTCAGCTTGTGCGGCGGGTGGTAGTTAAGACTTCAAATGCTTCGGCAGCCACACAACGCGTAAGTAAACAGGGCAGCCCCAAACAGGGGAAGCACAGACTGAAAGAGAGTCAGGCGACATGGCGGGACAAAAAATCCGCATCCGGCTGAAGTCATATGACCACGAGGTCATTGACGTTTCAGCACGGAAGATCGTTGAGACGGTCACGCGCGCAGGCGCAACGGTAGTTGGCCCCGTGCCCCTGCCGACGGAGAAGAACGTGTACTGCGTTATCCGCTCTCCGCACAAGTACAAGGACAGCCGCGAGCACTTTGAAATGCGCACGCACAAGCGTCTGATCGACATCATCGACCCCACGCCGAAGGCTGTTGACTCGCTTATGCGTCTCGACCTGCCCGCCGACGTGAACATCGAAATCAAGCTGTAGGGAGGTGCTGAGAGACTATGACCGCAACCCGTAACGTAAAGGGCCTGCTGGGCACGAAGCTCGGCATGACCCAGGTCTGGGACGAGAACAACAAGCTCATCCCCGTCACTGTTGTCCAGGCTGACTCAAACGTCATCACCCAGCTGCGTAACGCAGACGTTGATGGCTACGTCGCCGTTCAGATCGGCTACGGCCAGATCGATCCCCGCAAGGTCACCAAGCCGCTGGCTGGTCACTTTGAAAAGGCAGGCGTCACGCCTCGCCGCCACGTTGTCGAACTTCGTACCGCAGATGCTGCTGAGTACGAGCTGGGCCAGGAGCTCTCTGTTGAGGTCTTCGAAGCCGGACAGAAGATCGACGTCGTTGGCACCACCAAGGGTAAGGGCTTCGCCGGTGTTATGAAGCGTCACGGCTTCCACGGCGTTGGAGCTTCCCACGGTGCACACAAGAACCACCGTAAGCCCGGTTCAATCGGTGGCGCATCCACCCCGAGCCGCGTCTTCAAGGGCATGAAAATGGCCGGCCGTATGGGCGCCGTTCGTCACTCCACGCTGAACCTCACGGTTCACGCAGTTGACGTCGAGAAGTCGCTGCTCCTCATCAAGGGCGCCGTTCCCGGTGCCCGCGGCCAGGTCGTCCTCGTACGCACCGCCGTGAAGGGAGCCTAGTTCAATGACTAGCACTGTCAAGGTTGACCTGCCTGCAGAGATCTTCGACGTACAGACCAACGTGCCGCTGCTGCACCAGGTCGTCGTTGCACAGCTCGCTGCTGCTCGCCAGGGTACCCACAAGACCAAGACCCGCGCTGAAGTTTCCGGTGCAGGCCGTAAGCCGTTCAAGCAGAAGGGCACCGGCCGCGCCCGTCAGGGTTCAATCCGTGCTCCTCACATGACCGGTGGTGGCGTTGTCCACGGCCCGACCCCGCGTGACTACAGCCAGCGGACCCCCAAGAAGATGATTGCTGCTGCACTGCGCGGCGCATTGTCTGACCGCGCCCGTAACGGCCGCATCCACGTTGTCGCTGAACTGGTAACCGGCACCAAGCCGTCCTCCAGCGCCGCACTGGCAACGCTGCGCGGCGTGTCCGAGCGCAAGAACCTGCTCGTTGTCATCGAGCGCGCCAACGATGTTGCTGCACTGTCCGTGCGCAACCTCGCAGATGTTCACGTTCTGTACGCAGACCAGCTGAACACCTACGACGTGCTCGTCTCTGACGACGTAGTCTTCACCAAGGCTGCCTACGAGGCATTCGTTGCCGCCAAGGCAAAGAACGAGGAGGATGCCAAGTGAGTGCAGCCACCATCAAGGACCCGCGCGACGTCGTGCTTGCACCCGTCGTATCGGAAAAGAGCTACGGCCTGATCGATGAGGGAAAGTACACCTTCCTGGTGGACCCCCGCTCGAACAAGACCGAGATCAAGCTGGCCGTGGAGAAGATTTTCTCCGTCAAGGTCGAATCGATCAACACCATCAACCGTGCCGGTAAGCGCAAGCGCACCAAATTCGGCTGGGGTACCCGCAAGAACACCAAGCGTGCAATTGTGAGCCTCAAAGAAGGCACAATCGACATCTTCGGCGGTCCGCTCTCGTAGCGGAGACCACTTTAACGAGGAAATAAATTATGGGAATCCGTAAATATAAGCCGACTACCCCGGGCCGTCGCGGCTCGAGCGTAGCGGACTTCACTGAAATCACGCGGTCGACGCCGGAAAAGTCGTTGGTACGTCCCCTCCCGAAAAAGGGTGGCCGTAACAACACCGGTAAGATCACGACCCGTCACAAGGGTGGTGGCCACAAGCGCCAGTACCGTCTGATCGACTTCCGTCGCCACGACAAAGACGGCGTCAACGCCCGCGTTGCCGAAATCGAGTACGATCCGAACCGCACGGCTCGCATCGCCCTCCTGCACTACGTTGATGGCACCAAGCGTTACATCATCGCCCCGAACAAGCTGTCCCAGGGTGACGTAGTTGAAGCAGGTGCCAGTGCTGACATCAAGCCCGGCAACAACCTGCCGCTGCTCAACATCCCGGTCGGTACCGTAATCCACGCAGTTGAACTGCGTCCGGGTGGCGGCGCCAAGATGGGCCGCTCCGCCGGCGCATCGATCCAGCTCGTTGCAAAGGAAGGCCGCTTCGCCCAGCTGCGTCTGCCTTCCGGCGAAATCCGCAACGTTGACGTGCGCTGCCGCGCAACGATCGGCGAGGTCGGCAACGCCGAGCAGTCGAACATCAACTGGGGCAAGGCCGGCCGCATGCGCTGGAAGGGCGTTCGCCCGACCGTCCGTGGTGTCGCGATGAACCCGGTTGACCACCCGCATGGTGGTGGCGAGGGTAAGACGTCCGGTGGACGTCACCCCGTCAACCCGAACGGTAAGCGCGAAGGCCGCACCCGCCGTCCCAACAAAGAGAGCGACAAGCTTATTGTTCGTCGCCGTCGTACTGGCAAGAACAAGCGATAGGAGCCTGGACACATGCCACGCAGCCTGAAAAAAGGTCCTTTCGTTGACCAGCACCTCTTTGTAAAGGTGGACAGGGAAAACGAAAAGGGCACCAAGAACGTCATCAAGACCTGGTCCCGCCGTTCGATGATCATCCCCGACATGCTCGGGCACACGATCGCCGTTCACGACGGACGCAAGCACATTCCGGTGTTTGTCACCGAGTCGATGGTCGGGCACAAGCTCGGCGAATTCGCTCCCACGCGGACATTCCGCGGCCATGTCAAGGACGACCGTAAGGGCAAGCGCCGCTAGGCGCCTGCACTTACGTCAAAGACGAGAGAAGGAAAGCAATGGAAGCCAAGGCAATTGCGCGTCACATCCGCGTAACGCCTATGAAGGCCCGGCGCGTCGTCAACCTTGTTCGTGGTAAGCAAGCGAACGAGGCTCTGGCAATTCTGAAGTTTGCCCCCCAGGCAGCTTCTGAGCCGGTATTCAAGGTAGTTCAGTCGGCAATCTCCAACGCCCGGGTCCTCGCGGACCGCGACGGCGTGGCGTTTGACGAAGGTGACCTCATCATCAGCGAAGCGTTTGTTGATGAAGGCCCGACCATGAAGCGGTTCCAGCCGCGTGCCCAGGGTCGTGCATTTCAGATCAAGAAGCGCACGAGCCACATCACCGTGGTAGTCGCTACCCCGGAGAAAGAGGAGGCTCGCTAAGTGGGACAGAAAGTTAACCCGCACGGGTTCCGACTCGGCATCACCACCGATCACGTATCGCACTGGTTTGCTGACAGCACCAAGGCCGGCCAGCGGTACAAGGACTTCGTTCGCGAAGACATCCGTATCCGCCAGCTCATGTCCACGGGCATGGAGCGCGCCGGTATCGCCAAGGTCGAAATCGAGCGCACCCGCGACCGTGTCCGTGTGGATATCCACACGGCACGTCCGGGCATCGTCATCGGCCGCCGCGGTGCTGAAGCAGACCGCATCCGCGGCGAGCTCGAAAAGCTCACCGGCAAGCAGGTTCAGCTGAACATCCTCGAGGTCAAAAACCCCGAGATGGAAGCACAGCTTGTTGCCCAGGGTGTTGCAGAGCAGCTGACTTCCCGCGTGGCCTTCCGCCGTGCAATGAAGAAGGCAATGCAGTCCGCACAGCGCGCCGGTGCCAAGGGCATCCGTATCGCTTGCTCCGGTCGACTGGGTGGCGCTGAAATGTCCCGCTCGGAGTTCTACCGCGAAGGCCGTGTGCCCCTGCACACCCTCCGCGCGAACATCGACTACGGCTTCTACGAAGCCAAGACCACCTTCGGCCGCATCGGCGTGAAGGTCTGGATCTACAAGGGTGACGTCACCTCCAAGGAACTGGCTCAGCAGGCAGCTGCTGCTCCGTCCCGCGGCCGTGGTGCCAGCGATCGTCCGGGCCGCCCGGGTGGCGCTGACCGTGGTGACCGCCGTCGTCGTACGGAGCGTCCGGCAGCCGAGGCAGCACCTGCTGCCGAAGCTCCGGCAGCTGAGGCAGCACCTGCTGCTGCAGAAGGAGGACAGGCTTAAATGCTTATCCCACGTCGAGTCAAGCACCGTAAGCAGCACCACCCGGGTCGTTCCGGCGCTGCTACGGGCGGCACCAAGGTCTCCTTCGGTGAGTGGGGTATCCAGGCTCTGAGCCCGGCATACGTCACCAACCGTCAGATCGAGTCTGCCCGTATCGCGATGACCCGCCACATCAAGCGTGGCGGCAAGGTCTGGATCAACATTTACCCGGACCGTCCGCTGACGAAGAAGCCTGCTGAAACCCGCATGGGTTCCGGTAAGGGTTCTCCGGAATGGTGGGTCTCAAACGTCAAGCCGGGCCGGGTTCTCTTCGAACTCTCCGGTGTCAGTGAAGAGGTAGCTCGCGAGGCCCTGCGCCTGGCAATCCACAAGCTGCCGTTGAAGGCACGCATTGTGCGTCGCGAAGGTGGTGAGTAGAAATGGCAGTAGGATCCAAGGAACTTGCATCCGCACAGCTGGACGGTTTCGACAACGAGCGTCTCGTTGAAGAACTCCGCAAGGCCAAGGAAGAGCTGTTCAACCTGCGTTTCCAGTCCGCCACCGGTCAGCTGGAGAACCACGGTCGTCTGCGCGCGGTAAAGAAGGACATCGCCCGCATCTACACCGTTCTCCGTGAGCGCGAGCTGGGCATTCGTGCCGAGGTTGCCGCACCGGTTGTGGAAGCCAAGGAAGAAAAGAAGTCCAAGAAGGCTGCAACCAAGAAGGCTGAAACGGTTGAGACCGAGGAGGACGCCAAGTGAGTGAAAAGGACGAGAACGTGACGGAAACTGTTTCCGACGCAGCCAAGGCTGACGAGCGCGGTTACCGTAAGACGAAGCGCGGCTACGTCGTCTCGGACAAGATGGAAAAGACCATCGTTGTCCAGGTCGAAGACCGCGTGAAGCACGCCCTCTACGGCAAGGTCATCCGCCGCAACGCCAAGATCAAGGCACACGACGAAGAGAACAGCGCCGGCATCGGCGACCTCGTGCTCCTCGCCGAGACCCGCCCGCTCTCCGCTACCAAGCGGTGGCGTCTGGTCGAGATCCTCGAGAAGGCCAAGTAACACCTGCAGAAATGCAAGAAACCCCCGTTCCCCTTGTGGGAGCGGGGGTTTCGCCGTCTGCGGGCGGGTGCGGGTCCGTGCCAGCGTCACGCGGAGCATCCTTTTGGTGACCGTCCGACGGCGGCGGGCCGGATTTCCGGGGGAGTGGGGCCTCGGGCGGGCCAACAGTCTGCCGTGCGTGACGCCGTCGTCCGTTATTGCCGCGGTGCGCCAAAAGAGGGCCGGGTCTGCCTGCGCCGGCACCTCGGCTGTGATATGGGGATTCGCCCAAAACGTGCTAAGATTTTGAGTTTGTATGGCGCCGTTCGTGCGCCGTCATCAACCTCGTAAACAATCGTGCCACGGCATAGTGCCCCCTTGCGCCCCGATCCGTCGGAATCGCCTGGGAAGCAAATGTTTTTGGCACGGGAGTTTAGGCCTGGTCTGGCAAAATCCAGGCAGGTCAAGAGACACCCCGATCAACCGTTCCGCAAGGCTCATTCCGTAGGAAGATTTTCGGTCTGAGAACCAGCGCGACGCAAGGAGTAAATAGTGATTCAGCAGGAGTCGCGACTCAAGGTCGCCGACAACACGGGTGCTAAGGAAATCCTTACCATTCGCGTTCTCGGTGGATCTGGCCGTCGCTACGCAGGCATTGGCGACGTCATCGTCGCTACCGTCAAGGACGCAATTCCGGGCGGCAACGTAAAGAAGGGCGATGTCGTCAAGGCTGTCATCGTCCGTACCAAGAAGGAACGCCGCCGTGCGGATGGTTCCTACATCAAGTTTGACGAGAACGCAGCTGTGATCCTGAAGAACGACGGTGACCCCCGCGGTACCCGTATCTTCGGACCGGTTGGTCGTGAACTTCGTGACAAGAAGTTCATGAAGATCGTTTCTCTGGCTCCGGAGGTGCTCTAGTCCATGGCTAAGATCAAAAAGGGTGACCTCGTTCAGGTCATCACTGGCGCCAAGGCTGAGCGCGGCGGCGACAAGGGCAAGCAGGGCAAGGTTCTGCGCGTATTCCCCGAGACCAACCGCGTGTTGGTTGAAGGCATTAACCGCGTAACCAAGCACACCAAGGTCGGTCAGTCGCAGCGCGGCACCAAGACCGGTGGCATCGAGGTCGTTGAAGCTTCCATCCACATCTCCAACGTGGCCCTGGTTGACCCCTCCACCAAGAAGCCCACCCGCGTCGGTTTCCGTACCGAGACCGTTGAGCGCAACGGCAAGCAGCGTGAAGTGCGCGTACGCGTGGCCAAGAGCTCCGGGAAGGACATCTAATGACTGAGACTCTCGAGACTCCGGCAAGCAAGATCGTTCCTCGTCTGAAGACCAAGTACGCGGATTCCATCAAGAGCACGCTCATCGAGGAATTCAAGTACGAGAACGTCAACCAGGTTCCCCGTCTGGTCAAGGTCGTTGTGAACATGGGTGTTGGAGATGCCGCCAAGGACTCCAAGCTGATCGACGGCGCTGTCCGTGATCTCACCCTGATCACCGGTCAGAAGCCGCAGGTAACCAAGGCCCGTAAGTCGATCGCACAGTTCAAGCTGCGCGAAGGCATGCCTATCGGTGCACACGCAACTCTGCGTGGAGACCGCATGTGGGAATTCCTGGACCGTCTGGTAACGCTGGCACTGCCGCGTATCCGTGACTTCCGGGGCCTCAGCGGCAAGCAGTTTGATGGCAACGGCAACTACACCTTCGGTCTGACCGAGCAGGTTATGTTCCACGAGATCGACCAGGATTCCATCGACCGCGTTCGCGGTATGGACATCACCGTCGTGACCACTGCCAAGACCGACGACGAAGGCCGCGCGCTGCTCAAGGCGCTTGGTTTCCCGTTCAAGACCGAAGCTTAATCTAGCTACATAGAAGGTCCGGCCTTGCCGCGTCCCCACGGGGATGGCAGGGCGGAAACCGTTATGAGGAAGGGCAAGAGCCCAACATGACCATGACAGATCCCGTCGCAGACATGCTTACGCGTCTGCGCAACGCAAACTCGGCATACCACGACACCGTGACTATGCCGTACAGCAAGCTCAAGGCACGCGTTGCCGACATCCTGAAGGCTGAAGGTTACATCGCCTCCTGGAAAGAAGAAGACGCTGAGGTTGGCAAGAAGCTGACCCTCGAGCTCAAGTTCGGTCCGAACCGCGAGCGTTCAATCGCTGGCGTTCGTCGTATTTCCAAGCCGGGACTCCGCGTTTACGCGAAGTCCACCAACCTGCCGCACGTGCTCGGTGGCCTGGGTGTCGCAATCCTGTCCACCTCTTCCGGCCTCTTGACTGACAAGCAGGCCGGCAAGAAGGGCGTGGGCGGCGAAGTCCTCGCTTACGTCTGGTAACGGGAAAGGAAGAGAATAATGTCACGTATTGGACGTCTCCCCATCACCGTTCCTGCCGGCGTTGAGGTCAAGGTTGACGGCTCTGTCGTCAGCGTCAAGGGTTCCAAAGGCGAGCTGAGCCACACTGTGGCCAGCCCGATCGAGGTCACCCTGGAAGATGGCACCCTGACTGTCGCCCGCCCGAACGACGAGCGCGCTTCGCGTTCGCTGCACGGCCTGACCCGCACCCTGATCGCCAACATGATCCAGGGTGTCACCGCAGGCTACGAGAAGAAGCTTGAGATTGTCGGTACCGGTTACCGCGTCCAGGCCAAGGGTTCTGACCTGGAGTTCGCTCTGGGCTACAGCCACCCGGTCAACGTCTCGGCACCGAACGGCATCACCTTTGCAGTAGAGACCCCGACCAAGCTCTCTGTTTCAGGTATCTCCAAGCAGCAGGTCGGCGAGGTTGCTGCCAACATTCGCAAGCTGCGGAAGCCGGACCCCTATAAGGGCAAGGGCATCCGCTACGCCGGCGAAGTCATCCGCCGCAAGGTCGGAAAGGCTGGTAAGTAACCATGGCCATCTCAATTAACAAGAAGCGTACGAACAAGAGCAAGTCTGCCCAGCGCAGCCGCCGCCAGCTTCGTATCCGCAAGCGCATCTCCGGTACGGCTGTACGTCCGCGTCTGGTCGTCAACCGTTCCGCACGCCACGTATTCGTCCAGGTTGTCGATGACAGCAAGGGCCTGACCGTAGCGAGCGCCTCCACTCTGGAAGCCGACCTTCGTGCATTCGACGGTGACAAGACCGCCAAGGCCAAGCGCGTTGGCGAGCTCGTCGCCGAGCGTGCCAAGGCTGCCGGTATCGAAGCAGTTGTCTTCGACCGCGGTGGTAACAAGTACCACGGCCGGATCGCCGCCGTCGCTGACGGCGCACGTGAAGGTGGGCTGTCACTGTGACCGAAAATAACGAAAAGGACATTCAGGTGACTGAAGCTGTAGCTGCTCCGGCAACTGAGACCGCTGCGCCTGCTACCACCGACGACCGCCGTGGTGGCGCTCGTCGTGGCGAGCGTGGCGACCGCGGCCAGGGCCGTGGCGACCGTGGTGGCCGTGGTGGCCGCGATGGTGGCCGCGAAGCCGAAAAGAGCCAGTTCGTAGAGCGCGTTGTAACCATCAACCGCGTTTCCAAGGTCGTCAAGGGTGGTCGTCGCTTCAGCTTCACCGCACTCGTCGTCGTCGGTGACGGCAACGGTATGGTCGGCGTCGGCTACGGCAAGGCCAAGGAAGTTCCCGCCGCCATCGCGAAGGGCGTTGAAGAGGCCAAGAAGTCCTTCTTCCGCGTTCCCCGCATCGGCAGCACCATCCCGCACCGCGTCCAGGGTGAAGCCGCTGCAGGCGTCGTTATGCTGCGTCCGGCTTCCGCCGGTACCGGTGTTATCGCCGGTGGCCCAGTCCGTGCAGTACTGGAGTGCGTGGGCATCCACGACATCCTCTCCAAGTCGCTCGGTTCCTCCAACGCCATCAACATCGTTCACGCGACCGTTGATGCACTGAAGCGCCTCGAAGAGCCGGCAGCAGTGGCAGCACGCCGCGGCCTCCCGCTCGACGAGATCGCTCCGGCCGCAATGGTGAAGGCACTCATGAACCAGAAGGCAGGTGTCTGAGTCGTGGCTAAGAACCTGATTCCCTCCGACACTCAGTTGGAGATCACTCAGATCAAGTCCGCCATTGGCGGCAAGCAGAACCAGCGCGACACCCTTCGGTCCCTCGGCCTGAAGCGGATCGGACACACCGTTGTCCGCACCGCCGACGCCGTGACCGTCGGAATGCTCAACACGGTTCCGCACCTGGTAAAGGTAGAGGAGGCGAAGTAAATGGCAGAGAAGAACACCGCCGAAAAGGCACAGGGCGCCGCTGCTGAGAAGCAGAACGCACTGAAGGTTCACCACCTGCGTCCCGCCCCGGGTGCCAAGACCGCCAAGACCCGTGTTGGTCGTGGTGAAGGTTCCAAGGGTAAGACCGCTGGTCGCGGTACCAAGGGTACGAAGGCCCGCTACCAGATCAAGGCTGGCTTTGCCGGCGGCCAGCTGCCGCTGCACATGCGCCTGCCGAAGCTGCGCGGCTTCAAGAACCCGTTCCGGGTCGAGTTCCAGGTTGTAAACCTGGACAAGCTCAACGAGCTGTTCCCGGAAGGCGGCGCAGTCACCGTGGAGAACCTGGTCGAAAAGGGTGCCGTTCGCAAGAACCAGCCCGTCAAGGTGCTGGGCACCGGCGACATCACCGTCAAGGTTGACGTCACCGCCCACGCATTCTCGGCCAGCGCCGCAGAAAAGATTGCAGCAGCAGGCGGAAGCACCACCGCCCTCTAATAAGAGGCGGCGGAGCATACGCTCGTTGTAGGAACTCCCGGTACCCGGGGCTTCGGCCCTGCGTACCGGGAGTTTTTTCTCATTTGGACCCTCACCGATTGTTCGCACGGCGCATCAACCCGTTAGACTCGGTTGTTGGGTTTATTGACCTATCTCACACGACTTTATTTACTCATCAGGAGGACGCTTGCTTAGCGCATTTGGCCGGGCCTTTCGCACGCCTGATCTGCGACGCAAGTTGTTGTTCACGCTGGGAATCATCACAATCTTCCGCTTGGGTGCCTTCATCCCCTCGCCTGGTGTGAACTACCAGAATGTCCAGCAATGCTTGCAGAGCGGTCAGACCTCGGGCGGGATCTACCAGCTCGTCAATCTGTTTAGCGGCGGTGCGTTGCTACAGGTGTCCATCTTCGCCCTGGGCATCATGCCGTACATCACGGCGAGCATCATCGTCCAGCTGTTGCGCGTGGTCATTCCCCGCTTCCAGGAGCTGTACGAAGAGGGCGCCTCGGGGCAATCCAAGCTGACGCAGTACACGCGTTACCTGACCATCGCATTGGGCCTGCTGAACGCCACGACGCTGGTGTCGCTGGCTCGTTCCGGCCAGTTGCTGCCCAACTGCCAGTTGGACATCATCCCCGATGCGAGCGTCATCACCACGATCCTGATCATCATCACCTTGACGGCCGGCACCGGCCTGATCATGTGGATGGGCGAGCTCGTCACCGAGAAGGGTGTGGGCAACGGCATGTCGCTGCTCATCTTCACCTCGATCGCTGCCAGCTTCCCGACCTCCCTGGGCGCCATCTGGACCTCGCAGGGTCCCGGCACCTTCTTCATGGTCCTGGCCATCGGCCTGCTCACCGTGGCCCTTGTGGTCTTCGTGGAGCAGTCCCAGCGCCGCATTCCGGTGCAGTACGCCAAGCGCATGATCGGCCGGCGCACTGTGGGCGGCACCAGCACGTACATCCCCATCAAGGTGAACATGGCCGGCGTCGTGCCCGTCATCTTTGCATCTTCGATGCTGTACCTGCCGGGCCTGATCTCACAGTTCAACCAGCCCAAGCAGGGCGAACAGATGGCACCGTGGGTTGAGTGGATCAACAACAACCTCACCCGTGGCGACCACCCCATCTACATGGCACTTTATTTCGCCATGATTGTTTTCTTCACCTACTTCTATGTCGCAATCACTTTCAATCCTGAAGAGGTTTCCGACAACATGAAGAAGTACGGCGGCTTCATCCCGGGTATCCGGGCCGGTAAGCCGACGGCGGACTATCTGCAGTACGTCCTTTCCAGGATCACCCTGCCCGGCGCCCTCTACCTGGGCTTCGTGGCATTGATCCCGCTGGTCGCCCTGGTCCTGATCAACGCCAACCAGAACTTCCCGTTCGGTGGAACTTCGATCCTGATCATGGTGGGCGTGGGCCTGGAAACGGTCAAGCAGATTGATGCGCAGCTACAACAACGTCACTACGAAGGGCTTTTGCGATGACGAGAATGCTGATTATTGGACCCCCGGGTTCAGGCAAGGGAACGCAGGCGGATCGGATCTCCGAGCGCCTCGGCGTCGTTGCGATCTCCACCGGCGATATCTTCCGCGCCAACGTTAAGGGTGAGACGCCGCTGGGCGTCGAGGCCAAGAAGTACATGGATGCCGGCGATTTCGTGCCGGACAGCGTCACCAACAAGATGGTGCGCGACCGCCTGAGCGAGGACGATGTCGAAAACGGCTTCCTCCTGGACGGTTACCCGCGCACCACCGCACAGGTGGACTACCTCGATGAGATCCTCGCCAACGGTGAGCAGAAGCTGGACGTCGTCCTGCAGCTGACCGCCGATGACGAGGAACTGGTTACGCGCCTCCTGGGCCGTGCCAAGGAGACCGGGCGCAGCGACGACAATGAAGCCGTCATCCGCCACCGTCTGGACCTCTACCACGAGCAGACTGAAGCCGTTGTGGCCAAGTATGCCGAGCGCGGCATCCTGACCCAGGTTGACGGCATCGGCGGCATCGACGAGGTCACCGACCGCGTCATGCAGGCCATCAAGGCAGCACAGGCAGCCTGATCCAGGATTTGCCGGATTCCTGCGTCTGACTGCAGACCCGGCTCGCCTCCAGTGCCTTGAAGGGCGCGTCCCGTACCATCGAGTACGGGACGCGCCCTTCCTTGTTTGGAGGGGTGAGGGTGGCGGCGCTGCGGGCCATTGGCGCCGTCAAGCACCCGGGACCGGAGCCGGATGTCACCGGACGCATTGTCTGTGGGGAGATACTGCATGAACCAGACCCTTCCGGGGGCGGCGAGGATCGCCGGCCTCGAAGTCTATGTGCCGCCGGGACGGCTTGGCACCGCGCAGCTGGAGCAGCAGCTCGCTGCCGCCAGTCCAGGTTTCCGCGTCCCGAAGGGCCTGATCGGCAGGCTCACCGGGATCCGCAGCCGGTCCGTCATGGCGGCGAACGAGCAGGCCTCCGACCTTGCGGCAGTAGCCGCCGCGAAACTGCTGGCGGACCGCGGACTCCAGCCCGCCGACGTCGACCTCCTCCTTTTTGCGTCCGCCAGCCAGGACATGGTGGAACCGGCCACCGGGCACATGGTGGCCGCAAAGCTTGGCATGGGCTGCCCGGTGATGGACATCAAGAACGCCTGCAACAGCCTCCTCAACGGCCTGGAAGTAGCCGACGCGCTGATCGGCTCGGGACGCTACCAGCGCGTTCTCCTGGTCAGCGGGGAGTCGCCCTCCAGGGCAGTGCGGTGGTCCGTACCGGACCAGGAGACGTTCGCCGCGGCCTTCCCTGGCTACACCATGAGCGACGCCGGGTGTGCGCTGCTGCTGGAACCGGCAGACCCCGACGACGACGCCGGGGCCCGGGTGCTGGACATGGGGTTCACCGCGAAGAGCAGCCACTGGGCTGTGGGAACCCTCGCCACCGGCGGCTCCGTTGCCCCGCGGGACCTCGAAGCGACGTATTTCAACATGGACGGCGAAAAACTCAAGGACGCCTTCCTTGACCTCGGGCGGGGAATCCTCGACGAGACCCTCGAGCGGGTGGGACTGGCGTGGACGGACTTCGCAGTGGTGTGCGTCCACCAGGTGAGTGCGCCATACCGCGACATCTTCGCCCGCGGCGCCGGGGTGCCGCAGGACAAGCTCGTCAGGACCGTGGAGGAGTACGGCAACATGGCCTCGGTCAGCCTGCCCCTGCAGCTGAAGGTGGCACAGGACCTTGGCCGCTGCGGACCCGGCGACCTGGTGGCACTGGTGGGTCTGGCCGGCGGCGTGAGCCTGGGCATCGCCGTGGTGCGGCTGTGACGGCCCCGGGCGGTGAACCGACAGCCCCGGGTGGCGAACCGCCGGTGCGGGCGCTGTGTGTCGCGATGCCGGCGCTCAACGAAGAGAAGCTGATCGGCCAGTCACTGCAGGCGCTGGCCGGCCAGCGGCACAAAGACTTCACGCTCGTAGTGGTGGACAACGGGTCCACTGATGCCACCAGGTCAATCGTCGCCGACTTTGCCAGGCTTCACCCGGCCATGGATATCCGTCTGCTCCGCGAGCCGCAGAAAGGCACCGGAGCCGCCGCGGACACGGGCATGCGCTTCGGCGCCCTGAACGGCGCCCGGTGGCTGGCACGCACCGACTCGGACTGCCTCCCGGCTGCGGACTGGACACTGCGCATCATGGAAGCGTTCGACGACGGCCTGGAGATGATTGCCGGCCAGCTGAACCCGCGGCTGGATGAAGGCCTGCCCCGGAACAGCCGCTGGTTGATGCTCCTGGCCGTCGAGGTCGCGTCGTTCTTCGGCCGCATCCGCCCGGGAAACAAGGGCGAGGGCTGCCTTGGCCCCTACCAGATGCTGCCCGGGTGCAACATGGCCATCACCGCAGAGCTGTATCTGCGCTCGGGCGGGTTCCCGCGCACCAGCATCGAGGAGCTGCACGAGGACCGTGCGCTTTCCAACCAGGTCCGCAAGCTCACGCGCTCCTATGCCCTCCGGCGCAACGTGGTGGTGTTCGGCTCCTCCCGCAGGGTTCAGGCCTGGGGCCTGCCCAACACCCTCGCCTGGTACGCGGATCACCGGTTCCGCCCGGACCACGTGGACATCCGGTGAGTCGCGTTTCGGAACGCGCGGTGACGGGGCAAGCGTCCGCCCGGGAGTCCGGCACCGGCCGCCTGGCCATGTGGGAGCGGCGGCTCCACGTCGGCGCCCATCCTGTGGCCTACCCGCTGATCCGCGGGCTGGGGAAGCTCCGGCCCGTTGTCCGGCTGCCCGGCCTGGGCGTACTCGTCAGCGAGGCCTCCCTGGTCAGGGAAGTGCTGATGGATGCCAGCTACTCGAAGTCCGGGGCCATGGCTTCCGGCGCTCTCTGGACCCCGGTGGTGGGTCCCCGTGCCCTGCTGAACATGCACGGGGAAGAGCACCTTGAGCTGCGCCGCCGCCTCAACGGCCTCTTCACGCCGCGGGCCGTCGAAGCCATTGTTGCCCCGGCGGGCGAGCGGCTGCGCGGACGGCTGGCCGCAGGGCTGGAGCATGGCGGCTCGGTGGAGTTCGTCGGGCTGGTCAAGGAACTGTCCGGGGGAGTGATCAGCAGGCTGCTGGGCGTCCCGGACGATGCGCCCGGCCGCCTCCCGGCCAGCGACCTCTTCACCCTGGGCACCTCCATCACCTCGCTGGTGCGGCTGGGGCGGCCTGGGCTGGCGCCTGCTCAGGTCGCACAGGCGAAGGCCGCCGTCGAAATTCTGGCCGGACCCGTACGGAACGCCTACCGCAGCGACGATCCCTCCACTTTTCCGGGCCGCCTCCGGGTCCTGGGGCTCGGGGAGGACGAAGCAGTGGGGATTGTCAGTGCCTTTGTGATCGCCGGGACCGAAACCCTGGTGTCCTACGTTCCGCGGCTCGCCGCCATGCTGTTCGACGACGGCAGGCTGCCCGCGCTGTCAGCTGACCGCAGCGGGCTCCCCGACGCAGTCACCGAGGGCCTGCGGTACACGGCGCCGTCGCCGATGATGCTCCGTGAGGCCACAGCGGCAGGGCGGCTGGGCGGTGTCCGGATCAACCCGGGGGACCGGATCCTGCTGTCGACGGTGCACGCCGCCAAGAGCCTGGGCGGTTTCGACCCGGGAACGCCCGTCCCGCCGGCGGCCCGCCAGCTGTGGTTCGGGGCGGGGGCCCACTTCTGCATCGGGATGCCGCTGGCGATGGCCGAAATCAACGGCGCCTTGACCGTGCTGCTGGACGAGTACGCGCGCTGCCCGTGGCGCATCCGCTCGCGGACCGTGAGCCGGAACGTGCTTATTCCGCACTACAAGTCCCTGGAGCTGACCCGTGCGAACTGAACTGCCGGACGACCTCATCGCCGCTGTGTATGACGCTGCTGCGAAGCACCCGGACCACCCGGCCATCACGGCACCCGGCAAACGCGGCGGAAAGCCGGGGAAGACCATCAGCTACCGGGACCTTGCCGCCGGGATTGAATCCACCGCGGGGGGCCTGCGGCGCGAGGGATTCGGTCCGGGGGAGCGCCTGCTGTTTTCCGTACGGCCGGGGCCGGCGGCGTTCACGCTCGCCCTGGCCGCAGTCCGGGCCGGCGGGGCCGTCGTATTTATTGACCCGGGGGTTGGCCCCGAACTCTTCCGGAGCAGGACGGCGCTCGCAACGCCGCGCTGGGCGGCCTCCGAGTCGCTGCTTTATGCGCTCAGCGCGCCCGGGCCGCAGCGGCGCCTTGCCCGGCGGCGCGGCCTGCTGCTTCCGGACTACGCAGCCATGGAGGTCCGGCACTTCCACTCCGGTCCGTGGCTTCCGGGGGTCCCGTTCACGTCGACCAACATCCGTGCCCTGTCCCGAAACGCTTCCCGAAACGCTTCCCGTGGAAGCAAGTACGACGGCGGCGCTCACGACGGCGGCAGGCCGGACGGTCCCCCGCCGGTCGAAGCCGCACCGGGGCAGGAAGCGGTCATCATCTTCACATCAGGCACCACCGGGAAGCCGAAGGGCGTGGTGCACAGCCGCGGAACCCTGGCGGCCGGTTTCGGCCAGTTGAGCACACGCTGCACGTTCGCCGCCGGCGACCGCATCCACTCGGAACAGCTGATGATGGGCTTGCCGGCCCTGATCGCCGGCGCCCACTGGACCATGCCCGCGTACGGGTTGTCCGCCACCATCGATCCGCTGCGGTTCGCGGCCGAACTGGGACCGGCGCCGGGCCGGAAGGCGGCCACCCATGTGTTCCTGGTGCCGTCACAGCTGGCGCCGATCCTGGACGCCGTGGAATCGCGACAGCTGGCGTGGCCGGACACCCTGAAAACGGTGATGCTGGGTGCCGCGCCCGTGCTGGCCCCGTTCCTGGCGCGGGCTGCCCGGCTCCTGCCGGGAGTGCGTTTCCACTGCATCTACGGGATGACCGAAGTCCTGCCCATCGCGATCGCCGACGGACGCGAGAAACTGGACTTCGCGTCCGGACGCACCGCGGAATTCCGGACCGCGGACGGTGCCGGCGAGGGCGACTACCTCGGCGGTCCGCTGCCGGGCGTGCGCTTCCGGGTGGCTGAGGACCATGAACTGATCGTCTCCGGGCCCAACATGTGCCTGGGTTACCTTGGCGAGGACACCATGGACGAGCACGCCACCGGCGACCTCGTGCGCGTGGACCGCGGCCCGGCCGGCTCTACCGGGACGCCGAGGCTCGTCCTACTGGGGCGCAAGAAGGACATGATCATCCGCGGCAAGACCAACATCTACCCGGGCCTGTACGAGCCGGTCATTGCCGGCATCGACGGCGTGGCCCAGGCAGCGATGGTCGGCGTCCCGGACGGCATCGGCGACGAAACGGTGTGGCTCGCCGTCGAACCGCGGCAGGGACAGGACCCGGCGGCGTTGCTCCGGACCCTGCACCGCGAGCTGCCCCTGCTCATTGACGAATCGGCTCTGCCCGACCGGATCGAGGCCATGCCCAGGCTTCCGGCGTCGGGGCGGCACCGCAAACCGGACCGCGTGGCGCTGCGGGCGCTGTTCTCGGACCGCCTGACGCATGGGAGCCCGCCCCACGGGAGCCCGCAGCGAGACCGGCCCCCGGAAGGGACGCCATGAGGATCGCCGTGACCGGGGCCAGCGGATTTGTCGGCGGCGCTGTTGCCGAAGCTGCCGAGGATCGCGGTTGGGAGGTGGTCCGGTACGGCCGGCGCCGGCTCCCGGGCGTAACGGTGTGGGACCTCAGCGCAGGGCCGCTGACAAGCCCGCCGGAAGTGGACGCCGTCGTGCATTCCGGAGCGCATGTGGCGGACTGGGGGCCTCCGCAGCTTTTCCACCGCGTCAATGTCCACGGGACCGAAGCTGTTGCGGCTACCTTTCCCCGTGCGCGGCTGGTCCACATTTCCAGTTCCAGCGTCTATCCATGGTGGCAACCGTGCGTCGACCGGCCGGAGGAGCCGGTCGCCGGCCGGTACCTGAACGCCTACTCCAGTTCAAAGGCCCTGGCCGAGGCAGCGGCCGCACGGCACGGCAATGCGCTGATCCTCCGGCCGCACGGTGTCTACGGCCGGGGTGACCGGACCCTCCTGCCCCGCCTCATGGGCAACGTGAACAATAAAAGGCTGCTCAGCGTCGGCGGCCCGGATGTCCTGCACCAGCTGACATCCATCGGCAACCTGGCCCGGGCAGCGCTCGCCGCCTGCACCGCGGACGCCACCGGTCCCGTCAACGTGGCGGACCAGCGGCCTGTGGCCCTCGGCGGAGTCCTGCGGGAAGTGCTGGACGCTACTGGCCGGTCCGACGTCGAACTCGGCTTTATCCCGATGCGCGCGGCGATGACATTGGCGGCGTCGCTCGAGGCGATGGCGGGCGTGACACGCAGGCCGCCGCGGCTGACGCGCTACGCCGTCAGCCAGCTCGGCTTCGAACGCACCTACTGCACACGCCGCCTGCGGGACGAGCTGGGAGTTGACCCTGTCCCGAGCAGCTTCGCAAGTGCGGGAGAATGGATCAGAGACCTGGGATGAAACCATCCCGCCAGCGAGACGAAGCACTGAGGTATAAATGGCATTCGGACAGCCCCGGATTGAATACAAGACCAACGCCCAAATGCGCATCATGCATGAGGCCGGCCTGGTCCTGAGCCGTGCGCTGGACGCCGCCGTGGCCGCCGCAGTCCCCGGTACCACCACGGCGCAGCTGGACGCAGTATTCCGCGCAGTCCTCGACGAGGCGGGCGCCAAGTCCAACTTCCTCGGCTACCACGGGTTCCCGGCCACCATCTGCACCTCCGTCAATGAGGAAGTGGTCCACGGCATCCCGGGCAGCCGCGTGCTGAACGACGGCGACATCATCTCGATCGATGGCGGCGCCATTGTGGACGGCTGGCACTCCGACTCGGCCCGCACCGTGATTGTCGGGACCCCCGATCCCGAAGACGTCCGGTTGTCCGAGGTCACCGAGGAGGCCATGTGGCGGGGGATTGCCGCGCTGGCCACCGGAAAGTTCGTGGGCGACATCGGGAACGCGGTGGACGACTACGTTTCCTCCGTGCAGGGCAAGCCGCTGGGCATCCTGGAAGACTACGTGGGTCACGGCATCGGCTCCGAAATGCACATGGCGCCGGACGTGCTCAACTACCGCACCAGCCACCGCGGTCCCAAGATCCGTCCCGGGCTGTGCCTGGCCATTGAGCCCATGCTGGTCCGCGGCAGCATTGAGACCGCCGTGCTCGAGGACGACTGGACTGTAGTCACCACCGACGGCAAGCGCTCCTGCCAGTGGGAGCACTCCGTTGCCGTGCATGAAAAGGGCATCTGGGTTCTTTCCGCGCCCGACGGCGGTGCGGAGCGGCTTGCGCCGCTGGGCGTGGTCCCGGTCCCGATTCCGTAAGTCCCCGGCACACGGCGTCGCGCCTCGCTCCGGCGTCGCGCACGCAGCTCCGTCCCGCCCGGCCGCGAGGCGACGCGACGCGCAAATACGCCCTCGACGCGCAAAATCCCTGGCGCACCCGAAATAACGGGTGCGCCAGGGATTTTGCGTAGCGCGGGGCTTTTTGCGCGTCGAGTCCGCGAGTCAGGTAAGGATGCGTCAGCTCTTCAGCTTGGGCTTGACGTCCTTCGTGTAGATGCCTTCCAGCGTGGACTTCAGCGCGGTCATGGTGGCCTTAACATCGCCCTGCTGGGTGAGGATCTTCGCCGCGGCCTTGGCCATCTCCTGGTCCGCACCTGGCAGGAACACCCGGGCGTTGTCCTGGACCTTGGTGGCCGCGAGCTGGTCCATGGCCGTCTTGATCTGCGGGGTCTTGGCCAGCACCGAGGTCATGTCGGCGGAGACGCGGGTGGGCATGTAGCCGGTGGCCGCTGAGAATTCCGCGGTGTTTTCCGGCTCGGTCATGAACTTCAGGAACGTGCCGGCCGCCAGCTGCACTTCCTTGCTGACACCACTGGGGATGCCCAAGCCGGCGCCGCCGGTGGGGCACACCCCGCTTTCCACCTTGGGCCCGCCCGGCAGGAAGCCCACGCCCACATTGAACTTGGCCGACTTCAGCACACCCAGCAGTGAGCCGGTGGACGAGATGGTGGAGGACGTGATCCCGGCGGCGAAGTCGTCAGCCGCCTCCTTCGAGGAAACACCCGCCCAGCCGTCCTTGTAGATGGAGTCCTGTGCCCACTGCAGCGCCTCCACGGATTCCGCCGAGTCGCAGTTGATGGTCCACTCGTTGGACCAGCTGCCGCCCCAGCCCCAGAGGTTGTTCTGCAGGGTCCAGCCCGCATAGCCCGCCAGTGCCGGGTAGATGTAGGCGTACTGCGCGCCCGAGCTGGCCTTCAGCTTTGGTGCCCACTCGGCGAACTCCTGCCAGGTCTTCGGTGCGCGGTCAGGCAGCCCCGCAGCCTTGAAGTGGTCCTTGTTGTAGTAGAACAGCGGAGTGGAGCGGCCGTAGGGAAGAGCCCACTGCTTGTCGTCGTACTGGTAGTCCGCCACGAGGGACTTCTGGAAATCGTCCACCTTGATGTCCAGCTGCTTGACCAGGCCGTCCAGCGGGATGATGTTGCCGTTGGTGAAGTAGCGGAACCACCAGACATCCGAAAGCACCACAACGCCGGGCAGTGCTTCCTTGGCTGCCTGTGAGGTCTGGAACTTCTGCGCGATTTCCTCATAGTTGGCGCCCGCCGTCACCAGGTTCACCTTGATCTCCGGGAACTTGGCATGGAACTTCGCGATGATGGACTTCTCCACGTCCTGGGACTTGCCCGGGTGGCTGGTCCAGAAGTCGATCGAGGCGGCGGGCTTCACACCGCTGAAATCGATCTCGGCGGCTTCGCTCGCCGGAGTTGTTCCGCCGGTGGACGGGCCGCCGCAGGCTGCCAGCGCAGCGGCGCCGGCTCCTGCACCGGCAAGCCCCAGGAAATGCCTGCGGTCAAGATTCATACCCATTGTGGATCCTCTCAAAGGTGATTGCTCATGCTGACTCGTTGTACGGGTTGGATGACAGGTAGTGCGGGGAAAGCGGGCCCTAGCCGGTGACGCTGCCCTGGGTAAGGCCGGCCACGATGTAGCGCTGGAGTGCCGCGAACACCACCAGGATGGGGACGATCACCAGCACGGCTCCCGCCATGAGGATGCCCCAGCCGGAGCCGTTGCCCTCGGAGTTCTGCAGCAGGGTGAGGCCCACAGGGAGCGTCATGGTTTCCGGGCGGTCCGTGATGATGAGCGGCCAGATGTAGTCGTTCCATTCGCTGACCACGGTGACCAGGGCAACCGTGGCGATCGAGGGGACGGACACCGGTACCACGATCCGCCAGAGCCGCCGCCAGTGGCCGGCGCCGTCGATCTCCGCGGATTCCAGGATGGAGGCCGGCAGGGTCATGAAATGCTGCCGCAGCAGGAAGGTGCCGAAGGCGGTTCCCAGGCCGGGCAGGATGATGCCCCAGAGGGTGTTCTTGCCGCCCATGCCGGCAATGAGGATGTAGTTCGGCAGGATGGACACCTGCGGCGGAACCATCAGCGCCACGAGGATCAGCACGAAGATGGCGTTCTTGAACGGGAATCGGACGAACACCAGGGCATAGGCGGTCAGGATGGCCAGCAGCACCTTGATGGTTGCACCCACCAGCGTGACGATGGTGCTGTTCAGGAAGAACTGCGCGAACGGCACCGTGGTCATGGCGATGTTGTAGTTCTCCAGGTTCACGCTCTCCGGGAGGATCTTCAGGTCCATGGTGATGATCTCGCCGGGCTGTTTGAACGAACTCAGGATCATCCAGAGCAGCGGCAGGAACACCACCAGGGTGGCCAGGATCAGCGGAACGTAGCCGCCGGCAATCGTTTGGACAATGTTGGCGCGGGAGAAGGGGCGGTGCGTGCTCATGAGTAGTGCACCTTCCGTTCGACGAACCGCAGCTGCAGCACGGTGATGATCAGCAGGATGGCGAAGAGCACCACTGAGATGGAGGCCGAATACCCGGCCCGGTTGAAGGCGCCGAACGCCTGGAGGTAGGCCTCGTAGATCAGCGTGCTGGTGCCGTTGCCCAGGGGCGTCATGATCCTGATCAGGTCGAACGCCTGCAGCGAGCTGAGCATGGTGGTGATCAGCAGGAAGAACGTGGTGGGGGAGAGCAGCGGGACGGACATGCTCAGGAAGCGCCGGAACCCGTTGGCGCCGTCCAGGGAAGCAGCCTCCATAACGTCCTGCGGCAGCGACTGCAGCCCGGCGAGGTAAACCACCGCGCAGTACCCCAGGTTCTTCCAGACGTACACGATGATCACCATCACCAGGGACAGCTGCGGATCGTTGATCCATTGCGGGCTTTGCTGGCCCAGCCCGCGGAGCACCCAGGCGAGCACGCCGTAGCCGGGATCGAAGATGAACAGCCAGACCAGGCCCACGCCCACGCCGCTGAGCACATAGGGTGCAAAAACCGCGGACCGGGCAAAAGTGGTGCCGCGGACCTTGGAGTTCAACGCGAGGGCGATCAGCAGGCCGAGCACCATCGAGCCGCCCACGGTGACAAGGGTGAAGACAGCGGTGGTCCCCAGCACCTTGGCGGCATCGGCACTGGTGAAGAACGTGACGTAGTTGTCCAGCCCCACCACGGTGGCCGACGCCGATCCCAGCGTCCAGTCCAGCGTGGAGTAGTAGATGTTGTTGATGAGCGGGAGGTACGTGAAGACCCCGATCAGCACAAGGTTGGGCAGTGCGAGGGCCAGGAAGACGAAGAAGTCCCGGCGGGTCCTGCCGGACCATTTCGGCCGGCGCCGCGGGGCCGGAACGGCTTCCACGACGGCGGGTGGCCTGTCAGTCAGTTGTCTTGTCATTCGGTCTCTAACGGATCCGGGCCCGCTCGAGGCAGGCCGGTGGACGTGGGGATTTAGCTTCACTTCACCACATGGTTGGTGGGCAGAATCCCGCACTAGCCCTCGTCAGAGGATTGTTAGTCAAGGCTTCCTTGCCCGTTAACGCCGTGTTGCTGGCAGTATTGCATAACGTTTGTTTTGGAGGCCGGAGTTGCTCCCGCGGGTCGCCGAACTTTTGGGAGCGGACACTCGATTCCGCTCAGGCGCACAATGGAGCCATGGGATCAATTACCGATGTCACCGGAATCCGGGTCGGCCACACGCAGAAAATTGGGTCGTCGGGGTCGTCCGACGGCGGGACGTCCGACGGCGGCTGGCTCACCGGGGTGACCGTGGTGCTGCCGCCGCCCGGAACCGTCGGTTCCGTTGACGTCCGCGGCGGAGGCCCGGGCACCCATGAGACGGATTCCCTGGACCCCACCACACTCTCGCAGCGCGTGGACGCCGTGGTGCTCACCGGCGGCAGCGCCTACGGGCTGGTGTCCGCCCACGGCGCCAAGCGCTGGTGCGAGGAAGACGGCCGCGGGCTGCCCGTGCCGGGCGGACTCGTGCCGATCGTCCCGGCCGCCGCCATCTTCGACCTGGGCCGCGGCGGTGACTTCACCGCCCGCCCCGATGAGGAGATGGGCTACACGGCCGCTGCCGCCGCTGCCGCCCAAAAGGACGGTCACGACGTCGAACGCGGCAACGTGGGAGCCGGCACCGGAGCCGTCCTCGGCCGGGGGCAATACAAAGGGGGAGTCGGCACGGCCTCCATCACCTTAGACAACGGGGTAGTGATAGGCGCCATAGCGGTGGTCAACGCCGTGGGACTGCCTTTTGGCACATCGCCGGAGCGGGCGGAACTCGGCAGCGTGCGTCTAAGCGACGAAGGAGCGAGCACGCCGAGGGTTTCGGCCGTTGCGGCGGAAGCCGGGCACGGCACACATGCCGAAGCGCCGCCGCTCAACACCACGCTCGTCGTCGTCGCCACGAATGCTGTGCTGTCCAAGGCCGAGTGCAAGCGGACCGCCTCTGCCTGTCATGCCGGACTGGCCCGGGCGCTGAATCCTTCCCATACCCTCGCCGATGGCGACACGGTGTTCGCGCTGGCGACGGGCGCCGTCGAACTTGACCGCAGCACCGATGCCGCCCGGACGTTCAGCCTCATCACGCTGCAGAGCGCGGCAGCCGACGTCGTGACCGAGGCCATCCTGGACGGGGTCTCCCGGGCTGAAAGCGTCACAACCCCGGCAGGGGAATATGCTGCGTACGGCCCGGTAGTGCGCTACCATGGTCCGATTTAACATTCCTGCCAAGATGGCGTAATGTTGTCTGTTGGTTGTCTGCCCTGTTTGCGCCCTTTTGCGGTCGGAAGGCAGAAGCCAATCAATCAAAAACGTTCGCAGTCATGTCCGGTGCCAACCGGAAGGCTGTGACAACAACAGTTAGCGGAGGGTATGGCCAAGAAGGACGGGGTCATTGAGATCGAGGGCGTTGTGACTGAGGCGCTGCCTAACGCGATGTTTCGCGTTGAGCTCACCAACAAGCACATCGTTCTGGCGCACATCTCTGGAAAAATGCGCCAGCACTACATCAGGATTCTCCCTGAGGACCGGGTAGTGGTGGAGCTGAGCCCGTACGACCTGACACGTGGTCGTATCGTCTACCGCTACAAGTAAACACTGGGCGGCCAGAGCATTAGCCGAAGGCCGGGCCAGTAGACCAACTGCAACACGCAAAGGAACGCCATGAAGGTCAAGCCGAGCGTCAAGCAGATCTGCGAAAAGTGCAAAGTGATCCGCCGTAATGGCCGGGTCATGGTGATCTGCGAGAACCCGCGCCACAAGCAGCGCCAGGGCTAATTTCCTTCACGGGAAATCCTGGGTTGCTAACCCACGCAAGTAAATAAAGGCAGCACAAGCTGAACTGGGACATAAGCTCGAAAGAGCCCGGACAGCTAACCCCCGGTCGGAGGCTGGGGCCGCACTGAAAGTGCGGGTGTACTGCCTACGACCTCCGGTTTATACAAGGAGTACCGCCACTATGGCTCGTCTCGCTGGCGTAGACATTCCCCGCGAAAAGCGGCTGGAAATTGCGCTTACTTACATCTACGGCGTGGGCAAGACCCGTGCACACGAAACCCTGGCTGCTACCGGCATCAGCGCTGACGTTCGGGTCAAGGACCTGACCGACGCGCAGCTGGTTGAGCTGCGTGACTACATTGAAGGCAACTACAAGGTTGAGGGTGACCTTCGCCGCGAAGTGGCCGCTGATATCCGCCGCAAGGTTGAAATCGGCAGCTACGAAGGCCTGCGTCACCGCAAGGGCCTGCCCGTACGCGGACAGCGTACGAAGACCAACGCTCGTACCCGCAAGGGCCCGAAGCGTACCGTCGCCGGCAAGAAGAAGGCGCGTTAAATCCCCCGGGATTGACTCGTTTTCCCCCATAACTTTCTGTAGGAGAAATAATGCCCCCGAAGACTCGTGGCGCGGTTCGCAAGCCGCGTAAGAAGGACAAGAAGAATATCGCGCTGGGCCAGGCGCACATCAAGAGCACTTTTAACAACACCATCGTTTCCATCACGGACCCGAACGGTGCTGTCATCTCCTGGGCTTCCGCCGGTGAGGTTGGCTTCAAGGGCTCACGTAAGTCCACCCCGTTCGCTGCCCAGATGGCTGCCGAAGCTGCTGCAAAGCGCGCCCAGGAGCACGGCCTGAAGAAGGTTGACGTGTTCGTCAAGGGACCGGGTTCGGGCCGCGAAACCGCAATCCGCTCGCTGCAGGCCGCCGGCCTGGAGGTTGGCTCCATTCAGGACGTCACCCCCGCCGCGCACAACGGCTGCCGCCCGCCGAAGCGCCGCCGCGTCTAAGACGTATTCAGCAGTTGGAGCTTGCCCGGACCTTCACGGGTCCGGGCAGGCCCAGCCGCGTTAAGTCTTCAGACCGAATTTCCACCACCTGTGTTGCGTCATATAGCGGATGCTCGCCGAAAGGAAACCTAAGTGCTCATTGCACAGCGCCCCACCCTCTCTGAAGAGGTCGTCTCCGAAAACCGCTCCCGTTTCATCATTGAACCGCTGGAGCCGGGCTTTGGATACACTCTCGGAAACTCCCTCCGCCGTACCCTGCTCTCCTCCATCCCGGGCGCTGCTGTAACCAGCATCCGGATCGATGGCGTGCTGCACGAGTTCACCACGGTTCCGGGTGTCAAGGAAGATGTCACCGAGATCATCCTGAACATCAAGAACCTGTCGGTTTCCTCCGAGCACGACGAGCCGGTTGTTGCTTACCTGCGCAAGCAGGGCCCGGGAGTCGTCACCGCCGCGGACATCGCTCCGCCGGCCGGCGTCGAATTCCACAACCCGGATCTGCACATTGCCACGCTGAACTCGAAGGGCAAGTTCGAACTCGAACTGACCATCGAGCGCGGCCGCGGCTACGTTTCGGCAGCTCAGAACAAGTCCGGCGACTCCGAGATCGGCCGCATCCCGGTCGACTCGATCTACTCGCCGGTGCTGAAGGTTACTTTCCGCGTGGAAGCCACCCGTGTTGAGCAGCGCACTGACTTCGACAAGCTGATTGTCGACGTCGAGACCAAGCAGGCCATCGCCCCGCGCGATGCCGTTGCTTCCGCAGGCACCACCCTGGTGGAACTGTTCGGTCTGGCCCGCGAGCTGAACACCGCAGCTGAAGGTATCGAGATTGGCCCGTCGCCGACTGACGCTGCCCTGGCAGCCGACATGGCCCTGCCGATCGAGGATCTGGACCTCACCGTCCGTTCCTACAACTGCCTCAAGCGTGAGGGCATCCACACCGTGGGTGAACTCGTTGCCCGCTCCGAGGCCGACCTGATGGACATCCGTAACTTCGGTGCGAAGTCCATCGACGAGGTCAAGGCCAAGCTGGTTGAACTGGGCCTGTCCCTCAAGGACTCGCCTCCCGGTTTCGACCTGGCAGCACGCGCCGCAGCCATCGAAGAGGACGACGCCGCGTTCAGCGACGACGAGCTCTAACAAGCAGATCTTGGCCGGCTGGCTGGATGCACCACGTTGTGCGCAGCCCACCGGCTTCCATATGAGGAGAAACAATTATGCCTACCCCCACTAAGGGTCCGCGCCTCGGAGGCGGCCCGGCTCACGAGCGTCTTATGCTCGCGAACCTGGCAGCAGCACTGTTCGAGCACAAGCGGATCACCACCACGGTGACCAAGGCCAAGCGCCTGAAGCCGTACGCAGAGCGCCTGGTGACTTTCGCCAAGCGCGGCGACCTCGCTTCCCGCCGTCGTGTACTCGGCCTGATCAGCAACAAGGGCGTCGTCCACGAGCTGTTCACCGACATTGCACAGGCAGTGGAGAACCGCGATGGCGGCTACACCCGCATCACCAAGATCGGCAACCGCAAGGGCGACAACGCTCCCATGGCTGTCATCGAACTGGTCCTCGAGCCGGTTTCCGCAAAGCAGGCTGTAGTGGCTGAAGCTACTGCCGCTGCCAAGCGCGATGCAGACAAGGCTGCTCCGGCCGCCGAAGCTGTTGAGACCGAAGAAGCCGCTCCGGCTGCCGAGGTTGCCGAGACCGAAGCTGCCGAAGCCAAGTACGCCGGCTCGCACCCCGCCACCGCTGACAACGAAGCTCCCGAGGGCTTCCCCGTCAAGGGCAACGAGGACTCCATGAAGTTCCACGTTCCCGGCTCACGCTGGTACGACGCCACCACGGCTGAAGTTTGGTTCGACTCTGCAGAGTCCGCCGCAGCAGCAGGCTTCGCGCCTGCCGGTGGCGACGCTGCGCAGGCTGTCGAAGCTGAGTAATCAGGCTCTGTCGCCGCAGTAGACTTATGTCTATGAACCACCAGAAACCCGCTGCCCCCGTTTTGGGGGGCGGCGGGTTTTTGCGTATCCGTTTGGATTTGGCGTACGACGGCGGCCCGTTCAGCGGGTGGGCAGTGCAGCCCGGACTGCGGACCGTTCAGGGTGTGCTGGAGGATGCCCTTGCCCTCCTGGTCCGGCGCAAGGTGCGGGTGACCGTGGCTGGCCGCACCGACGCCGGTGTCCACGCCCGCGGACAGGTGGTCCACCTGGACCTCACCGAAGAGGAGTGGCAGGGACTGAACCGCGGCGCAGAGCTGGATCCCGCCGTCGCCCTCCTGCGGCGCCTGCGCGGAGCACTGAGCAGGGGACTGGGCGACCTCACCGGCGCCATTGAGGTGCACCGTGTCACCGTGGCGCCCGAGGGGTTCGACGCGCGGTTCTCGGCGCTGTGGCGCCGGTACAGCTACCGCATCGCTGACGGTCCGGCGCTGTGGGACCCGCTGGGCAGGTACTCCACGCTCTGGCACAAGGAACAGCTCGATGTGTCGCTGTTGAACGAGGGGGCGTCCAAGCTCCTGGGGCTGCAGAACTTCCGTTCCTATTGCAAGCCCCGCGAAGGATCCACCACCATCCGTGAACTGCAGCGCTTTGAGTTCGCTCGGGGGAGCGACGGCGTCATCGTCGCCACCGTGCAGGCTGACGCGTTCTGCCACAACATGGTGCGGGCGCTGGTGGGCTCGGCCCTGTACGTCGGTTCCGGAGTGGAGAAGCCGGGGTGGCTTTATGAGCGGCTTCTTGAGCAGAAACGCGATGCGAAGTCCGTGCTGTCCGCCCCGCACCCCCTGGTGCTCGAGGAAGTGGCTTATCCCTCGGACAGCGAACTTCTGGCCCGGGCCGAACTGACCCGGGCGCTGCGGAAGTAGGCGTGGCCGCTGGTGGGCAGGGCCGCTAATTTTTTGGTCAGCTAGAGGGCCGGCCGCTAGTAGCCCGGGGGAGGGTCTTCCGCCGGCAGGACCACAGTGAAACTACTTCCCTCGCCTGGCCGGCTGGTGCACGTAATGGAGCCGCGGTGCAGGTCCACGATGGCCTTCGTGATGGAGAGCCCCAGGCCGACGCCGGGGATGCCGGACTGCAGCACATCGCGGCTGCGGAAGAACCTGTTGAACACCTGCGCCGCGTCGGCCGGAGTCATTCCCATCCCGGTGTCGTCCACGCGCAGGTACACCTGCTCGGCTTCCGCCCGGGCCGTGACCCGGACCGTCCCGCCGTCGGGCGAGTATTTGATGGCGTTGGACAGGAGGTTGTCCAGGACCTGGCCGAGCCGGAGCGGGTCCACCTGCGCCCATAAAGGCACCGGCACGTCGGCACGAAGCGACACCTTGGCGGCGGCGGCATGTTCCTGCGCCGAGCCAACGCAGAAATCCACCAGTCCGGACAAGTCCGTCCTCCGCGGATGCACCGGCAGCGACGCCGACGCCGACAGCAGCAGATCCGACACCAGGGTGAGGAGCCGTTCCGTGTTGCGCTGCGCCACCTCCAGCCGTTGAGCGGCCAGGGGCGGGAGTCCGTGCTCGCCGTCGAGCACCAAATCGAGGTTCCCGATGACGGAATTCAGGGGGGTGCGCAGTTCGTGGGTCACGTTGGACAGGAAATCGTCCTTGGCCGCCATCGCCTCCACCAGGCCGGTCACGTCATTGAACACCACCACAGCGCCGTTGAAGTCGCCGTCGTCATTCCTCAGGGACCGGGCCGCCGTGGAAATGGCCCGGCGCTGCGGTCCTTCACCGAACCAGACCAGGTAATCGGCAAAGGACTCGCCCTGGGTGGCCCGGTAAACGGGACGTTTATCCGGGGCCAATGGCGATTTCCCGTCCTGGCTGAGGAGTGTCAGTTGCTCCTCGATTCTCGATGCCGGCATTTGATCCGGAAGACCTCCCGGGGACGCCGCGGCTTCCAGCTGGGATTGCCGGACATTTGTCAGTAGTCGGTCACCCTTGGCATTCACGGCGACAATGCCGACGTCGACCGTTTCCAGGATTGTGTCCAGCAGCTTTTCGCGCTCCTTGCTTTCCTCGAAGAGCGCGCGCATTTCACGGTCCTTCGCCTCCAAATCCCGCTGTTGCAGCTTCAGGTTCACGCTGGCGAAGCGGATCGCGAGGGACACCGTGAGCATCATGAGCGGCAAAAGCAGCGCGGACGCCACGTCCGAGGCTGAAACCGCCGGAAGCCGGGAAAACAACGGGGGCAGGGAAATTAACAGGGGCCCGCAGAAGCTTAGGAAGAGGCTGCTCCGGGCGGGCAGCGACGAGGCGGACACCCAGATCACCGGGAAAATTGCCAGGACGCCGAGGCCCGGAACGCCGGGCGGTACGCCGAGGCGGGTCAGCCAGATGGCGATGAAATCAAACATGGGAATGAATAGCGGAACGTACGGCCCAAGCTTTTCCCAAGGCAGCAGGATGCATGCCAGGAAAAGGAGGGCGTGCATCCCCAAAGCCATCAGGAAGACGCCGTTGCCGAATATGCCGGGCCACGCGAAGAATGCCGTGACAGCCAGTGCCAGGACCACAAATGAAAGCGGTAATTGGCACAGGATCACCTGGGTGCGAGGCCCCAGCGCACGGAAGAAACGGTCGGCGCTGGGAGCCAGCGATGTCTCAGCCACGCAGGTGGGCCCTGGTCCCCGCCCTGAGCACAACGCCGCCGGCCCACTCACCTTGGCCGGGCGAATGCTGGTGGCGAATGGTGGCAATCATGGGGGCCGGGCCTTTCTTGGACGTCATTGTTTACTGTGAAGTCATGCTAATTGACATTCATACATCTGCCACGGAAAAAGAGCCGCCAATAAGCGAGATTTCTTGTAGCGTAGTCCTTTGGGGGGTGTAACAGGCATTTGCGATGGGCAGATGCTTGCATGGGGTCTGGGGATTTATGGGGTTGACCATGAGCGATCTGGGAGTAGCTGTGGTTGTCGAGGACGACAAGGACATACGTAACTTGTTGGAATCGGTCTTCCTTCAAGCGGGGTTTGAGGTGCACACCGCCTCGGACGGCCGCGAAGGCGTGGAATTGGTACGACATCAACAGGCGAATATTGTCACCTTGGATGTGGGGCTGCCGGACATTGACGGCTACGAGGTGCTGCGGCGCATCCGGCAGTTCAGTGATGCCTACGTGGTGATGCTGACAGGCCGGAGCGAAGAACCGGATATGTTGACCGGCCTGCACTCGGGCGCGGACGACTACATCACCAAGCCGTTCCGTCCCCTGGAACTCCGCGCGAGGGTGGCGGCCATGATGCGGCGGCCACGGTACAGCGGCGCGCAACGCCAGGACGGGCTGCGGCAGGACGCACAGCAGCAGCCGGCGCCGGCGAAACCGGCACCGCATGCCCAACCCGGCGCCGCGCACGGAACCGGGGCAGCGCATGGAACCGGGGCAGCGCACGGAACCGGTACCAGGGACGTCCTGGAGCACCGCGACCTCAGGCTCAGCCCCCGCACGCGGTCCGCCGAACTGGCCGGCAAGGAACTGGAGCTGACGCGCAGCGAGTTTGTGTTGCTGGAGGAACTCCTGCGGGCCGGCGGCGGTGTGTGCACGCGGGCTGACCTGGTGAAAGTCGTCCGCGGGGACTACTACCAGGACGACACGTACATCAGCGAGGCTGACGAGCGTGCCGTGGAAGTCCACATCGGCAACCTCCGCAAAAAGCTCCACGAGGATGCCCACACGCCGCAATTGCTGCAGACCGTGCGGGGCGTGGGGTACCGGCTGGGAGCCGGCAAGCTCTAGCGGCTCCGGCAGGCTGCCTGACCGATCGGGCTACCAACGGCCCGGCGGGTTACTCGGCCGAGTAGCCTGCCGGCAGGTAGCTCCGGCGCAGCTGCGCAACGGTTTCGCGGCCGAGTTCTGCGATGAGGGCCAGCATTGACTGGCCCTTGTCCCAGCACCCTGACCGGATGATGGCCTCGACGTCTTCCGCAAGGCGGGCCAGGCGGAGGCCTCCCACCATTGCCGAGCCGATCTTCAGGCTGATCGCGGCATCGAGTGCGGTGGTGCGGTCCTGGCCGGAAATTGCGTTCCTCAGGTTCACGTAGCGCTGATCCCAGATTTCGATGTAATCCAGGGCGAACTTCCTGGCGACGGCCGGCTGGGCCAGCTGGCTTTCAAGGTCCTGCAGCACCAGGAGGTCCACGAGCGGGATTTCCTCAAAAGCCAGGCTGGCGTCAGTGCCCGGGGCAGCCGAGGGAAGGGTGCAGATGTGGTCCGCACCTTCGTCTTCGGTACAGCTGCCTGAAATGGACATATGACAACGCTACTTCCTGAATCTGTCAATTCGCTCGACCTAGGTAGATATTGTGCAAACCTTGAGTCTCTTGGGGTAACAAGCGGTGACCGGCGCCACTTTGGGCACTCTATTGACTGCTGAATGTGACAACGGTGTTGATGACGGCGGGGCCCAGAATGGCGATGAACAGGACCGGGAAGATGAAGAACAGCAGCGGGAACAGGATCATCACGGGCAGCTTCATGGCTTTTTCCTCCGCGCGTTGCCGTCGCTTCACCCTCATGACCTTCGCCTGGATCCGCAGGACCCGGCTGATGGCGATGCCGTAGGTGTCGGCCTGGACGATCGCCTGGACGAAGCTGCGCAGCTCCGGGATGTTGGTCCGCTCGGCCAGCGCGATGTAGGACTCCCGCCGGCTTCGTCCCACCTGCATGTCCTGCAGCGTGCGGATGATTTCCTCGGCCAGCGGTCCCTTGCCGTTTTCGCCTGCCCGGGCCATGGCACCCTCGAAGCCGAGGCCGGCTTCCACGGAGATCAGCATCTGGTCCAGGGTGTTGGCGAGTTCCAGTTGCATGGCCTTCTGGCGCTCCATGCCTTTGCTGTACAGGAGCAGGTCCGGGATGAAGTAACCCAGGAAGAGCAGGAACAGGCCGGCGAGTTTGATCATCGGTTTGGGGCTGCTCATGCTGATGAGGATGAAAAGGGAGGCCCCCACCAGTCCGAGGACGGGCTTCGCCGCGAGGATGCGGCCCAGGGGCCAGGCAACGGGCCGGCCGGCCAGGGAGAGCAGCCGGTCGAGTTTGCGGACATAGGCGGCGGGTGTCAGGCCGTAGCCGATCCTGTCGAGCAAATTGCCCCGGGTCTTTTCGGGGACGTCGGCAGCCCTCCTGCCGCGGTTGAGGATGGCCACTGTTGCCGTCCGGGACTTGCGGTCCACGGACAGGACAGACCATGCCAGATAGCCGACGGGGAGGCAGACCAGGAGGAGCGAGGCGAGCACCACGGGATTCATGGACACCTCAAAATTTCAGATCGATGATTTTGCGCATCCACAGGCTGCCGATGGTCATGAGCACCACGGATCCGGCGATCATGGCCCAGCCCAGGGGGTGCGTGAACATGGCGTCCATGTAGCCGGGGTTCACCGCCATCAGCATCAGCACGATGCCGATGGGCATGGCAATCAGGATGTAGGCGGAGAACTTGCCCTCCGCCGCGAGTGCCTTGATATGGCCCTTGATCTCGGACCTTTCCCGGATCGTTTCATTGACCTGGTCGAGGACCTCCGCCAGGTTGCCGCCCACCTCGCGGTTGATCTGGATGGCCTGCGCGATCCAGACGAAGTCCTCGTTCTTCATGCGTTCCGAGGTGTCCGTCAGGGAGGCCAGCAGGTCCCGGCCCAGGCTGGTTTCGGTGATGACCCGGCGCATTTCTTCCGAGGTGGGGCTTTGGGACTCGGCAGCGGCGGCATCGATGGCGCGGAGGATGCTGTGGCCGGCCCGCAGCCCGCCGGCGAGGAGCTGGAGGGTGTCGCCGAGCTGCTGGTCGAACTTGGCACGCCGCTTGCCGGCCAGGAAGCCGAGCACCAGGTGCCCCACGAAGGGGGCGAGGATTACGAGCAGGACGGACACGGCGGGCACGCCGATGACCAGGCCCACCAGGGCGCCCACGATGGCCCCGGCGATCACCAGGACAATGAACTCGGCCTGGGTGAGCCGGACACCGGCCGTTTCCAGTGCCTCCCGGTTGTAGAGGCGGACATTCCGGGCGGCCAGGAACCGGTCCAGGGCGCCGACGGTGAGGTTGGCCAGGCGTGTCAGCCGCGAGGGCGGGTCAAAGGCGAACGGCCGGCGACGGCTGAGTGCGATCTCCGGAGCCCCGGGGATCAGTATCGCCACGCCGAGCAGCAGCGGTGCAAGGAAGAGGAGCGCGGCTCCGATGGTCATGAGCATGGCGCCCCTATGCCATTCCGTGGCCGGAGGGGGCCGCATGGCCGCCGTGCCGGCCAGGACCGGACGGCCCGCCCTGCCCGGAAGGCCCGCTGGTTCCGGGACCCGCGGGGGTGGCGAAGACAGCGGGGGAGACGTGGATTCCGAGGTCCTCGAAGCGGTCGATGAAGCGCGGGCGGATCCCGGTGGCAACCGGCCGTCCGAGGAAGCGGCCCTGGGCGTCGACGCCGGCCGAGTAGTCGAAAACGAAGGCGTCCTGCAGCGTGACGATGTCACCTTCCATGCCCTGCACCTCGGTCACGTGGGTGATGCGGCGGCTGCCGTCCCGCAGGCGTGAAATCTGGACGATCAGGTTCACCGCCGAGGCTATCTGTTCCCGGATGGCCCGCAGCGGCAGGTCCATCCCGGCCATGAGCACCAGGGTTTCCAGGCGCGCCACGGCATCACGCGGGGAATTGGAGTGCACCGTGGACAGGGAACCGTCGTGGCCGGTATTCATGGCCTGGAGCATGTCCAGCGACTCGCCGCCGCGGACCTCACCCACCACGATGCGGTCGGGGCGCATACGCAGCGAGTTCCGCAGCAGTTCGCGGATGGTCACTTCGCCCTTGCCTTCGGTATTGGGCGGGCGGCTTTCCAGCCGGACCACATGTTCCTGCTGGATCTGTAGTTCCACGGCGTCCTCGATGGTGACGATCCGTTCGTCCGAGGGCAGGAACGAGGAGAGCACGTTCAAGAGGGTGGTCTTCCCCGTGCCCGTGCCGCCCGAGACGATGATGTTGAGCTTGGCCTTGACGCAGGCGTTGAGGAGCTCCGCCATCTCAGGAGTCAGAGTGCCGTAGTCGATCAGGTTCCGGACGGTGAGCGGAACCTTGCTGAATTTTCGGATGGTCAGCGACGATCCGCCCACGGCCAGCGGCGGGATCACCGCGTTGACGCGGGAGCCGTCTTCCAGCCGGGCATCCACCAGGGGCGAGGATTCGTCAATGCGGCGGCCTACCTTGGACACGATGCGCTCGATGACCTTCCGCAGGTGTTCTTCCGAGCTGAAGCGGGAATCGGCCAGCGTGAGGTGGCCCTTGCGTTCGACGTAGATCTGGTCCATCCGGTTGACCATGATTTCGGTGACGGCGGGGTCGTCCAGCAGCCGCTGCAGGGGACCGTAGCCCAGCACGTCGTCGGCGACGTCCTGGACCAGGCGCGTGCGTTCCTCCGAGGAGAGCGGCACCTGTTCGGCGTCGATGATGCGGGTGAGCTCCTCACGGGCGGACGTCCGGAGCTCCAGCTCGGTGATGGCCGAATCGTTGAAGCGGGCACCCATGCGCTCGAACAGCGCCGTGGCCGCCCGCTCCTTCAGCGCGGCAAACGCGTCCACCGGCTGCTGGGCTTTCGGTTTCGCCTCTTCCGCATGGTCAGGCGCCGCGGAAGGTACGACGACGGCGGCAGCCGGTGCCGCCGTCGTCGTCCGTTTGTCCGTCCTCACCGGAGCCCACGGTTCCGGCTGCGGGGCCGGCAATTCCGGGCGTTCCCGTTCCAGCGTTGCGGTGGCGGTGCGCGAGGTCTGCAGCGGCGCGGCAATTTGGGTGCGTGACTGCGACTTCGCTTGCACCGCGCTGATGCGTTCTGAAAGTTTCATCTAGACCACGACCCTTCGGTGCAGTTTGCGTTGGGATTTGGCCCGCCAGGCGGGGTTGAAACGGTCGACGAGCTGGTTCAGGCTCTTGGTTGCCGGGTCCTTGGCTGATTCCTGGAGGACGGGGATGCCGCGGTTGGTGGACAGGGCGACGGCGCGGGACCGCGGAATGCTCACGTCCACGGGCGCGCCGATGGTCGATTCGAGGTCCTGGACGGTCAGGCCCAGCTTGGAATCGGCCATGTTCAGCACCACGTGCCTGGTCTCGGGGAGGATTTCCAGCTGGCGCAGCACTTCCAAGCCGGAGCGCAGGCCGCGGACGCTGGGGATGTCCATCCCGCTGACCCACACCACATCGGTGCACTGCTCCATGGCTGCCAGGCCGATTTCGGGAAGCCCCGGTGCGGTGTCCACCACAACGTACTGGAACTGCTCCGACAGCTGTTCCAGCAGCCGGCTGACCTGGTCCGGGGTGATCTCGTCCGCATCAACGGGAGTGGGGGGAGCGCACACGGCGTAAATGCCGCCGGGGTGGACCGTCAGGAAGGCCTTGAGGACCAGGGAGTCCTGGCTCGCAGCGGGGGACACTGCGTCCGTGACGGTGTGCTGCGGGTCGAGGTAGAGCCCGGAGGCGACGTCGCCGAACTGCAGGTCCAGGTCCACGATCACCACACTCATCGGGGCGATCTTGCCCAGGCCGATGGCGAGGTTGGTGGCGATGGTGGTTTTGCCGACACCGCCCTTGGGGGAGAAGACGCCGATAACGAGGCCTTTGTTGGATTCCGTCATTGGCGGGGCGGCCTGAACACGGTATCTGCTGGCGAACGATTGGTTGGCGCGTTCCAGGAGCACCCGGATCTGGGCGGGATCGGAGCCGGGGGAGAGGATGTCCCTGATGCCGGCGCGCATTGCCTGCAGGATGAAGTCCGGGTCCGGTTCGGCGGCGAGGATGACGCTCAGTTCCGGGAACCGGACGTTCATCACCGTGGCAAACCGGAGGGCTTCATCGACGGGGACGTCGGGACCCAGGATGAGCACCTCGGTCAGTTCCTGGTTGAGGGCTGCGAACAGGTCGTTGGGATCGGCGGGGAGCACGCTTGTGAAGAAGGTCTGCACGCCGCCTTGGAGACCGCCGGCAACGGCCTGGCGGAGGCGGCCGTCGAAGTCGACGTCCGGTGTGATGAGGGTGAAGCGGCTCATTTGTAGACGTCCGGCCGGATCATGATGCGCGGCCCGTTGTCCTCGGCGTCGAGGGGTTCGCGGGTGAGCCAGATGGCATCTCCGAACTCGGACGCGAATACGATCTTGCCGGCGTTGATGTCGTTGACTGCAACGGTGATCATCAGGGAGCCGGTGGGGAGGTTCACGTCCCGGGGATTAGGGTCCGTTCCGGCGCTCGCCGACGGCGCCGGGTTGGCGGCGGCTCCCTCGGGGGCGCGCTGGACGGCGGTGACCAGGACCTTGTGGATGGAGAGCTGGGTGGTCTCTTTGTCCGCCTTCGCCTCGATGCCGCCTGTTTTCATAGAGATGAAGACGCCCACGTGGTCGCCCGGTTGAAGGCGCCCGCCCACCATGCGCTGCGGCTCCAGCTGGAACGAGACTTCCTGGAGGCCTGCCGGGACCTTCACTGAACCTGAGGTCTGGAGGTCTTCAGGTTCCACCATTTTTTCCTTCAGCAACTGTTCGCCCGGGACGAGATTCGAGGCGGCCACCTTGCCGGCGGACTCGTCGAGGGAGTCCAGCGCGGATTTTGCGACGGCGGTGCCGGGCACCTGCTCCAGGGCCACCGATGCCTTCACTGTGTCCACGGTGGCGCCGGCCGGGATCGCTTTGGTGACCACCAGAACTCCCACCGGATCCAGGTCCTTGACTGCCCGCTGGTCAGCGCCCTGGGCGTAAGTGACGACAAGCACCGCCCCGACGATGGCCAACAGGACTGCCACCACTCCTGCCAACAAACGTGACTTCACTGACTGCTCCTGTGGTTAAACATGCGGGGTGGACGAAACTATTTGCTGAGGGCAACGACAGTCGCGCCGTCGGGGTTGACGGGGCCGAGCGTGTAGCCGTTGGCCAGGGAAACATACTTGACGAAGGTTCCGATGATTCCGCGGCATGGTTCCCTGCATTCGAGTGCGGCCGGAACGTCAGGGGCCCGGTTGCGAAAGGTGTACGGAAGGCCCGAGCTGCCAACTTTCCATCCGGCAACTTTGAACGCGGCAAAAGTGGTCAGTCCGTAGACAGCGTTGGTACCGGTTCCGGTGACGGAATTGAAGATCGGCAGCAACACGAAGACGTCTTTGTTTGCGTTCATGTCCGCCGCCCAGCCGTTCAACGTGGCCTCGCAATTTGGCGGCGCATTGTTGCCGGTATCTCCCCCGGCTGTGCTCTTGGCGATGTCGATGAAGGCGCCGCACTGGCCGGTATCTTGTTTGAGGCCACCGAAACCACCCTCAACGAATGCGCCCGATGGACCGTAGTTGCAGTCCACGTTCGCGTTTTTTCCGTGCAGTTGGAGCAACTGCATGATGTCCGTACTGTTGCGAACCTGGCAGACCGACACGGTGATGGGAAAAGGTGTGGTCCCTTTCTGGGGGCTGCCCCACACAACTGTTGACGGGGCATTCACTTCGGCGGAGTTCATGCCAAGAACACGGGCAAAGAAGAGTGATACTTCGTTGGGAGTCCTACCCTTCTCCTGTGCGCCGGCCGTGACCGTGACGGTGCGAGCGGCTTTATCCAGCACGGTGGATTTGACGTTGCTGAGGCCGTCGTTGGCGTTGCCGTTTGTGAGGGTCGCTGCCAAAGTCGAGCTGGTGGAACAGTCGGGATCGGCGGCGTTCTTGGCGCACTTCTGGGCTATGGCGAGGGCTGCCGCGTCGGCGCCGTTGCGGAGCTGGGTCCGTTCTGCGTACAGCATGCCGACGTCCACGGCTATCGCCCCGAAGCCCAGGAGAACCACCAGCAAGATGGCCACCAGGACGCTCACGGCGCCGCGTTCGCCGTCGTGCTTGCAGTGTTGGTGCCGTGCCCGATGTGTCAGCCGCCGCACAGCATGGACCCCTTCCCGGTCATGGGAAACGGGCCGGCGATGCCGGTCATGGTGGAGAGGTTGTAGCTGATGGTCACGGTGATGCGGTTACCCGGTGCGCAGCTGGCGGTGCCCGTGTCGAGATTCTTGAAAACGATGTTCGTGTCCTTCAGACCGGGCTGCAGTGAGAGAGCTGTACTCTTTGCCGCGGTGTTGGCTGCGGAAATGCTGTTGGAAATGGCCATCACGCGCACGCCTTCGCGGGCTGCGGCGGAGAGTGAGGCCTGGGCGTTGTAGGCCCGACCGAATTCGACGATGCCCAAGAGCAACATGATGAGGACGGGCGCCAGGATCGCAAACTCGACCGCAACAGCTCCGCGCTCGGATGCCCTGGACATGGTGGTGCCTTTCCTCTGGCTGATGGTGTGGTGAAGACAGCCGAAGTGGCGGCGGCTTGGATGCCGCCGCCACTTCGTGGTGGACGTGCCGGGGCGCGTCGGGAGGTTGGGGAGTGGGTTACGGGGCGGCGCAAGCGCCGGCTGCTCCGTCTACGCCCGGAACGAAGGCGCCCTGGCCGGACACCTGGCACTGGATGTTGCTGAACGTGTCACTCAGAGTTGTACCGAGGAGGGTGACGGCGACGATGATGACGACGGCGATAAGGGCAACCATGATGCCGTATTCGACTGCGGTGGCGCCGGCTTCTTCACGGCGGATGCGGGATGCGAGGTTGGTGTAGAGAGAAAGCATGGGGACTCCTGAGCGAGTTTGGGTGGCTGGTCCTGCACCAGCTCTGCCAAAAAAGTAGCAACCATGTTCGCCCCATCGAGCTGATCTTTGGGCATCCTGCGCCAAGCCTGCTCGACTTGCGCTTTGCTTGCGAGAAACCTGCGTCTTTGCAGCGGCCCCGATGCGAAATCGCGCGCACGCCGAAGAACTCCCTCAGCTCGTTGGGCTGAGGGAGTTCGTCTGGTCTGTGAGTGTTTGTGTCGGTTTCCCCACGAAGGCCCTGAACGAGCACTCACACGCGCTCAGGGCCTTCGCCCGGTGCGAGATCCTGCTCCTCGCTGCCGGGTGGCAACGGACTCCTCGGTTCTGGGTGCCAAGGAGTCCGGGTCTTTGTCCGGACAATCCGGCAGGCGTTGGTCTAGGTCAAGGCTTCGACGATGCTGATGGCTGCTGGTCCGAGGAGGACGATAAAGAGCACGGGAAAGATGCACAGCAACAGCGGGAAGAGGACCTTTACGGGCAGCTTCATGGCCTTCTCTTCGGCCCGTTGCCGGCGCTTGACCCTGGCCTGTTTCGCCTGTGCACGTAGCACCTTAGCGATGCCGATGCCGTACTTATCGGCCTGGACCACTGCCCGAACGAAGCTCCGGAGATCCTGGACGGAAGAACGGGCTGCCAGGGCTGCGTAGGCTTCCTGACGGGGGCGTCCCACCTGGATGTCCTGAAGCGTCCGCATAAGCTCCTGGGCCAACGGCCCGCCGCCATATTCTCCCGCCCTGGCCATGGCGGATTCGAAGCCAAGTCCTGCTTCAACCGAAATCAACATCTGGTCGAGAGTGTTCGGAAGCTCGAGTTCAATGGCCTCTTGACGCTTGATGCCCTTGTTATAGACCAAGAGGTCAGGGACAAAGTAGAACAGCACCATGACGAACAGGGCCAAGCCGAAGATCGGCGGTGTCGGAGATTTGCTGATCAGAAGTAAACCGAAAAGCGCGCCACCAAGGGCAAGAATCGGTTTGGAGATGATGAGCTTCTCCAGCGGCATGGATTCCGGGCGTCCAGCTAAGGCAAGCCAACGGTCAAGTTTCGCTTCATAGCTGCCTGGTGTGAGGCGCTTGGAAATCCCCAGGAAGATCGGTGTCCTTTGGATCGCCGAATTGGAGCTTTGGGTAAAGCCGTGTCCAAGATTCGTTTGAACGGCAAGTGCGCCACGCCGGTCCAGCGTGACGAGAACCCAGGTGAAGTAGGCCAAGGGCAGCACGACTGCTGCAATGATTAGCCAAGCTATCGGAGTCATGGCATTCTCCCTAGAACTTAATCTTGACGGTGCGGCTCATCCAGAAGCCGCCAATGACGAACATCACGATGCTGACAATGAGCATGATGATGCCAACGGGATGGGTGAAAAACACGTTCATGTAACTGGGGTTCATGACGGTGATTAGCACTGCGACACCGACCGGCAAGCCCATCAGGATCAATGCAGACATTTTGCCTTCCGCACTAAGCGCGCGAACTTGGCCCTTGATCTCGCTGCGCTCACGTATCGTGCCGGCCACCTCCTCGAGGACCTCGGCAAGATCGCCGCCAACTTCCCGGTTGATCTGGATCGCTTGGCCAATCCAGCGAAAGTCCTCGCTGTCCATGCGCTCCGCCACTTCGTCCAAAGCCTGCCGGGAGTCTTTGCCGACCCGCGTTTCGGTGACCACTCGTGAGAGCTCTTCCGATGTCGGAGCGTCGGCCTCCTGGGCGGCTGCCTCGATCGACCTCATGACGCTGTGACCTACCCGAAGGCCGCCGATCAGCATCTGGATGGTGTCCGTTAGCTGGGCTTCGAACCGACCCCGGCGCTTGTCCCTCAGCACGGACAAAACAAGCCGTGCTAGGAATGGTGTAGCGATAGCGAACAGGATTCCAAGGAGTATGTTCGTTAGCAATGAGACGACGGTGCCGGCCAGGAAAGCAGCCACCAGGACCATCACAGTGAAATCCGCAGGCGCCATTTTCACACCGGCGTTGTACAGCACAGCCCGGTTGTAAGGCCCCCCCGATTCGCCGATAACGCCACCCATGGCGGTTACGGCGGTGTTCGAGACCCGGCTGATAGCTGACTGGCCCTCATAGGCGGCATCGGGACGCCTTCGGTTGGCCGGAATCGAACCGTAACGTGGCTTCAGAACAACCAGGAACAAGACGAGCAACGCCCCGAAGCAAAGAGCGAGGGCCGCGATGAAGAGTGCTGGCGAGTCCATGGCTTACCTCCTTCCCGCTGCTACCGGTGTTGCACCGAAGATGGCCGGCGACACGGAGATACCGAGGTCGGCAAAGCGGTCGAGGAATCGTGGCCGTATTCCTGTGGAGACGGGTCGTCCGAGGAAGCGGCCTTGTGCGTCCATGCCCGCGGTATAGTCGAAAAGGAACGCATCCTGGAGGGTCACAATGTCCCCCTCCATACCTTGGACTTCTGTCACGTGGGTGACTCGGCGGCTTCCATCGCGGAGCCTTGTGACTTGGACAATCAGGTCCACAGCGGATGAGACCTGTTCCCGGATGGCCCGGAGCGGAAGATCCATGCCGGCCATCAGGACGAGGGTCTCCAAACGGGCTACGGCGTCACGCGGCGAATTAGCGTGCACGGTAGACAGCGAGCCATCGTGGCCGGTGTTCATGGCCTGGAGCATGTCCAAGGACTCACCCCCGCGCACTTCGCCGACGATGATCCGGTCCGGACGCATGCGGAGGGAATTGCGAACCAGTTCGCGGATGCTCACTGCACCTTTGCCCTCGATGTTCGGTGGCCGGCTTTCCAGCCTGACCACATGGTCCTGCTGAAGCTGGAGTTCAACTGCGTCCTCGATCGTCACAATGCGGTCATCCTCCGGGATGAACGAAGAGAGAACATTGAGCAGGGTCGTTTTGCCCGTACCGGTTCCGCCGGAGACAATGATGTTTAGGCGTGCCCGGACGCAGGCGCTGAGCAGCTCCGCCATTTCGGGAGTCACCGAGCCCCACTCAATCAGGTTCTGGACCGTCAAAGGCACGTGACTGAATTTTCGGATGGTCAGCGAGGGCCCGTTCACCGCCAGCGGCGGAATGATTGCGTTCACGCGGGAGCCGTCTTCCAGGCGGGCGTCGACCAGAGGCGAAGATTCATCGATGCGCCTGCCCACCCGTGACACAATCCGTTCGATGACCTTCCGTAAGTGGTCATCGGAACTGAACTGATAGCCCGTCAGAGTCAGATGTCCGTGCCTTTCGATGTAGATCTGGTCAAAACGGTTGACCATTATTTCAGTGACAGACGGATCTTCCAGGAGCCGTTGGAGCGGGCCATATCCCATAACCTCGTCGGCAATCTCACGGATAAGCCGACGCCGCTCCTCCGGGGACAGCGGGACCTGCTCCTGATCGATCACTGCGGAGAGTTCCTCGACGGCTGCAGAACGAAGGTCTTCTTCAGTTGACGATGCGTCGGCGGAGCGATTGCCCATGCGTTCAAACAGGGCGAGCGCGGCCCGTTGCTTCAAACCCGCTAGCGCATCGACTGCTTGGACAACCGGGGCGCCGCCGAGATTCAAAGCCGAGGCAAGCGGCCGGCTGGCCGGAGCAGACGACTGCTGTTCGGCTGATGCTGGTGCTGCGCCGGTCGTGTCCCGCGCGACCGTGGTGGATTCGTTGGGGGTCACGTCAGCCTGTGACCTGGTCAGGCGATCTGAGAGTTTCATGACACTACCACCCTTCGGTGCAGTTTGTTGTGGGTGGAGGACACCCATTGAGGATCGAAGCGGTCAACCAGCTTCTTGAGGCCTTTCGATGCCGCGTCCCTTGTGGAGCTCTGCAGCACGGGAATTCCACGGTTAGTGGTGAATGGAAGGGTACGTGACCGTGGAATCACGGTGTCGATGGGGACTCCGATGGTCGCTTCGACATCCTGAACCGAGAGGCCGCTTTTACGGTCGGCGAAGTTGAGAACGGTGTGCCGTCCCTGCGGAAGTAGCTGCAGATCTTTCAGCACGCTGAAGCACTTGCGCAGGCCCCGGACGCTGGGAACGTCCATCCCGCAAACCCAGACACCGTCTGTTGCCAGCTCCAGCGTCGCCAGCACGTGCTCACCGAGCCCGGGCGCGGTGTCGACGACTACATACTTGAATTCGCTTGCCAACTGGTTGATCAGCCGGCTGACGTGGTCTGCAGTGATGTAGTCGGATTCCGCGGGTGTCCGGGGCGCACACAGGGCGTAGATACCGGCAGGATGCACTGTGAGAAACGCTTTGAGGACCATGGAGTCCTGGGACGCAGCACCGTGAACAGCTTCTGTGATGGAGTGTTCCGGTTCAAGTAGCAAACCTGACGCGACATCGCCAAACTGCAAATCGAGGTCGACGATCACTACATCCATGGGTGCTACTTTGCCTAGACCGATAGCCAGGTTGGTGGCT
Organism: Arthrobacter sp. CC3; assembly: GCF_039907775.1. NCBI lineage: Bacteria > Bacillati > Actinomycetota > Actinomycetes > Micrococcales > Micrococcaceae > Arthrobacter > Arthrobacter sp. CC3. The sequence goes on from NZ_JARCCY010000006.1 coordinate 116,267, forward strand.
ACCGTTGTCTTGCCCACGCCGCCTTTAGGTGACATGACTGCTATCACCCGTCCGCGCTGCTGGCCCGATTCCGCAGCCGGCGCCATACCTCTACGGCGGCTGGCAGAGGCGAGGCAAGCCCGTTCCAACAGCACCCGGAGATCGTTGACCACGATTTCCGGGGTGACGACGTCCCGGATGCCGGAATGCATGGCGCGAAGCACCAGGTCCGGAGTGGGTTCGGCGACCAAGAGCAGGCTGACCTCCGGGTATTGCAGATCAAAGACTGTCGCCAGCTTCAGTGCATCATCCGGTGCCACGCCGGGGCCGAGGATAAGAACCTCGGGCGGGGCACCGTTTAGCTGCTGGAACACGTCGTCAGGGCCGCCAGACAGAACATCGGGCGAAAGCGTTTGAAGTTCCCCGTGCAGGGCTCCTGCGATGGCCTGCCGGATGCGCCCTTCGAAGTCCCGGACCGCAGTGATGGCCACGAACCGGCTCATTAGTACAGCCCTCCGAATGTGGTCACCGGCGGATCGCTCTTGGTGGAGGTGTCGGTCTGTTTGGCGAGCCAGATGGTACCGAACTCAGCTCCGTAGACCAGCTTGGCAGCATCGGCATCGCTCCTGGCCACGGTGATAAAGGCAGACCCGTTGGGCATTTCAATGCCCTTATCCGACTCCGTAGCACCGGAGTTCTTTTCCGTCGCTGGCGCAGCCTTTTGGACAGCGGTCACCAGGACATCTTGGAAGAGCAATCCGGTGGACTGTTTCCACCCTTTGACCTCGGCCGGAACATTTGCGCCGGCCGGCATCTCTTCCTCCGACTTGAAGGAGGTGTAGACGGTCACCTTGTCGCCAGCTTCGAGCCGGCCGCCAAGGATCCGTTCGGGAGCGAGAAGGAAGGTAACTTCTTCGAGGCCGTCGGGGACGGGGACGGTGCCGGGAAGGAGATCACGGGGGTCCACGAGCCGGGCCGTGAGAAGCTGCTCGCCAGGCTCCAGGCCTACGGAGGTGATCTTTCCCTTGTAATCGCTCAGGCTTTCGATGGCGCCGTCCGGCACGGCGGCCTGCGGTATTGCTTCGAGCTGGACTTTGCTGTTGAGGTCTTCAGCTTTGGTACCGGCGGGAATTGATTCTTTGACAACCAGGACATTTACGGGCTCGAGACCTTGCGCTGCCCTGTTGTCGGCTCCCTGAACGTATACAACCAGTAGTACAGTTCCGGTGATTGCCAACAATAGTGCTGCGATGCCTCCCAGTAGGCGTGATTTCACTTGACTTGCTCCTTATCGATTTCTTAGTGCGAATATTTAGTGCGACGGTTTCGCATGTAGGTGCTGAGCGGCTATTTCGAAAGCCAGACTGACGAGGCTCCGTAGTTGGGGGTTCCACCGCCGCCCGACACGCCTTCGTCAAGAGAAACAAAGCGGGTGAAGTAGCCCTGGATACCGCGGCAGTTGCCGCCGTTACAGGCAGGCGCCAACGGGTCGAGATTCGTGAGGGTGGGTCCGCCGCCAAACTTGAAACCGGTGACCTGAAAAGCCAGGAACCCTACCAACGAATACTTAGTCTTTTGCCCGTTTTTTACAGCCGTGCTGAAGATGGGGATAAGCACAGGGTCTTTCATGATGGTTGACGGCAAATCGTGGCAGACGTTCGGCAAGTCATTTCCGGGATTGCTACCGACCTCGCTGTTGGCAATGTCGATGTCGGCCGTGCAGCCGCTGTCCGTGTCCAACCATCCGAACCCTCCCGGTGCATAACCGTTCTGCGCGGCGCAGCCAGGGAAGGTTGGTACGTTCTGGTCGTACCTTAGGAGGATCCTCGTGGGAATTGGATCGCCGGTAAAATTGCCGGTTGTGTTGAGTTCATGGAGTTGGCTAGCTGTGAGGAATTTTTCAAAGACGCACTTGCTGACAGTCCACGGCAGTGTGGTCGCTGCGCCGGGAGCTCCCCAAGTGGCTTCTGCCACGGCCCGGATATCCGTAGTTTCAAAGCCCATAATCCTTGCGAAGAAGAGCGAGAAGCTGTTCGCCCCGGAGCCGGCATCACGGGTGTTGGTTTCAACGCGAACCGTCGTGGCACTCGGGAAGGTGATGGAGGAGACGCCACTCGAGCTGTCATTGCTGTTGGCATTGGCCAGGAGGGCCCCCGTTGCGTTGACATCCCCGCACGAGCCGTTGGCGCAATCGCCCGCAATGGCAAGCGCAGACGAGTCTGCGCCGTTTTGGAGCTGCGCCTTCTCCGCATACATTGCCCCGACATCGACGGCAATAGCCGCGAAGCCCATGAGGACGACGAGCAACAGCGCCACAAAGACGGTTACTGCTCCACGCTCGTCAGGGCCACTTGTGCGAGTGCCGTCAATGTGCCGGCCCTTGCCACTGCGAAGTGCTGTCAGCCGCCGCATCTCATCACCCCTACTCCGGTCATATTCAGCGGGAAGATGACGGACCCTCCGAAGAAGCCAGCATCAAGAAAGCCGGACAATGAAGGCAGTGTCAGGCTCGTTGTGACTGTGACGTCGGACCCCGATGAGCAGCTGGCGGCATCGCTTGCGACCGTCATGCCCAGGCCTGCCAATGAGGGCGCGGCGGCGGCTGCAGTCCCGGCGACATCGAGTGTGCCGTCGTCGTAGTGGATGGCCGCATGGCGTGCGCCTTCGCGCGCTGCCTGGGTCAGGGAAACCTGGACGTTCAGGGCTCGCCCGAATTCCATAATCCCGATTACCAGCAACAACAGCAAGGGAAGGACGATTGCCATTTCCACTGCCACTGCGCCGCGTTCTTTCTTTTTTGATTTCACGACGGTCTCCCCAGACACTTCGTTTTTCATTGGAGGATTGCCCGAAAATGCAACTGTTCCGGTGGCGGCGACTGCCGCCACCGGAACAGAGGCAATACAGGGGCTGTGAATTACAGGTTGCCGGCGATGTTCCTGAAGAGACCGTCGATAGCCGGGCCGAGGACGAGGAGGGAGCCGATGACGACGACGGCGATGAGAGCGACCATCAGGCCATACTCAACCATCGTGGCGCCCTTCTCTTCCCGGGTGAGGCGGGTCTTGACGCCGGCGATGAAAGCAACCATGGAGACCAGTGCAGAGTTCATTTTCGTGTTCCTTTGTGAGTGCTGAAATTGGCTTCGAATTTCCCGCTCCCCCCAAAAGGTGTTGCTGGAACTTCGATACACAAAGGAATACAGGAGTTACAAATAGCCCCACAATGAGTGGCTGTACTTGTCTTTTAGACACCCGAATCAGCCGTCTACTTGGTGTTACATCGCTTTATCCCCGGTACCCAAGTACGCAACTACTTGGTGTACTCGGAAACGGCTATCGAGGGAACACGGCGGGCAGCAATACCCGCCCGATTTCTGTGCCCCACAGCACGGCCAGGAGGCAGCCGGCGAACATGGACGGACCGAACGGCACAGCGGTCTTTCGCCCCGCCAATCCGCCTGTAACAAGGAGCACACTGGTCACGGCGCCCACAATAAAACCAAGGGCTATACCCAGTAGCAGGTGGCCTATTGAGAGGTAGCCCAAGTACAAACCAAGTGGTGCTGAGAGCTTTACGTCGCCCATGCCCATTCCGCGCGGGGAAATGAGGGCCAAAATCAGGTAAATCACGAAACTTACTGCGCATCCGACGGCTGCTACCAGCAGATTTCCCCATCGCTGGTTCATGCCGGCGTCCAAAAGCAGCAGCGCAAGTCCTATTCCGAGCGTGGGAACAACGATCCTGTTGGGCAATAACTTGTGCTGAAGGTCGATCCGGGAGAGCACAAGGCCAGCTGTGCAGAGGAAGAGGAAGGACGGTAGCGCCCAGGACCAGCCGAATCGCCAGGCCATCGCTCCAAACAGCACCCCGGTACCAATTGCGCCGGCCACAGCGTGCCAGCGAACGTGTCCTAGCTCGATATCGGGCAGTAACCGGCGCGTGACGAGAAGGACAGCGGGTGCCACGGCGAGGCCCAGGAGGGCGCAGGCGATTACCAACAGGGCGGCCGGGGGCATTTCGGTCAACGGGGCACCTAAGCTCGTAGTTAATCGTGGTCCACGGCACCGGCCCCGAGCGTCAGGACCGGCGCAGGCTGGCTAGCTAGAGCCTATTTTGACCAGTGGCCTCTATACCCGCTATTCTTGATAGTCGTTGTGCGTGTCCTTTCTCGATGATGCGTGCCCGCTGAGAATCCGGTTGCAGGATAACTACTCCTCGGGCACATTCGAGACTTCTGGACCACTGGATTCTTGGAGCCCTCACCTCTGTTCCGGTAGCGCATAGATAGTAGGTGCACACGCTTACGTGACACCTAAACAAGAACGCCAGAACAAGAACGAGGCAAACACCGTGCGTACGTACACCCCGAAGCCCGGCGATATCAACCGCCAGTGGCACGTCATTGACGCCACCGACGTTGTCCTTGGTCGTCTCGCCAGCCAGACCGCAATCCTGCTGCGCGGCAAGCACAAGGCCACCTTTGCTCCCCACATGGACATGGGCGACTTCGTCATCATCATCAACGCCGAGAAGGTTGCCCTCACCGGCGCCAAGCTCGAGCAGAAGCGCGCCTACCGCCACTCCGGTTACCCGGGTGGTCTGACCTCCGTCAACTACGCGGAACTGCTTGAATCCAACCCGGTTCGCGCCGTGGAGAAGGCCATCAAGGGCATGCTCCCGAAGAACTCCCTCGCTGCACAGCAGCTGGGCAAGCTGAAGGTTTACCGTGGTGCAGAGCACCCGCACGCCGCCCAGCAGCCCAAGACTTTCGAAATTTCCCAGGTCGCCCAGTAGTCCTGGCCACCAACAACTTATCTATACAAGGAGAATCGTGGCTCAGAACGAAGAACTGACCACCGAGGCCGTTCCGGCTGAGGAAAACCTGACCAGCTACACCTCGGAAAGCGGTCCTGCAGAAGCAGAAGCGCCGAAGAAGGAACGCCCGGCACTGACCGTTGCCGGCGCAGCTGTTGGCCGCCGCAAGGAAGCCGTCGCCCGCGTCCGCATCGTCCCCGGCTCCGGCAAGTGGACCATCAACGGCCGCGAGCTGGCGAACTACTTCCCGAACAAGCTGCACCAGCAGGACGTCAACGAGCCCTTCAAGATCCTCGATCTTGACGGCGCCTACGACGTCATCGCCCGCATCCACGGTGGCGGCATCTCCGGCCAGGCCGGTGCACTGCGCCTCGGCATCGCCCGTTCACTGAACGAGATCGATGCCGAGAACAACCGCGCCACCCTGAAGAAGGCCGGTTACCTGCGTCGTGACGCCCGCGTCATCGAGCGCAAGAAGGCTGGTCTCAAGAAGGCCCGTAAGGCTCAGCAGTACTCCAAGCGCTAATCACGCTTCCCGGAAGCCCGTCCCGCCACTCGGCGGGGCGGGCTTCCGCTGTTTAACGCCGTTGCGGCTCGGTGCCGGGACGGTTTGTTCCACGGCGAGGCAGCCCTCGCCGTGGAACAAGTCAAAGACAGCCCCGCCCGGTCCATCGTCTAAACTTGACCCGATGTCTAGATTATTTGGAACAGATGGTGTCCGGGGCCTGGCTAACGGCCTGCTCACAGCAGAGCTGGCGATGCAGCTGGCGCAAGCGGCCGCCGTCGTACTCGGCCACGAACGCACCACTAACGGCACCCGTCCGCGCGCCGTGGTGGCGCGCGATCCGCGTGCCAGCGGCGAGTTCATCTCGGCAGCGGTCGCGGCGGGACTCTCCAGTTCCGGCATCGATGTCTACGACGCCGGCGTCCTCCCCACACCTGCCGCCGCCTACCTGGTGGCCGACCTCAACGCCGACTTCGGCGTCATGATCTCCGCCTCCCACAACCCGGCGCCGGACAACGGCATCAAATTCTTCGCGCGGGGCGGCCAGAAGCTGCCTGACGAGGTGGAAGATGCCATCGAGGCGCAGATGGGCAAAGACCCTGTCCGGCCCACAGGCAGCGACGTAGGCCGTATCCAGACGTTCTCCGACGCCGAGGACCGCTACATCGTCCACCTCCTCGGAACCCTGCCGCACCGCCTCGACGGGCTGAAAGTGGTACTCGACTGCGCCCACGGCGCAGCCAGCGGCTGTTCACCGCAGCTCTTCAACGACGCCGGCGCCGAGATCGTGGTCATTGGCGCCGAGCCCGACGGCCTGAACATCAACGACGGCGTGGGCTCAACCCACCTCGGCGCCCTCCAGCGCGCAGTGGTGGAACACGGTGCCGACCTCGGCATCGCCCACGACGGTGACGCCGACCGGTGCCTTGCCATCGACCATGAAGGCAACGAGGTGGACGGTGACCAGATCATGGCCATCCTCGCCCTAGCGCTGAAGGAATCCGGCAAGCTCAAGGACAACGTCCTGGTGGCCACCGTCATGAGCAACCTCGGCTTGAAGATCGCCCTCCGCAACGCGGGCATCACCATCCGCGAAACTGCGGTGGGGGACCGCTACGTTCTCGAGGAAATGCGCGACGGCGGCTACAACCTTGGCGGCGAGCAGTCCGGTCACGTGATCTTCGCCGATCACGCCACTACGGGCGACGGCCTCCTGACCGGCCTGCAGCTGGCCGCCCAGGTGGCTCTCACGGGCAAGCCCTTGAAGGAACTCGCCACGGTGATGACCAAACTTCCGCAGCTGATGATCAACGTCAAAAACGTGGACAAGGCCAGGGCCGGGACCGACGAAGGGGTCCTGGCTGCTGTGGCCGAAGCTTCCGCGGAACTCGGCGAGACCGGCCGTGTGCTCCTCCGGCCGTCCGGAACCGAGGCCCTGGTGCGAGTGATGGTGGAGGCAGCCGACATGCCCACCGCCGAACGCATCTGCAAGCACCTCGCCGCCGTGGTGGAGGAACGACTGGCTGTAGCGCCCGCAGCCTAAGCCGCCGGAACCTCGTGTGTCGCAGAATGGCGCACTCACGAGGTCCGTAGCTGCCATTTCTTGGCTTTGCCGGCGGCTCTTTTGGATGTCAGGTGCCATCCTTTGCACGCAGGGCAAGGATAAACGCTGGCGGGTAGCTTGCAGCCGGAAGCGGAGCGCTTGCTGAGGATTGTCTGGAGTGCCCGATTGGCCTGCCAAACGGTGGGATGAGTGATCTTGCTACAGGTTGCCATTCGCGAACCCCTAAAAGGAAGAGTGCTCGCGTGGCTCATATCCACACTTGGACGCCGGCCTAATACCGGACGCCCCAGGATCCACAAGAAGTGGTTGTACAGTGCACACGTTAGCGCAGCCGCTAACTGCTGCGCAATGGTCAAATTTCCGATCCAGCAAACAAAAAAGTGGTCCGCCTCTCCGGAGGCGGACCACTTTTGTATGGCCAGAATGCTAGGCCCGGGGCCTGGCCTGGAGTGAATCGCGGATTTCCGTGAGGAGTGCGATCTGGGGGTCTTCGGCGGCCTCTTCCTTAACTTCGGTATCAATACCGAGCCGGCGGTTGCGGCGTTCGATCATGTGGTTCATCGGCATGATGACCACGAAGTAGATGGCTGCGGCCACCAGCAGGAACGAAATGATGGAGGAGATGACGGATCCGTACATGAACCCCTCCCACTGCATTTCCTCAATGCCCTTGGCATTGAACAGACGGCCGATCAGTGGAGTCAGCAAGCCTTCAACGATTGAGGTCACGACGGCGCCGAAGGCGGCACCCATGACCACTGCGACGGCAAGGTCTACGACGTTGCCCTTCATAATAAAATTCTTGAATCCGGTCAACATGTTGCCCACGCTAGCGCACCAATGTGACCTACAACATGACGAGTCTGTAAACTCTCCACGGCGTGTTGGCAACTAAGCCCGCTTAGTTGTCGCGTATTTCCGGCCCTACAAGTACCCCGGCGCCGCTTCCAGTCCGAAGTATTCCTCCATTGTGGTTATGCCGTGATTAGCCATGTCCGTCGCAGCTTCCACGCCGATGTACCGCAGGTGCCAGGACTCGTAGTAGTAGCCCGTGATCTGGTGGAACATCCACGGGTACCGCACCACGAAGCCGAAGCGGTGGGCGTTGGCTTTGGCCCACACCGCGGCCGGTTGCTCGGCGAAACACGGCTGGAACCCGCACGCCCCGCCGCCGTCGCCAATGTCGAAGGCCCAACCGGTCTGGTGCTCCGAGAACCCGGGCCTGGCCGAAGCTGTGTCCGCCTCGGCCTGACCCCTGGACGCCACATAGCTGTTATACGTTGCCACCTGCGTGCCGTAGGACCGGTAGCCGCTGGCCAGGGTCATGGTGACGCCGTCTCCCGCCGCCGCGGCGAACATCTGCTCCGCGGCAGCCGCCGTGGTGCTGTTCAGCTGCGCCGACTCGCCCGAAACAGCCAGAGCGATGTTCGGCTGGACGAGGTCCGCCGGGACGTAGTCGGCGGGGGAGAGCGGCCGGTGCTTGTTGACCACCAGCCACGGGCTGGCGGGATCCGTCAACGAATGCTGCTGGGCCAGTCCGGCCGCGGGCGAAGTAGGCGTCGGCGCGGCAGTGGGTTCCGGCGCGGCCACCGTTCCGGGTTCGGTGGCGGCAGCGCTCGTCTCCGGGCCGGCGGACGACGGCAGTGCCGCCTGCGAAGCGGAGGCGGAAGTTACGGACGGGGAGGCCGACGACGGCGGCCGGGTTCCGCCGTCGGGCGTGCAGGCTGCCAATGCAGTCAGTCCCGCGCCGGCGGCCAGGAGCCTTGCGATGGCCCGCCGGGTCGGTGCTGTGGGAGCAGGCACGGATTCAGCAGCCCCAGGAACCGCAGAACAGTTGTGGCACACCTGTGCTAGACCTTCCGCAGGAGCATGCGGCGGATGGAGTGATCCGCTTCCTTGGTGAGCACCAGCTGCGCCCTGCCCCGCGTGGGGAGGACGTTTTCCTCGAGGTTGGGCTCGTTGATGCGTTTCCAGATGTCGCGGGCGGTGCTTTCTGCTTCCTCGTCGGACAGCGTCGCATAGCGGTGGAAGTAGGATTCCGGCTGGGCGAAGGCGGTGGTGCGCAGCTTGCGGAACCGGTCCACGTACCATTCCTCGATATAGGAGGTCTTCGCGTCCACGTAGATGGAGAAGTCGAAGAAGTCGCTCAGCGCCAGCCCCTGCTTGCCGTCGTGGCGGGGACGGGCGGGGGCCAGAACGTTAAGGCCCTCGACGATGAGCACGTCCGGGCGGCGGACCACCACTTCCTTGCCGGGCACGATGTCGTACGTGACGTGGGAGTACCAGGGAGCCCGGACCTCTTCCGCGCCGCCCTTGATCTCGCTTACAAAGCGGAGGAGTGCGCGGCGGTCGTACGACTCCGGAAAACCCTTCCGCTCCAGGAGGTGCCGGCGCTTGAGCTCGGCCAGGGGATACAGGAAACCGTCGGTGGTAATGAGCTCCACGTTTGGCGTCCCGGGCCAGCGGCGGAGCATCTCGCGGAGCACGCGGGCGATGGTGGACTTGCCCACGGCCACGGAACCGGCCACGCCGATCACAAAGGGCGTGCGCTGTGTCTGTTCGCCAAGGAAGGTGGTGGTGGCGGCGTGCAGCTGGCCCGCGGCCTCCACGTAGAGATGAAGCAGCCGGGACAGCGGCAAATAGACTTCGCGGACTTCCTTCATGTCCAGCGGATCACCGAGCCCTCTGAGACGGACCACGTCCTCTTCGTTCAGAGGCTGTTCCATCTGGGCTGCGAGCCGGGACCAGGTCTGCCTGTCCAGCTCCACGAACGGGGAGACGCCCTCTCCATTCGCTTCATTGCGTTGCAAAGTCACCTTAGAGATTCTGCCCTCCGCGACGCTGAGAGCGAAATGGAGCGCGTCGCATCCGCTGTAACGGGGCACGGGAGCCGCGTTGCGGGGGCCAAGCCAGACGTCACCGGACCTCTTCGCCATATAAGCTTGGCTCTATGTGTGGAATCGTAGGATACGTAGGCCATTCGTCAGGCCGGGTAAATGTTGGCCACGGCGCGTTGGACGTTGTCCTTGAGGGACTCCGCCGTCTGGAGTACCGCGGGTATGACTCGGCGGGCGTTGCTGTGGTGGCGGACGGAACCATTTCGTCCCGCAAGAAGTCCGGAAAGCTGAGCAACCTGCTCGCTGAACTGGAAGAGAAGCCGCTGCCGGATTCCGTCACCGGAATCGGGCACACCCGCTGGGCCACGCACGGCGGGCCCACGGACCAGAATGCGCACCCGCACCTGTCAGACGGCGGCAAGCTGGCCCTGATCCACAACGGCATCATCGAAAACTTCGCCGAGCTCAAGCTGGAACTGCTTGAAAAGGGCACCGTGTTCGAGTCCGAGACGGACACCGAGGTGGCCGCCGCGCTGCTGGGCGACATCTTCCGGAACCAGCTGAACGGCGACGCCTCCAACGGCGGCCTGACCAAGGCCATGCAGCTTGCCTGCCAGCGCCTGGAAGGCGCCTTCACGCTGCTGGCAGTGCACGCGGACCAGCCCGACGTCGTCGTGGCCGCCCGCCGCAACTCACCGCTCGTGGTGGGCCTGGGCGAGGGGGAGAACTTCCTCGGTTCGGACGTCTCCGGCTTCATCGACTACACCCGCCGGGCCGTGGAGCTGGGCCAGGACCAAATCGTGACCATCACCGCGGACACCGTGGAGATCACCGACTTTTTCGGCGCCCCGGCCCAGGGCAAGGAATACCACGTTGACTGGGATCCGGCCTCGGCCGAGAAGGGCGGCTACCCGTCCTTCATGGAGAAGGAAATCCACGACCAGCCCGACGCCGTGGCGAACACCCTGCTGGGCCGTTCGGACCTTGACGGCAAGCTGACCCTCGATGAAATGCGCATCGACCCGGAGCACCTGAAGAAGATCAACAAGATCATCGTGCTCGCCTGCGGCACCTCCGCGTACTCCGGCCAGGTGGCCAAGTACGCGATCGAGCACTGGTGCCGCATCGCCACCGAGGTGGAACTCTCCCACGAGTTCCGCTACCGCGACCCGATCGTGGACGAGAACACCCTGATCGTATCCATCTCGCAGTCCGGCGAGACCATGGACACCCTGATGGCCGTCCGCTACGCCAAGGAACAGGGCGCCAAGACCCTCTCCATCTGCAACACCAACGGCTCCACCATCCCGCGCGAATCCGACGCCGTGCTTTACACGCACGCCGGGCCGGAGATCGCCGTGGCGTCCACCAAGGCCTTCCTGGCGCAGATCACCGCCGCCTACCTGCTGGGCCTGTATTTGGCACAGCTGCGCGGCAACAAGTTCCAGGGCGAGATCAAGGACATCCTGGCCGACCTCGGCAAGGTCCCGGCGAAGATCCAGCAGGTCCTGGACCACGCGGACGAGATCAAGGAACTGGCCCGGTCCATGGCGAACGCCAAGTCCGTGCTGTTCCTGGGCCGCCACGTCGGGTTCCCGGTGGCCATGGAGGGCGCGCTCAAGCTCAAGGAACTGGCCTACATCCACGCCGAGGGCTTTGCCGCCGGCGAGCTGAAGCACGGCCCGATCGCGCTGATCGAGGAAGGCCAGCCGGTCTTCGTGGTGGTTCCCTCCCCGCGCGGCCGCAACTCGCTGCACGCCAAGGTGGTCTCCAACATCCAGGAGGTCCGGGCCCGCGGCGCGAAGACCATCGTGATCGCCGAGGAAGGCGACGAAGCGGTCAAGGCTTACGCCGAGCACGTCTTCTACATCCCGGAGACACCCACCCTCCTGGCGCCGCTGCTGGCCGCCGTTCCGCTGCAGATCTTCGCCCTCGAACTTGCCACGGCCAAGGGATACGACGTGGACCAGCCACGCAACCTGGCCAAGAGCGTGACCGTAGAATAAGCCGCATGATTGTTGGCATTGGCGTAGACGTCGTAGACATTGAACGGTTCGGCCGGCAGCTGGAACGGACCCCCGGGCTCCGGGACAGGCTGTTCGTTCCGGCTGAGCGAGAGCTGAACACCCGCTCCCTGGCCGCGCGCTTTGCGGCCAAGGAAGCTGTGGCCAAGGTATTGGGCGCACCGGCGGGCATGAACTGGCAGGACTGCTGGATCGGCCTTGACCAGAACGGGCCCACCATCCAGGTCAAGGGCACGGTGCTGGCCGTCGCCGAGTCCAAGGGCGTCAAGCGCTGGCATCTCTCGATGAGCCACGACGGCGGTATCGCCACGGCGACCGTCCTCGCGGAAGGCTGACGCGGACTTTCCCCTGACAGCCCTGCCGCGGACCCAGCACCGATTGGACTGAATATGATCAGCGCCTACACCGGAACCCAAATACGGGAGGCCGAAAAGCCTTTCCTGGACTCCGGTGCGGGCGCTGTTCTTATGCAGCGGGCCGCTTACGGGCTGGCCAACGCGGTGGTTCGTGAGCTCGTTTCGCGCGGGATCCGCCCCTACGGTGCGAGCGTTGCCGTCCTTGTCGGCAAGGGCAACAACGGGGGAGACGGGCTCTTCGCCGCCGCTTTCCTGGCTGCCCGGGGAATGCGTACGACGGCGGTGCTCACCGCCGGTGACGCCCACCCTGACGGCCTGGCCGCCTTTGAACGGGCCGGCGGCCGTACCCGGACCCTCACCGACCACAACGCGGGCGAGCTGGCAGCGGCAGCCGCCCGTGCCGACGTCGTCATTGATGCCGTGCTGGGGACCGGCGCACAGGGAGGCCTCCGCGGCGCCACGGCGTCCCTGATCGAAAATCTGAACGGCGGGGCACACGGGTTTGTGGTGGCCTGCGACATTCCCAGCGGAGTGAACGCGGACACCGGCGAGTCCTATGACCCGGTCCTTCCTGCCGATATCACCGTGACTTTCGGCGGCGCGAAGGCCGGCCTGCTCGCGGATCCCGGCGCCGACCACGCCGGGCGCGTGCTGGTCCTTCCCATCGGCATCGAAACCGAACTGCCCCTGCCGGTGCTGCGGCGCCTGGAATCCGCCGACCTTGCCCGCCTGCTGCCCCCGCCGGCCCGCCGCTCCCACAAGTACACCCGCGGTGTCCTGGGGGTCGTTGCCGGCTCACAGCAGTACCCGGGTGCCGCCGTGCTCGCCTGCCGGGGAGCCCTCTCGGCGGGTGCCGGCATGGTCCGGTACCTCGGCCCGCCCGAGGCAACCCGGCTGGTCCGGCAGGCCTGCCCGGAGGTAGTGTGCGGGCCGGATGCGGTGGCCGACGCCCACGTCCAGGCCTGGCTGGTTGGCCCGGGCATCGCCGACGGTGACGACGACCAGCTCCGCCGCGCGCGCGACGCCGTGGAGACCGGACTGCCCGTGGCTGCCGACGCCGGCGCGCTGCTGGCCCTCCCGGACGTCCTGCCGCCGCATGTGGTGCTCACGCCCCACGGCGGTGAGCTGGCCCGCCTCCTGCAGCGCTACGGGATCGACCTGGGGCGGCAGGGTGTTGACGGCGCCACGCTCGATGCCGTTCGCCAGGCGTCCGAACGCACCGGAGCCACTGTTCTGCTGAAGGGCGCCACCACACTGGTGGCGCCGCCGTCGGGCCCGGTCTTCAGCCAGTCGGAAGCCACCCCGTGGATGGCCACCGCCGGAAGCGGAGATGTGCTGGCCGGGATCCTCGGCTCCCTGCTGGCCCAGCATTCGGACGACGAGGACAAGTTTGACGCGTGCGGGATTTCCGCGGAGCAGCGCTGGGCGGCCATCGGCGCAATGGCGGCGAGCCTGCACGGCCGAGCCGGAACCCTTGCCTCCGCCGGCGGACCCGTCACCGCCGGTGCCATCGCCAGCCACCTGCCCGAGGTGATGCGGACTTTGTAATCATTTGGCGCAAGACGCAGGAAACATAATAGTAATCCTACTTACTAGTAGTCTGTCTAGAGATTTATTCGTCACGCACGAGGAGTACACATGGAAGTCTGGCCCGGATCGGCATACCCACTGGGAGCCACTTTTAACGGCACTGGCACGAACTTTGCGCTGTTCAGCGAAAGGGCCGACAAGGTGGAACTGTGCCTCTTCGACGACAAGGGCGCGGAGACCCGGATCGAGCTCCTCGAAGTGGACGGCTATGTCTGGCACTGCTACCTGCCGCACATCCAGCCCGGGCAGAAGTACGGATACCGCGTCCACGGCGCCTACGATCCCGACTCCGGCAACCGGTTCAACCCGAACAAGCTGTTGCTGGACCCCTACGCAAAGGCCGTGCACGGCCAGATCGACTGGGACCCCGCGCTGTTCTCCTACAACATGGGCGATCCCGATTCGCGCAATGACGCCGATTCCGCCGCCCACATGATGATGGGCGTGGTGATCAACCCGTTCTTCGACTGGGACGGCGACCACTTGCCCCGCGTCCCCTACCACAAGTCCGTGATCTACGAGGCCCACGTCAAGGGCCTGACCCAGCTGCACCCGGAGGTGCCGGAGGACCAGCGCGGCACCTACGCCGGCGTCGCCCACCCCTCGGTCATCTCCCACCTGCAGAAGCTGGGCGTCACGGCGATCGAGCTGATGCCGGTGCACCAGTTCGTCAACGACGGCATCCTGGAGGACAAGGGCCTCAACAACTACTGGGGCTACAACACCATCGGTTTCTTCGCCCCGCACAACAGCTACAGCTCCACCGGTGACACCGGCCAGCAGGTGCAGGACTTCAAAGCCATGGTCCGCTCGCTGCACCAGGCGGGCATCGAAGTGATCCTCGACGTCGTGTACAACCACACCGCCGAAGGCAACCACCTAGGCCCCACCCTGTCCTTCAAGGGCATCGACAACGCCGCCTACTACCGGCTCATGGACGGCGACGAGAAGCACTACATGGACTACACGGGCACCGGCAACTCGCTCAACGTCCGCCACCCCCACTCGCTGCAGCTCTTGATGGATTCCCTGCGTTACTGGGTCACGGAAATGCACGTGGACGGTTTCCGGTTCGACCTCGCCTCCACCCTGGCGCGCGAATTCTATGACGTGGACAAGCTGTCCACCTTCTTCGAACTCATCCAGCAGGATCCGGTAGTGTCCCAGGTCAAGCTGATCGCCGAGCCGTGGGACGTTGGCCCCGGCGGCTACCAGGTGGGCAACTTCCCGCCGCAGTGGACGGAATGGAACGGCAAGTACCGCGACACCGTCCGCGACTTCTGGCGCGGAGAGCCGGCGACGCTCGGCGAATTCGCCTCCAGGATCACCGGCTCCGCCGACCTCTACGAGCACTCCGGCCGCCGTCCGGTCGCTTCGATCAACTTCGTCACCGCCCACGACGGCTTCACCCTGCAGGACCTGGTGTCCTACAACGAGAAGCACAATGAAGCCAACGGGGAAGATAACAACGACGGCGAATCGCACAACCGCTCGTGGAACTGCGGCGCCGAAGGCCCCACTGACGATCCCAAGGTCCTGGGCCTCCGCGCCCGGCAGCAGCGTAACTTCATCGCCTCGCTGCTGCTTTCGCAGGGTGTGCCGATGATCCTGCACGGCGACGAACTGGGCCGCACCCAGCAGGGCAACAACAACGGCTACTGCCAGGACTCCGAACTGACCTGGATCAACTGGGACAACGTGGACCAGCCGCTGGTGGAATTCACCGCCGCCGTGAACGCCCTCCGGCACAAGCACCCCACCTTCCGGCGCAGCCGCTTCTTCGACGGCAGGCCGGTCCTCCGCGGCGAGGGCGAACGGCTTCCGGACATCGAATGGCTGGACGTTGACGGCTCCACCATGAAGCCCGAGGACTGGGACAGCGGCTTCGGCCGCTCGGTGGGCATGTTCCTCAACGGCGACGGCATCCGCGGCCGGGACGAACGCGGCCGCCGCATCACCGACGTCAACTTTGTGCTCTACTTCAACGCGCACGACGACGAAGTGAAGTTCACGCTGCCGTCCGACGAATACGCTCCCGCCTGGGACATCATCATCGACACTGCAGGGCACAACGCCGATACCGAACCGGTGGAAGCCGGAGACGCACTGCCGGTGGCCGCCAAGTCCCTCGTGGTACTCCGCGCGCACAGCGTCCCGGAAACGGAACCGGACCACTCGGTGGCGGCATCGCTCGCGGCCCTGTCCCAGACAACCACCAGCGACACCGCGGCACTCACCACGCCGGCCATCCCGGAACCCGCGCAGACCAGGAAGATAAAGGCGAAGGGCAAGGCGGATTCATGAGGACGCCTGTCTCCACCTACCGGCTCCAGATCCGCCCTTCCTTTACGCTCCAGGACGCTGCGGCCCAGGTTTCCTACCTGAAGTCGCTGGGCGCGGACTGGATCTACCTGTCCCCGATCCTGACGGCTGAAAAGGGGTCGGACCACGGGTACGACGTCACGGACCCGTCCGCGGTGGACCCCGACCGCGGCGGCCCCGAGGGCCTCGAAGCGGTGTCCCGGGCGGCCCGGGACGCCGGCATGGGCGTGCTCGTGGACATCGTGCCCAACCACGTGGGAGTGGCGTCGCCGTACCAGAACCCCTGGTGGTGGTCCCTCCTCAAGGAAGGGCGGAAGTCCCGTTACGCGGAAGCGTTCGACGTCGACTGGGACGTCGCCGGCGGACGCGTCCGCCTGCCTGTGCTGGGCAGCGATGACGAGCTGGACAAGCTCGAAGTCCGCGACGGCGAGCTCCGCTACTACGACCACCGGTTCCCGCTGGCCGAAGGCAGCTACACCGAAGGGGACGACCCCCGCGACGTCCACGACCGCCAGAACTACGAACTCGTGGGCTGGCGCCGCGCGGACAACGAGCTCAACTACCGCCGCTTTTTCGCCGTCAATACGCTCGCCGGCATCCGGGTGGAAGTCCCCCGGGTATTCGACGAAGCGCATGCCGAAGTGGTCCGCTGGTTCCGCGAGGGGCTGGCGGACGGACTCCGGATCGACCACCCGGACGGGCTGGCCGACCCGGAGGGCTACCTGCGGCGGCTCCGCGAAGCGACCGGCGGCAGGTACCTGCTGATCGAGAAGATCCTGGAGCCGGGGGAGGAGCTGCCGGCTTCGTTCGAGTGCGAAGGCACCACCGGCTACGACGCCCTGGCGGACGTGGACCGGCTTTTCGTGGACCCTTCGGCGGAGGCGGCCCTTGACCAGCTCGACGGCAGGCTCCGCGGCGGAGAACCGGCAGACTACGAGGAGATGATCCGCGGAACCAAGCGCCGGATCACCGACGGTATCCTGCACTCGGAGATCCTCCGGCTGGAGCGGCTTATTCCGTCCGGAACCGACCCCGCCGGGACGGTGCTGGATGGCGGGCGGGCTGCTGATGCCATCTCCGAGATCATTGCCGCCTTCCCCGTGTACCGGACCTACCTCCCGTACGGCGAGGAAGTCCTGAAGGAAGCCTGCAGCCTGGCTGCGCGGAACCGGCCCGACCTGGCACCCGCGGTGGACCTCCTGCAGCCGCTGCTGCTGGATGCCGGTTCGGCGCTGGCACAGCGCTTCCAGCAAACCTCCGGCATGGTGATGGCCAAGGGCGTGGAGGACACCGCGTTCTTCCGCTACACCCGGCTGGGCACCCTGACCGAAGTGGGTGCCGACCCCACCGAGTTCGCCCTTGACCCGGCGGAATTCCACCACCGGATGGCGCGGCGTGAAGCCGAACTGCCGTTGTCCATGACCACGCTCAGCACCCACGACACCAAGCGCAGCGAGGACACCCGGGCCCGGATTTCCGTGATCTCCGAGTTCGTGACCGAATGGGAGCAGGTCCTGGCCAAACTGCAGGAACTTGCCCCGCTGCCTGACGGGCCGTTGGCCAGCCTGCTGTGGCAGGCCATCGCGGGGGCGTGGCCCGCCTCCCGGGAACGCCTGCAGCAATACGCCACCAAGGCTGCCCGCGAGGCCGGCAATTCCACCGACTGGCTGGACCCGAACGAGGCGTTTGAGCAAAAGCTGGCCGCCGCCGTCGATGCCGCGTTCGACAACCCGGATGTGCGTGCCGAACTGGAGGCCTTCGTGGCACTCCTGGAACCGTACGGCGCCGCCAACGCGCTGTCCGCGAAACTGGTGCAGCTGACCATGCCGGGCGTCCCCGACGTGTACCAGGGCACCGAGTTCTGGGACCGCTCGCTCACCGATCCGGACAACCGCCGCACCGTCGACTTCGCCGCGCGGCAGCGGGCGCTGGACGCGCTCGACGCCGGCGAGCCTCCGGCATCGTACCGGGACGACGCAGCCAAGCTGCTGGTGACCTCACGGGCGCTCCGGCTCCGGCGCGACCGGCCTGAGCTCTTCACTGGCTACACGGCAGTCACAGCTTCCGGTCCGGCCGCCGGGCACGTGGTGGCGTTCAGCCGCGGAACCGGCGAGTCTGCCGGCGCCCTGACCTTGGCCACCAGGCTGCCGCGCGGGCTGGAACAGTCCGGCGGCTGGCAGGACACCTCGGTGGAGCTGCCGGCAGCCATGACGGACGAACTCACAGGCAACGGCTTCGGACCTGGCACGGTCCGCGTTGCGGACATCCTGGCCGGGTACCCTGTAGCGTTGCTCGTTCCTGACGCTGCCCCTGCCGCCACTGCTGTGGCCCACGGATCGGAGAACCGCTGATGACGCGGCCCCTGAGCGGAAGCGGACGCTTCGACATCTGGGCCCCCGACGTCACCGCCATCACCCTGCTGGCTGAGGGCACGGAGTACCCCATGAGCCGGCGCGACGGCGGCTGGTGGACCGCCCCGGACGCCCCGGCCGACGCGGAAGTGTTCTACGGCTACCTGCCGGGGACGGACACCACTCCGTTGCCGGACCCCCGGTCCCGCCGCCAGCCCGAGGGCGTCCACTCACTGTCCCGTACCTTTGACCCGTCCGCCCATGAGTGGGCGGACGGGGACTGGTCCGGCCGGGAGCTTCAGGGTGCCGTCATCTACGAACTGCACATCGGGACCTTCACGCCCGAAGGAACCCTGGAGGCAGCCGCCGGAAAGCTGGGCTACCTCAAGGACCTCGGCGTCGACTTCGTTGAGCTCCTGCCGGTCAACGGCTTCAACGGCACCCACAACTGGGGCTACGACGGCGTCCTCTGGTACACCGTCCATGAGGGCTACGGCGGCCCGGCGGCGTACCAGAGCTTCGTGGACGCCGCCCACGGCGCAGGCCTGGGCGTCATCCAGGACGTGGTCTACAACCACCTTGGCCCCAGCGGGAACTATCTGCCGAAGTTCGGGCCCTACCTCAAGTCCGGGGAGGGGAACACCTGGGGCGACTCGGTGAACCTGGACGGGAACGGCTCCGACGAGGTCCGCCGCTACATCCTGGACAACGCGGCCATGTGGGTCCGGGATTACCACGTCGACGGTCTGCGGATCGACGCCGTGCATGCCTTCAAGGACGAGCGCGCGGTCCACCTCCTCGAGGAATTCGGTGCCCTGGGGGACGCAGTGGCCGCGGAAACCGGCCGGCCGATCACCATGATCGCGGAGTCGGACCTCAACAACCCCCGCCTGCTGTACCCGCGCGATGTCAACGGCTACGGGCTGGAGGGGCAGTGGAGCGACGACTTCCACCACGCCGTCCACGTGAACGTCAGCGGTGAGACCGCAGGGTATTACAGCGACTTCGACTCACTGGGTGCCCTGGCCAAGGTCCTGCGGGACGGCTTCTTCCACGACGGCAGCTACTCCAGCTTCCGCGGCCGGCACCACGGGCGGCCCATCAACACGTCGCTCGTACACCCTGCCGCCTTGGTGGTGTGCAGCCAGAACCACGACCAGATCGGCAACCGCGCCACGGGCGACCGGCTTTCCCAGTCGCTGTCCTACGGCCAGTTGGCCCTGGCCGCTGTCCTCACGCTGACGTCGCCCTTCACTCCCATGCTCTTCATGGGCGAGGAATACGGTGCCACCACGCCCTGGCAGTTCTTCACCTCCCACCCGGAGCCGGAGCTGGGCAACGCGACGGCGGAAGGCCGCATCAAGGAGTTCGAGCGCATGGGGTGGGATCCCGCCGTCGTGCCTGATCCCCAGGATCCGGAGACCTTCAACCGGTCGAAACTGAACTGGGCCGAGGCCGCCGGGGGCGACCACGCCCGCCTCCTGGACCTCTACCGTGCGCTGACCGCGCTGCGCCGCACCACTCCGGAACTGGCCGGCCTGGAGTTCGCGGACACCGTGGTGGACTTCAGCGAGGACGAGCGCTGGCTGCGGTTCCGACGCGGAGACGTCCATGTGGCACTGAACTTCTCGGAGCAGGCGGTCAAGCTCGGGGACACTGCGGGCTCAGTGCTGCTCGCCACCGACGAGGCTACGGCCTTGGACGGCGGGGCGCTGGTGCTGGCTCCGTGGAGTGCGGCCATCCTGAAGGGCTGACTTCAGGGTTATGCTGCCGGGTTTGTTTGTTGCCGCGCTGCGGGCTGTTCAGGGCTTTTCCTGTCAGCCCGCGGCGTAACAACGGACTTGTTGGCTGTAGGCTGCGTCACAGCTGGCAGGATTGCAGGTATGACTTATTCTGCAGCGGACAACCGCTATGAATCCATGCCCTACCGCCGCGTGGGACGCAGCGGCCTCAAACTTCCTGCCATTTCCCTTGGCCTCTGGCACAACTTCGGCGACGACAAGCGCTTCGACGAGCAGCGCGCCATCCTCCGCCGCGCCTTCGACCTCGGCGTCAACCACTTTGACCTCGCCAACAACTACGGCCCGCCGGACGGCTCGGCGGAAACCAACTTCGGCCGCCACCTGCAGGACGACTTCAAGCCGTACCGCGACGAACTGGTCATCTCCACCAAGGCGGGTTACTACATGTGGCCCGGTCCCTACGGCGAGTGGGGCTCCCGCAAATACCTGATCTCCAGCCTGGACCAGTCGCTGCAGCGCATGGGCCTGGACTACGTGGACATCTTCTACAGCCACCGCCCCGATCCGGAAACGCCCATGGAGGAAACCATGGGCGCGCTGGACTACGCCGTGCGCTCGGGCAAGGCCCTGTACGCGGGCATCTCCTCCTACACCCCGGAACAGACCCTCGAGGCCGCCCGGATCCTGAAGGAGCTCGGCACCCCGCTGCTCATCCACCAGCCCAGCTACTCCATGCTGAACCGCTGGACCGAGAACGGCGCCCCCAACCTGTACGAGGCGCTGGACCAGGTGGGTGCAGGTTCCATTGCGTTCTCCCCGCTCGCCCAGGGCATGCTGACGGACCGCTACCTGAACGGCGTCCCGGCCGATTCGCGCGCGGCCAAGGACCGCTTCCTGTCCGAGTCCGCCTTGACCGAGGACAAACTGGACCGGGTCCGCGGGCTTAATAAGATCGCCGCCGGCCGCGGGCAGTCGCTGGCTCAGATGGCCATCGCCTGGATCCTCCGCGACCAGCCCAAGGGGTCTCCCGTGACGTCCGCGCTGGTAGGCGCATCCAGCGTCAAGCAGCTGGAGGACACCCTGTCCGCCATCAACAACCTGGCGTTCTCGCTGGAGGAGCTGAAAGCGATCGACGAGTTCGCCGTCGAATCCGACATCAACCTCTGGGCCCAGAGCCGCTCCTAACGCAGCCGCTCCCAACGCGGCCGCGCGTAACAAAGCGTGCGTAACAGAACTGTCCGTGACAGTACGCCGGGGCCGGGAACAACTCCGGTCCCGGCGGCGTTGGCTACAATGCAAGGGCGCCCAATGGCGCCGTGCCCATCAGCCGCCGTCGCACATCAGAGTGCAGCCGCGCCGGGCACTGAAGTTTGTTCTCAAAGGAGTTCCGTGTCTTCAAATCCGATTCGTGTTGCCATTGTTGGCGTGGGTAACTGCGCTGCGTCCCTGGTCCAGGGTGTCCATTACTACCGGGATGCCGACCCCCAGGCCACGATTCCCGGTCTGATGCACGTGGAGTTCGGCAAGTACCACGTCAACGATGTTCAGTTCGTTGCGGCCTTCGATGTGGACGGCAAGAAGGTCGGCGTCGACCTCGCCGACGCCATCCTGGCCAGCGAAAACAACACCATCAAGATCGCCGACGTTCCCCCCACCGGTGTCACGGTCCAGCGCGGCCACACCCTGGACGGCCTCGGCAGGTACTACCTCGAGACCATCGAGCAGTCCCCGGCCGAACCGGTCGATGTTGTCCAGGCCCTCAAGGACGCCAAGGCTGACGTCATGGTCTGCTACCTGCCCGTTGGTTCGCAGGAAGCCGCCGAGTTCTACGCGCAGGCCGCAATCGATGCGGGCGTGGCGTTCGTCAACGCCCTGCCGGTGTTCCTCGCCGGCACCAAGGAGTGGGCCGACAAGTTCACCGCCGCAGGTGTGCCGATCGTGGGCGATGACATCAAGAGCCAGATCGGTGCCACCATCACGCACCGCGTCATGGCCAAGCTGTTCGAGGACCGCGGCGTCACGCTGGACCGCACGTACCAGCTCAACGTCGGCGGCAACATGGACTTCAAAAACATGCTCGAGCGCGACCGCCTCGAGTCCAAGAAGATCTCCAAGACCCAGGCCGTGACCTCCAACGTCGAGGCCGAACTGGCTGCCAAGGACGTGCACATCGGCCCGTCGGACTACGTCCAGTGGCTCGATGACCGCAAGTGGGCCTTCGTCCGCCTCGAGGGCCGCAACTTCGGCGACGCCCCCGTGTCGCTCGAGTACAAGCTGGAGGTCTGGGACTCACCCAACTCCGCCGGCGTGATCATCGACGCCATCCGTGCGGCCAAGATCGGCCTGGACCGCGGCATCGGCGGCCCGCTGCTCTCCGCGTCCAGCTACTTCATGAAGTCCCCGCCGGAGCAGTTCAACGACGACCTCGCCCGTGAAAAGGTCGAGGCCTTCATCCGCGGAGACCTGGAGCGCTAAACCCGTTCCTCCTTCCGCACAACGCTCTCTCACTTTTGGTGGGTTTCGGCGCGACGCTCTCTCACTTTTGAACTGGTGGGGGAGCGTCGTGCCTTAAGCGTCCTGTTCATAGCGCCGGATCGCGTGGCTGGCCTGGGCCAGGGCGAGGAGCCGCAGCAGCAGCTGGCTGTGCATGTGCATGCCGACGGCGGCCGTCAGAATGAGCTCATCGACGCTGTCCGGGGCCGTCGTGGCCGCAATATCGACCCCCGCAACGTCGTCCATGGCCTTGCTGTAAGTGTCCAGGAGTTCGCCGGGCACCTGGATGTTGAGGCTCTCCATCAACTCCAGATGGGCATTCAACGCGTTCCGGGCATCACTGGGGAAATCAGGCCAGCCCCTAAGACGCACGACGGCGTCAGCCGGCCGGGCGCCGACCTCGCCACTGGCATTGGTGTAGGAGTCCAACTCCAGCACCACCCGCTGAACCGCCGCCAAGAGCTCAAGGCGCGTGGCGCCGTCGTCGGCCATTGTGAGGATGCCGCGAATCTGTTCGATGGTCAGACCGACTATCCGGCGGAGCGACTGGATCAGTTCTAGGCGTTCGACGTGCCGCGCTGAATATTGTGCGCGCGTGGCATGGACGGCCGCTCCCGGTGGCAGGAGGCCTTCGCGCAGGTAGTACTTGATGCTCGCGGCCGAGACTCCCGACCGCTCGCTCAGTTCCTTCAGCTGCATACCGGACATCCTTCCTGCGGGTCCCGAAGCCATCGGATAGCAGACCCGGCGCCAGCTATCCTGATGTACACGCATTGGATAGTGGCTCTATCCTAAAGCCATGGAGCACTGGAATGTACTGCTTGTCAGCCACGTCATTGCCGCGCTGTTCGTCCTGGTCATTGGACCCTTTCAAATCCTGCGCAGGCGCCGTGACCGCATCCACCGCACGATGGGCTACCTGTGGGTGGCCGCCATGTACTACGTCTGCGTCAGCAGTTTCTGGATTGTGACCGCCGGACATTTCACCTGGCTGCACGGGCTGTCGGCGTTCACCATCATGACCGTGACCCTTGGACTCGTCAGCGCCATCCGCCGCAACATCCCCTCGCACCGGGGGAACATGATCGGGAGCTACATCGGCATTGCCGTGGCGTTCGTTTTTGCCGTTGCGGTGCCGGGACGGGCCATTCCGCAGCTCCTCGCCGAGGACCCGGGTACCGCGGCATATGTTGCAGCTCTGGTGGTGCTGAGTGTGTTGGTCACGTTCGTATCGCTGATTCGCGGCGACCGTGCGGGTAAGGCGGCCCCGTCGAAGGACGGAACGCTCTCTCACTCCCTGCGCGTTTAGTACCGACCCTCTCTCTCACTTGTGGTGGGTCCCCGGCGGACCCTCCCTCACCCGACGTCGGCGAAACCGGACGCCTGGGGGTGATCCAGCCATGCGGTGCGCAGTATCCGCTTGATCTTCCTGATGGCCGGTTGGCAACCGTCAGCAAGGTCATCCTTGGCGAGGACCAGGACCAGGACCGTCCAGCCAGCCGACTCGAACGCCTTGTCCCGCCGCCGGTCGCTGAGGATCCGGGCGTCAAGAAGGTGATGCTCGCCGTCGTACTGGATGGCGAGGCGCCGATGGCGGTACCCGAGGTCGGCGGTCGGCGACACGGCGTCGCCGGGGCGCACTGCAAGTTGGAGATCCGGCTCGGGGAGGCCCGCGTCGGCCATCGCCAGGCGGAGAAGCGTTTCCGGGGCGGAGTCGGAACCGACCCGCATGAGATCCAACGCTTCGCGGGCACGCATCACACCCTGCAGGTTTGGGTGGCGACCCACCAGAGCACGGAGTCCGACCAGGGTGTCATGGGGCTGTGTCCGATCCTCGAAGGCCTCACGCGGGATGCGGATCAGCTGGTCGCCCATGCACACCAGGTCGCTGAGCGACACCCGTCGCGCCAGGTCCAGCCAGGTCCGCGACCGGGTGCTGATACGCATGCCGTCGATGGACTCGATCTCGTCATCCAGGGCCAGCACGGTGTGGCCGAAGATCCCGTTACGGCGAACCGAGGGCAATGACCGCGGCTTGCTCAAATGCAGCTCCGTTGAGTCCGCCAGCCAAGGCGGCAATAGCTGGCAGTGAAGCCGTGGGCGCCGGGAAGTGAGAGAAGGTTTAGAAGAGGCCGAGGGGCTTGCCCGTGTCGTCCACGTCCATCCGCAGGGCTGCCGGGACCTTGGGCAGGCCCGGCATGGTCATCACGGCCCCCGTTAGCGCCACGATGAACCCTGCACCGGTCTTGGGTATCAGGTCCCGGACATGAACCGTGAACCCTTTCGGCGCACCCAGCTTCGTGGCGTCGTCGCTGAAGGAGTACTGCGTCTTGGCCATGCACACGGGCATGCCGGCCCAGCCGTTCTTCTCGATTTCGGCCAGGCGCTTGAGCGCGGGAACGGAGAAGTCCACGCCGTCGGCCCCGTACATTTCCTGCACGATGGTGCGTATCTTGTCCTCCACAGACAGTTCCAGCGGATACAGGTGCCGGAAACTGTGCGGTGCCTCCAGCGCCGCGAGCACCTTGGCGGCCAGGTCGTCGCCGCCGTCCCCGCCCCCGCCACGGCCCCAGACGTCGGCCACAGCCGCCTGCACGCCTTCGCCGGCGCACCATTCCAGCAGCCAGTCGAGCTCCTCCTGGGTGTCCGTCGTGAACTTGTTGACGGCAACCACGGGGGTGATTCCGAACTTCTCCACGTTGCGGATGTGCCGCCGAAGGTTGGCCGTGCCGGAGGCCAGCGCCTCCGCGTTGGGCTCCTTCAGCCGTTCCTTGGCCACCCCGCCGTGCATCTTGAGTGCGCGGACAGTTGCCACGAGCACGACGGCGGATGGCGCCACGTCCGCCACCCTCGCCTTGATGTCCATGAATTTTTCGGCCCCCAGATCGGCGCCGAAGCCGGCTTCGGTTACCACGATGTCCGCGAGCCGCCGGGCGGTCTGGGTGGCTATCAGCGAGTTGCAGCCGTGTGCGATGTTGGCGAACGGGCCGCCGTGCACCAGGGCGGGAGTGCCGGCGATGGTCTGCACGAGGTTGGGCTTGATGGCATCCCGAAGCAGCAAGGTCAGGGCACCCTGGACGCCGAGGTCCGCCACCGTGACGGGTTCACGGTCATAGGTGTAGCCGAAGGTGATGCGGCCCAGCCTGGCGCGGAGATCCGCAATGTCCGTGGCCAGGCAGAAGACCGCCATGATCTCCGAGGCCACCGTGATGTCGAAGCCGTCCTGCCGCGGAATCCCCTGGGCCGGTCCGCCCAGGCCGATCACCACTTCGCGGAGCGAACGGTCATTCATGTCCAGGACCCGCTTGAAGGTCATCCGGCGGGGATCGATGTTGAGTTCGTTGCCCTGGAAGATGTGGTTGTCCACCAGGGCCATGAGCGCATTGTTCGCCGAAGTGATGGCGTGGAAGTCCCCGGTGAAGTGCAGGTTGATTTCCTCCATCGGGAGCACCTGCGAGTAGCCGCCGCCGGTGGCACCGCCCTTCATGCCCAGGACGGGCCCCAGGGACGGCTCACGCAGCGCGATCATCACCTTCTGCCCGGCCCGCGCCAGGGAATCCGCCAGGCCCACGGTGGTGGTGGACTTTCCCTCGCCCGCCGGTGTGGGGGACATCGCCGAAACCAGCACCACCTTGCCCGGCAGGCGGCCGGGCGCGCCTTCCTGTACCAACAGCTTCGCCGGATCGATCTTTGCCTTGTACCGGCCGTGGAGTTCCAGGGCATCGGCGCTGATGCCTGCCGCGGCGGCGATTTCCTCGATGGGCCGCATGGTGGCGCGCTGGGCGATTTCCAGGTCACTCATGACGTTGTTGTCAGACATCGTTGTCCTTCAGTTCGTGGCTTCAGGCAAAGCCGTTCGGGGGTCCCTCCCGGCACTCCCGGCTAAGGCGTGTGGCCCGCCGGAATTCTGTGAGTATCAATGTACTGGTCGACGGCGGCATGGTAGCTTTCCAGCGTGATCGCGGCGGTTCGCTGCCAGCCGAAGCCCTGGGCCTGCACGGCTGCCGCGCGGCCCATGTCCTCCCGCGTGGCGGGGTCGTCATAGAGCGCCTCCAGCGCTTCGGCCCAGTCCGCGGCTTTGTGGCCGTCCACCAGCAGCCCGGTCCTGCCCTCGAAGATGGCCCGGGACAGTCCGCCCACGCGGGTAGCCACCACGGGTGTCCCGCAGGCCTGGGCTTCGAGCGCCACCAGGCCGAAGGATTCGCTGTATGAGGGCATCACCACCACGTCGGCCGAGCGGAACCAGTTGGCAAGCGCCGGTGCGTTCACCGGCGGATGGTGGGTGACGACGTCGTCCATTCCGGCGTCGCTGATCAGCGACTTCAGGTCGAAGTCCTTGGCCCCGCTGAGGGCGCCCAAAATGGTGACCTGCAGGTCGATGTCCGGTCGGCGGGCGCGGAGCAGGGCTGCTGCCTTGACGAGGACCTGCGGGCCCTTGAGCCGCTGGATCCGCCCGGCGAAGAGCAGGTGGAACTTGCCGGCGGGCACGCCGAGCCGGGCGCGGGAACGGGTCCGGAAGGCCGGTGTGAACACCGTCAGGTCCACGCCCGGGGGAGCGACGTCGATGTGGTCGAAGTCGGCGTTGTAATGGGAAACCAGCTCGGCGGCTTCGGCCGGGGTATTCGCGATCAGCCGTGTGGCGCCGTCGACAATGCGGTGTTCGCCGTCCTCGCGCCGCCGCGGTTCGGGTTTTTCGCCGGAGTGCAGGAGCATGTTCTTGACCTTGGCCATCGTGTGCATGGTGTGCACCAGCGGCACGCCCCACAGCCGCGAAAGCTCCAGCCCGGCCACGCCGGAAACCCAGTAGTGCGAATGGATGAGGTCGTACCGGCCGTGCGGCGGGCGCTGCCGGATCCGCTCGACTTCCTCCACCATGCTGTGCAGCAGCTCCGGAAGTTCCTCCTTGGGCAGCTTCCGCGGCGGCCCGGAGATCACGTTGTGCACGCACACCCCGGGGTCCGGGTGTTCGACGGCGGGCTGTCCCGACGACGTGGACCGTGTGAAGATTTCCACTTCCACACCGCTGGCCGCCAGCGCCGACGCGAGCGCACGCACATACACGTTCATGCCGCCGGCGTCACCGGAACCGGGCTGTTCCATGGGCGAGGTGTGCAGGGAGAGGAACGCGACACGTCGGATCAGAGTCACGGCTCTCCCTTCGGCTGGCGGAACTGCATCCGATAAAACACTACTCCTGAAGTGCCCCGGCCTTCACAGCGGACCGGATGCTGTGCGGCCCTCCCGCGCGGCATTCGCGGCCATCCTGCTAACGTGGCGGCTGTGAGCCCCACCGCAGACGCAACCACAGACTCAGCCGGCTCCACTGCCGGCATCGAAATCCGCCCGGCCACCGCTGCCGACTGGCCCGGCATGTGGACGATCCTCGAACCGGTGATCCGGGCCGGCGACACCTTCACCTGGGACCGCGGCACCACGGAGGACGAAGCCCGGGCCCGCTGGTTCAAGGACGCCCCGGGCCAGGCCTTCGTGGCCGTCCAGGACGGTGTGGTGCTCGGCACCGGCGAGCTGCACGCCAACCAGGGCGGGGGAGGCGGCCATGTGGCCAACGCCGGCTACATGGTCCACCCGGACCACGCCGGCAAGGGACTGGCGAAGGCGCTCTGCGCCTACTCCCTGGACGCGGCCCGCGCGGCCGGTTTCCGCGCCATGCAGTTCAACGCCGTGGTGGAGAGCAACGTCCGCGCGGTGGCGGCCTGGCAGGGCATGGGGTTCGACGTCCTGGCCACCATCCCGGAGGCTTTCAACCACCCGACGCTGGGCTACGTGGGCCTGAAGGTGATGTACCGCAAGCTGTAGGACCCGCCGGCTTCAGGGCTTCCCGGTTTGAGGTCCGCCGCGCCACAGCAGCCGGAGCGCCGGGAGGGCCGCTTCATACCCGGCGAGAAGCTCGACGGCGAGTTCCCCGGAATCGATGAGCGGGTGTAGCGCGAACGCCCGGACGGCGTCGTCACGGCGGCCGTGCACCGCCGCGGACACCGTCAGCCGCTCCACCTCCTTGACCCGCTGCATCAGGGCCAGCTGGGCGTCCGCCGGACGGTCCTGCGGCACCGGCACCGCGCCGTCGGAGGTCACCACGCAGGGAACCTCGACGACGGCGTCCGCCGGCAGCCCGGGAACCGCACCGGCGTTCGGGGTGTTCAGGATGAGCTCGGCGCCCCTGCCGGACGCACCTCCGGAGGCACCTGCGGGAGCCGCGCCGGACGCCCCTCCTGACAGGGCACGCATTACCCCGAGGGCGACGCGCTCGTAGCCGCCGCCGGCGAGGTCGTCCTCGTCGCGCTGTTCGCCGCTGGCCCGAGCCTCGGCCAGGTAGCCTTCCTCGCGCGAACGGCGGGCCGCGTCCCACAGTTCGTAGGCCCGGGACCCGGCTGCGGCCAGCGCCGGGTACAGCCCGGACTGCTGCTCGTGGATCGATTCGCCGCGGGTCTGCCGCATCGTCCGGATGGCCCCGACGGCCCGCACGGTGTCGTAGTAGTAATACAGATACTCGTTCGGCAGGCAGCCCAGGGACTGAAGGAAAGGCTGCGGGAAAAGCCTGCCCTCCTCGAAGCCGGCCAGCGCCTGCGCATCCGCCAGCAGTCCGGGCAGCAGATCCTTGCCGCCGGACTCCAGCCGGTACAGCCAGCCCAGATGGTTGAGCCCGTAGTAGCCCACGCCGTCGAGCTTTCCCTCGGGCAACGGGGCGCCGGCAGCGCGGGCCGCCCGGTGAACCAGGGCGCCGGCCGAATCGCAGATGCCGATCACCCTCCTGCCCAGAACCGGGACCAGCGCCTCGGTGACCATTCCGGCGGGGTTGGTGAAGTTGACCAGCCAGGCCTCCGGACAGCGCCGCTTCATTTCGCGGGCGAGTTCCAGCATCCCGGGGATGGATCGCAGCGCATAGGAGATTCCGCCGGCGCCCGTGGTTTCCTGGCCCAGGAGGCCGAGGCCGAGGGCAACGCGTTCGTCGGCTATCCGGCCGGCTGTTCCACCCGGGCGGATGGCAGCGAACACCATGTCGGTGCCGTCAAGGCCTTCGGCCAGTGAGGTGGTGGTGCTGACCGCAGGGGCGGAGTGTCCGGATGAAGCCGCACCGCCGGATGGAGCCATCGATGACAGGACGGCGCTGATCGCGGCCAGCCGCAGGGGATCGACGTCGAAAAGCACAAGCTCGCGCACCAGCCCTGCGAAGGGGCCGGCGGTGAGCGCCCGGTACACCAGCGGGACACGGAACCCGCCGCCACCGGCAATCATGAGCCGCATACCACGCAGTCTATTCGGCCGCCCGGCCCACCCAGCCGGCCCACGCCTTGCGGTGTACCGCGGCCGGGCACTTTGCAGTGGTGGCGGGAGGGCGTAGTCTGCCGAACATGGACGCGATACCAGAGCGCCGGTTCGACCCGCTCTCCGCCGTCCGCACTCCCGCGGACGGGAGCTTCGATCTGCTCCTTACCGGGACCGTTTTCCAGGACATCATCTTCACCGGCCTGCCCCATGCGCCGGAACCGGGGACCGAAATCTGGAGCGAAGGCATGGGCAGCTGCCCCGGCGGTGTGGCCAACCAGGCCATCGCCGCGGCGCGCCTTGGCCTGCGCACCGGGCTGGCGGCCGCCTTCGGTGACGACGGCTACGGGGACTACAACTGGAAGATCCTGGCCGCCCAGGAACACGTGGACCTGTCCCTCTCCAAGCGCATCCCCGGCTGGCACTCACCCGTGACCGTCTCACTCAGCGTTCAGCACGACCGCTCCATGGTGACGCACGGCCACCCCGCACCGGTCACCTCATCGGAACTGATCGGCACACCGCCCGCCGCGCTCGCCGCCGTCGCCGACCTGGACGAGGAACTGGCCCCGTGGGCCGTTGCCGCCAACAGCGCGGGGGTCAAACTGTTCGGCGACGTCGGCTGGGACGCCACCGGCAAATGGTCCTCCGCCCGGCTGGACAACCTGCAGTATTTCCACGCCTTTATGCCCAACCAGCGCGAGGCCATGGCCTTTACCGGCCGGGACACACCGTGGGCGGCACTGTATGCGCTCGCTGACCGGGTTCCGGTGGCCGTGGTGACCCTGGGGCCGCAGGGTGCCATGGCCGTGGACTCCGAAACGGGCGAAGAGGAATGGGTGCCGTCCCTGCCGGTCTCCGCCTATGACCCCACCGGTGCGGGAGACTGCTTCGGTGCGGCCTTCATTGTGGGCAGCCTGGCGCGCTGGCCGCTTGCTGACCGGCTCCGGTTCGCCAACCTGTGCGCGTCCCTGGCGGTCCAGGAAGTGGGCGGTTCGCTGGCAGCGCCCGGCTGGGGCGACATTGCCGACTGGTGGAAGCGGGCCAACGCCAGGCCGGAACGGCAGAGCAGCCAGTGGCTGCGGCGCTTCAGCTTCCTGGAGGAAATCGTGCGCGACGTTCCGCCGCAGGCCCTGCGCCGGGCCACTGCCACGATCGCACACCTCTCCGACGCGTAGGGCGTGCCTCCCGCACGGCGTACCTCCCACACGGGGCGACTGCTGCACGGCGTGCCTCCCGCACGGGGTGACTGCTGTACTTGGTGTCTCCCGTTCGGGGTGTCCCCCGTTCGGGACGGCGGGCCGAGGTTCAGCCCGGGGTGAGGACGCAGAATTCGTTGCCCTCCGGGTCGGCGAGGCACACCCATGGCACATCGCCCTGGCCGACGTCGGCGTCAGTGGCCCCGAGGGCCCGCAGCCGGGCCACCTCCGCCGACTGATCGTCACCCGGATACGGCATCAGGTCGAGATGGACACGGTTCCACACGGTCTCCACGCCGGACGTGCGAAGTAGTTCGAGATACGGCCCGACACCTTGGGCCGAACGCAGCCTCGCATGATCATCGGTCACCTCGTGGAGGGTCCAGTCCGTGGCTTCGCTCCAGAACCGGGCCATGGACCGGGGATCCGCGCAATTGACCACCACCGTGGCGATGGGCCCGGTGTCCCGGTAGATCGGCCGCGGCTCCAGCACGCAGAACGCATTGCCCTCCGGGTCGGCAAGAACCGTCCACGGCACATCACCCTGGCCCACATCGGCCGGCGTCGCACCGAGCTCCAACAGGCGCGCTACCAACTCCTCCTTATGGACCTCAGAGGTGGTGGCTAGATCGAGGTGTGCGCGGTACTTCACTGTCTCGGGGTCCGGGACGGTGACCACGTCGACGCAGACGGCGGAGGGGTCCGGCCAGGTGAAGTTCAGGGGCTCAACGTTGGTCACGCCGGGTCCCTCGCTGGAAACACCCCAGCCGAGCGCCTCGGCCCAAAACCGGCCGAGGGCTGAGTCATCCCGGGCCTTGAAATTCACTTGAACAAGTCGCAGTGCCATACCGCACGACCCTATACCCCGGTAATAGAGCCCACAGTGGTGGCACGCCTGGCAGAGTTAAGCCACCCGCCGCGGCGCTACTAGAATCACTAGGGTGACCTACCCAGCAGCAACCGGCGACTTCCGGTCCGTCCCGGACGCAACCCCTGGCCCCGCAAGCGAACCTTCCGCCAGCGAACGTTCAGCAGTGATCGACCTGGACGCCATCCGGCACAACGTCCGCCACCTGGCGGCCGTTGCCTCACCGGCGCAGGTCATGGCCGTCGTGAAGGCGGATGCCTACGGGCACGGTGCCGTTCCGGTGGCCCGGGCAGCGCTCGACGCCGGAGCCCGGTGGCTCGGTGTTGCGCACATCTCCGAAGCGCTCGCCCTGCGCGCCGCCGGCATCGAGGCGCCGCTGCTCGCGTGGCTGCACACACCGGACAGCAACTTCGGTGCCGCCGTCGCCGCCGGCATCGACATCGGCTGCTCCGGCTGGGAGCTGGAGCGGATTGTCCTGGCGGCCCGTGAACAGGAACGGCCGGCACGGGTCCACCTGAAGGTGGACACCGGCCTGGGCCGCAACGGCGCCACGCTGGAAGCCTGGGACAGCCTGGTGGGCGAGGCGATGGAATACCAGGACGAAGGCCTGCTACGTGTGGTGGGAATCTTCTCCCACCTCGCCGTCGCCGACGAACCGGACCGCCCGGAAACGGACCAGCAGCTGCAGGCCTTCCGCGAAGTCCTAGCCATCGCCGAGGACGCCGGAGTGGACCCAGAAGTCCGCCACCTGGCCAACACTCCGGCCACGCTGTCCCGCCCGGACACACACTTCGACCTGGTCCGGGTAGGACTGGGCATCTACGGGCTCTCGCCCTTCGACGGCCAGTCGCCGGCCGAACTGGGGCTTCGCCCGGCCATGACCGTCCGCACCAAGGTGTCGCACTGCAAGGACGTCCCGGCCGGCCAGGGTGTTTCCTACGGACTCAACTACCGCACCTCCGGCACCAGCACCCTGGGACTGATCCCGCTTGGATACGCCGACGGCGTGCCGCGCGTTGCCACCGGCGGCCCCGTCCGGGTGGAGGGCCGGAACTACCCGGTGGTGGGCAGGATCGCCATGGACCAGATGGTGATCGACCTCGGACCCCTTGGCGTTTCGTCCGGCGGCGCGAGCCTGCTGGGAGCCGAAGCGGTCCTCTTCGGCGACGGCTCGGACGGCGGCCCGACGGCGGACGACTGGGCCCGCGCCGCCGGCACAATCAACTACGAGATCGTCACCCGGATCAGCCCGCGCGTCCCGAGGCGGTACGTCAACGAAAAACCGGCAGACGGGCCGGGTGAATCACTGTGAGCGATCCGCAGTGGGAGCTGTCCTTCACGGTACAGACCGCCGAGGAAACCCATGCCCTCGCGGCCGCGCTCGGCGCCGCTCTTGGGGCCGGGGACCTGGTCATCCTGACGGGCGAACTCGGCGCCGGCAAGACCACCTTCACGCAGGGCCTCGGTGAGGGCCTGGGGGTGCGGGCCGGCATCATTTCGCCGACGTTCGTCCTGGTCCGCATCCATCCCAACCTTCCGGACGGGCCGCGTCCCGGCGGACCGGACCTGGTGCACGTGGACGCGTACCGGCTGGAAAGCGCGGCGGAAATCGATGACATCGACCTCGAAAACACGCTGGACAGCACCGTCACGGTGGTGGAGTGGGGCCGCGGACGCGTGGAACACCTCAGCGACAGCCTGCTCGACGTCGAACTGCACCGGCCGTTGGTAAGCTCACCCGACTCGGAGGACGGCGTGCTGGACTTCGATACGGACGACGACGACGAACCCCGCACCATCGTGATCCGCGGCTTCGGCCCGCGCTGGGCTGAGCAGCCCCTGCTGCCTGCCGCTTTGAAAGGGAATGACTGATGCTGATCCTTGCCATCGACACGTCAGCCGTGGCCAGTGCCGCCCTGGTTTCAGACGATGCGCCCGAAGGGGTGCTGGCGAGTTTCTCCACCGAGGACACCCGCAGCCATGCCGAAGTGCTGGCTCCGGGCATCGATGACATGCTCGCCGACGCAGGCGTGACAGGTGCGGACATCGACGCGATTGTGACCGGTGTCGGCCCGGGACCGTTCACGGGACTGCGGTCCGGAATTGCCACCGCGCGCACCCTGTCCTTCGTGTGGGGCAAACCCCTGTACGGCCTGATGAGCCTGGACGCCATGGCGCTGGAAGTGGCCGAATCGACGTCCGCCGTGCCGGAATTCCTGGTGGCAACGGATGCCCGGCGCAAAGAGGTGTACTGGGCCCGCTACTCACTCGCCGACGGTCAGCTGCCCCGGCTGGTTGACGGCCCGCACGTGGGGTTCGCGGCCGGGCTGCCCGACCTCCCTGCCTACGGAGCCGGCGCAGGGATCTATGAGGACGTCCTCCGCGCCGATCCGGACTTCAGCGCCGAGCAGCCCGACGCCCTCTACCTGGGCCAGTTCGCCCTTGCGCGGCTGGCCGCGGGGGAGCAGCTGCCGGACTCCACCCCGTTGTACCTCCGCGAGTCCGATGCCCAGGTCCCGGGTCCCCGGAAGCGTGCGCTGTGAGCGGGGTGGCAGGAGTGGCCGGGGTGGTCCCTAGCGGCGTGACATTGCGGGCCATGAGCGGTGCGGACATTCCTGCCGTGCACCTGCTTGAATGCAGGCTGTTCCCGGTGGACGCCTGGCCGCTCCACATGTTCCATGACGAACTGGCCCAGACCGAAACCCGCCACTACCTGGTGGCCGAGGCTGCCGGCGAAATCGTGGGCTATGCCGGACTGATGTGCATCGAACCGATCGCGGACGTGCAAACCATCGCCGTGGTGCCGGAGTGTGAAGGGCAGGGGATCGGCTCCGCCCTGCTGACTGAGCTCATCGCCGAAAGCCGGCGGCGCCGCGCGGCGGACGTACTGCTGGAAGTCAGGGCGGACAACCCCCGGGCCCAGCAGCTTTACCGCCGCTTTGGCTTCGAACAGATCCACGTCCGCCCGCGGTATTACCGGGACGGGGTGGACGCCCTGATCATGCGCCTCCAGCTCCCGGACTCCGGCCTTGTGGCAAGACCCGCGGCCACGGATACGACCCCCGACCACTTGACGGCCGCGGAGCCGGCCACGGAGGCAGACACACCATGAACCGAACGCAGCCACTCGTCCTCGGCATCGAATCATCCTGCGATGAGACAGGTGTGGGCATCGTGCGCGGAACGGCACTGCTCAGCAACACCGTGTCCTCTTCCATGGAGGAGCACGTCCGCTTCGGCGGCGTCATCCCCGAGATCGCGTCGCGCGCACACCTGGACGCCTTTGTGCCCACGCTCCAGGCATCCCTCGCGGAAGCCGGTGTCACGCTCGACGACGTCGACGCTATAGCCGTCACCTCCGGTCCGGGCCTGGCCGGGGCGCTGATGGTGGGGGTCTGCGCTGCGAAGGCGCTCGCCGTGGCCACCGGCAAGCCGCTGTATGCCATCAACCACCTGGTGGCCCACGTCGGCGTCGGCCTGCTGCAGGAGGGAAACAGCCTGCCGGAGAACGCCTTGCCTGAAAATTTGGGCGCCCTGCTGGTGTCCGGCGGCCACACCGAAATCCTCCGGATCAGGAGCATCACCGACGACGTCGAGCTGCTGGGCTCCACTATCGACGACGCCGCCGGGGAAGCCTACGACAAGGTGGCCCGGCTTCTGGGCCTCGGCTACCCGGGCGGACCGGCCATCGACAAACTTGCCCGGACCGGCAACGCCAAGGCCATCCGGTTCCCGCGCGGGCTGACGCAGCCCAAATACATGGGCACCGCGGACGAACCCGGCCCGCACCGCTACGACTGGTCGTTCAGCGGACTGAAGACCGCCGTCGCCCGCTGCGTGGAACAGTTCGAAGCACGCGGCGAGGAGGTGCCGGTCGCGGACATCGCGGCGGCGTTCCAGGAGGCTGTGGTGGACGTCATCACGTCCAAGGCGGTCCTCGCCTGCCGGGAATACGGCATCACCGAACTGCTGCTGGGCGGCGGAGTTGCCGCGAACTCACGGCTGCGCCAGCTCACCGAACAGCGGTGCAGTGCGGCCGGGATCCGGCTGACCGTCCCGCCGCTGGATCTGTGCACGGATAACGGTGCCATGGTGGCCGCCCTCGGGGCCCAGCTGGTCATGGCCGGCATCGAGCCCAGCGGCATCAGCTTCGCCCCGGATTCCTCCATGCCGGTCACAGCGGTATCCCTTCCCGCCTGACCCCGCCTGGTTCAACCCGGAGAGGCTCAGGCGGTGGGGCCGTTCCGCATCTGCTTGACGAGGTCCAGCACCACGGCCTGGAGGTTGCCGCCGTTTTCCGCCGCGACACGGCGCTGCCGCTGGTACCCGGCACCGCGGCTGATGATCTTTTCGACGTCGGCGAGCTCGTCCGAGCAGCCGAGTTTCGCGGCCACGGGCGCGAGCCGGTTCAGAGTTTCGAGCAGGTGCTCGGTGACCAGCTGCTCCTTGCCCTGGGCGTCCAGGATGATGATCGCATCGAGGCCGTACCGGGCCGCACGCCACTTGTTTTCCTGGAGGTGCCAGGGCGGCATGGTGGGAATGGTGCCGCCGTTGTCCAGGATGGTGGAGAATTCGTCCACCAGGCACTGGGTCAGGGCCGCAATCGCGCCGACTTCCTCCAAAGTGGCCAGGCCGTCGCAGATGCGCATCTCGATGGTGCCCAGGTTGGGTACCGGGCGGATGTCCCAGCGGATCTCTGAGATGGTGTCGATCACTCCGGTGGTGAACATGTCCTGGACATAGGATTCGTAGTCCGCCCAGGTGGAGAACTGGAACGGCAGGCCCGCGGTGGGCAGCTGCTGGAACATAAGCGCGCGGTGGGACGCGTAGCCGGTGTCCTCGCCGCCCCAGAAGGGACTCGAGGCGGACAGCGCCTGGAAATGCGGGAAGTAGTTCAGCAGGCCGTCCAGCACCGGCAGGACCTTGTCGCGGCTGTCCAGGCCCACGTGGACGTGCACGCCGTAGATCACCATCTGGCGCCCCCACCACTGGGTGCGGTCGATGAGCTTGGAATACCGTGCCTTGTCCGTGACCGGCTGCAGCTGCGGCGGGCTGAACGGATGGCTGCCGGCGCAGAAAAGCTCAACGCCCATCGGGTCGGTGACTTCCCGGACGGCGGCCAGCGAACTGCTGAGGTCCGCCTTGGCCTGCGCCACTGTCTCGCAGATGCCGGTGACGAGCTCCACCGTGTTCAGCAGGAGTTCCTGCTTGATGTGCGGGTGTTCGTCGTCCTCGTTGAGCTCGGGGTGGTTGGCGGCCACGCCGCGCAGCACCTCATTGGCTACCGAAGCCAGTTCGCCGGTCTGCGCATTGACCAGGGCGAGCTCCCATTCCACACCAAGAGTTGATTGCCTGGATGAAGCGAAATCAATCTTCATGTGGTCCCTTCACTGTTCCGCCGTCCGTTGCAGAAGCAGCCAGAGGGCGGGCAACGGGTGGTTCAAGTCTAGTGCAGGGGTAGCATCGAGATGATGGCTTGGTTTCAAGGACGCAGTGACAGTTTTCACACAAGGACTTTCCGTAAAACAGCGACGACGCTGGCGGTGACGGCGGCAATGCTTGCCACCGCCGCCTGTACCGGCGTTCCTTCCCCGGCACCCTCCTCCGGAACGCAGTCCGGAACTCCATCGTCAACGGCGCCCGCGTCCGGCAGCGCCTTGCGTTCCGCGCCCGCCGCGTCGGGAAGCCCGGCAACGCCCACGCCGTCAATCCCCGACCCCGGGGAACGCCAGCTGGGCTGGGGACCGCAGCAGAAGGACGAAGAGGCTGCCCGCGCCGCCGTCGCAAAAATGAGCGTTGAACAGAAGGCCGGCCAGGTGCTGATGCCCTTCTTCACCGGAACCGACTTTGCCGCCCACGCCGCCACCATGGAACGGCTGCACCTGGGCGGATCAATCGTCATGGGTGACAACGTGCCGCGGTCCGCCGACGGAACCGTTGACACCGCCGCGATGGCCTCGGGGATAGGCCTCCTGCAGAAGGCGGCCAGGGCGGACGGACGCACCTGGCCTGCCGTCATCGGAGTGGACCAGGAAGGCGGTGTTGTGGCCCGGCTGCGGGCACCCTTGACCGAGTGGCCGGCCCCGATGAGCTACGGGGCCGCCGGCAACGCCGGCCTCGCTGCCGACGCCGGCAGGGCGCTCGCCGCGGAACTTGCCGGGCTCGGCTTCACCGCGGACTTCGCGCCGGCCACGGATGTCACGGCCGGCCCGCTGGACCCGACCATCGGAGCCAGGGCCATGTCCGGCAACCCTGATGCTGCGGCGACCCTCGGCGTCGGTTTTGCCCAGGGAATGCTGGCCGCCGGGCTCCTGCCCGCCGCCAAGCATTTCCCCGGGCATGGCTCGGTGGCCGTCGATTCGCACGAGAACCTGCCGGTGCAGAAGGCAACCGTGGCGGAACTCCGGGCGAAGGACTGGAAACCGTTCCAGGCTGCCATCGATGCCGGCCTGCCCATGGTCATGACCGGCCACATCTCCGTGCCCGCCCTGGAGCCGGGCGTGCCGGCGTCATTGTCCAAACCGAGCTACGCTGCCCTCCGGGGCATGGGATTCAAGGGTGTTGCCGTGACGGATGCACTCAACATGGGCGCGGTGCAGAAGCGGTTCCCCGGGGAGTCCGCCGCACCGCTGGCACTTGCTGCCGGGGCGGACCTGCTGCTGATGCCCGGGGACGTGGCGGCAGCGCATGCCGCGGTGGTCAGCGCCGTCAGCACCGGGGCCCTCCCGCCACAGCGCCTCGACGAGGCTGCGCAGCGGGTGGTGACCATGATGATGTGGCGGGCCCGCACCCCTGCACCCCCGGCCGCCGCGCCCGGAAGTGGCTCCGCCCTTTCCCAGCGGGTCTCAGCAGCGGCAGTCACCGTCCTGGCCGGACCGTGCCATGGACCGATGGTGCCCGGCAGTGTCCGGGTGGCCGGCGGCAATGACCAGGACCGCGCACGTTTTGCGCAGGCCGCCCGCGCGGCCGGCATGACGCTCGGCGCCGGACCGCTTGTGACGCTGATCGGCT
Source organism: Arthrobacter sp. CC3 (assembly GCF_039907775.1). Taxonomy (NCBI): domain Bacteria; kingdom Bacillati; phylum Actinomycetota; class Actinomycetes; order Micrococcales; family Micrococcaceae; genus Arthrobacter; species Arthrobacter sp. CC3. Next base: position 155,210 of record NZ_JARCCY010000006.1, read on the forward strand.
ACGAGGGGCCCCCGGCCCAAGGCGACGTGGTCGTGGCGCTTGATGCGCCGTGGCCGCTGGCAGGCTCGGCTGCCCCCGCCAAGGTGGCCCTCTACGGCCGCAGCCAGGAAGCGTTCAACGCCCTGGTGGCCGTGCTCGCGGGCAAGGCGCCCGCACCCGGAAAGCTGCCGGCCGCCGTCGGACCTTATGCGCCCGGAACTGGTTGCTGACGCGTCGCTCCGTGGCGTAACAGTGCTGTCCGGGCTTCCGGGGCGTTTAATGGACCCGTGCCAATTCTGAATAAAGACATGACCCTGTGCATCTCGCTCTCGGCCAGGCCGAGCAACAACGGGACCCGCTTCCACAACCACCTCTACGACCAGCTGGGCCTGAACTGGATCTACAAGGCTTTCGCGCCCACGGACCTTGGCCAGGCGATTGCCGGCGTCCGGGGGCTGGGTATCCGGGGCTGCGCGGTGTCCATGCCGTACAAGGAGGACGTCATTGCGCTGGTGGACGTGATGGACCCTTCGGCCAAGGCCATCGATTCGGTCAACACCATCGTGAACGACGGCGGCAAGCTCACCGCCTACAACACGGATTACACGGCGATCGAGCAGCTGTTGCAGCGCAACGCCGTTCCCGCGGACTACTCGGTGCTGCTCAAGGGTTCCGGCGGTATGGCGAAAGCGACGGCCGCGGCGCTCCGTGACGCAGGCTTCCGCGACGTCACCATCGTTGCCCGCAACGAGGCGTCAGGTAAGCCGCTCGCGGACCTCTACGGATTCAAGTGGAGCGCCGAACTGCCCGCGGCGGACGCCGGCGGCACGGCGGACATGATCATCAACGTGACGCCCGTTGGTATGGCCGGCGGTCCCGACGCCGACGCACTGTCCTTCCCCCCGGAGGCGGTGGACGCCGCGAAGGTGGTGTTCGACGTCGTGGCGCTGCCGGCCGAGACGCCCCTGATCAAGGCTGCCCGGGCTGCCGGGAAGACGGTCATCACCGGTGCCGAAGTGGCCACCATCCAGGCACTGGAGCAGTTTGTGCTGTACACCGGCGTCCGGCCCACGGACGAGCAGGTCCGCGCGGCCGAAGACTTCATGCGGGCCCAGTAACACGGAATGCCCGGTAACGGGACAGGCTAAACCTTGGGCTGAACCGGCTCCACGGAAATGGCAACCCGGTCCTCGCCGATCCTGGTGAGGACCAGGGTGGCTGTCTTTTTGCCCTTGGACCCCTTCCCGCCCCCCGCGAGGAGCTGCTTGCGGAGCTCCTCCGGAGTGACCGACGTGCCGCGCTTCTTGATGTCCAGGACGCCGATGTTGTGCTGCTTCACCCAGGCTTTGAGGGCCTTGACGTTGAACGGCATGACCTCCAGGACCTTGTAGGCCCTGGCAAACGGGGTGTCCACCAGCTCCGGCGCGCAGATGTAGGCAATGTGTTCGTCCACGAGGTGGCCGCCCAGCCGCGCCGCGACATCCGCCACAAGCCCGGCGCGGATGACAGCCCCGTCAGGCTCGTACAGGTACCCTTCCACCGGGCCCACGGGGGCCACCGGTCCGCCGTCGAACCCTTCCGCGCTGGTGATTTCGGCAGCGCCCTGCGGGCCGAGCAGCAGGGCGGCGCGCCGGACGCCGGGGCGGCTGACGGCGTTGAACCAGAGCGCGACTTCGGTGACGTCGCCGCCCACCGAGACCCACTGCGCCTCGCAGCCGGCAGGGACTGATTCGTGCGGCATGCCGGGCCCCATCTTCACGCCCACCGCGCGGCCGGACTCGGCGAGGGATTCCACGAAGGACAGCGGCGGCGAGAATTCCTCCGGATCCCAGATCCGGCGCGTGCCCGAGGTGGAGGTGGTGCGGCGGGCGGGGTCCAGCCAGACGCCGCCCACGCCGTCCAGCGGGACGGTGGTGGCATCGGAGTGGACCACGCTGGCGTGCGGGAAGGGAATCAGGTTCATGGTGGCGCAGGCGGCGGTGGTCTCGTCCATTTCCACTGCCGTGACCCGGATGTCCATGGAGGCCAGCGCCATGGCATCGGCGCCCAGCCCGCAGCCGAGATCCGCCACGTGCTCGATCCCCGCGGAGGCAAACCGTTCGGCGTGCCGGGCGGCGACATTAAGGCGCGTGGCCTGTTCGAGGCCCGCCTGGGTGAAGATCATCTGCCGGGCGAATTCGCCGAATTTGGCCTCAGCCTTGGTCCGCAGCCTGGACTGGGTGAGGACTGCCGAGACGAGCGCGGGGGAGTGGCCTGCTTTCCGGAGCGACTCATTGAGCCGGAACGCATCGTCCTCCCGGTACGGGCCAAGCGACGCCAGCAGCTCCCAGCCTTCGCTGGTCAGGAGCGGAGCGATCAGGTCCTGCGGTGCGTCAGCCATGTCATCAAGCCTAATCGAGGCGGCGGACACCCGCGGTGCCGCTAGGGTTGGAGGCATGGAAGACAGCGCAGGGCCGCAGCCACCCGTAGAAGACCAACGCAATGACCACCACCAGCCCACGGGCCTTGCCAGGTACGCCCGCCCCGCGCTGATCGCCGGTGCCGCCATCGCCGTCGTCTGCCTGGCGCTCCTGGTGATCATCTTCTTCCTGGACTCCTTCAACGCAACCGTTTACTCGGTGGGCGGCAAGAACATCCAGGACGACACCGACGAGGCGCGGCAAATCCGCGAGTCGTACGCCGCTGTCCGCGCAGGCGGCCTCGTGTTCCTGATCGCCTCGGTTGCGACGGCGCTCGCTGCCGCCGTCGTGCTGTACCGGAACCGCAACGTTACGAACGACGACGACACGGACGATGGCGACGACGTCGACTTTGATGACCTGGCGGGTCGCTAGGCGTTCACCGGTGACGAAATTCTGGCACTCGCCTTGACCGAGTGCTAACGACTACATAGAGTCTTCATTAGCACTCTCCCTAGGAGGGTGCTAACACATGGAGAACTGCCAGCCACGCTGCTGCCGGCACCGCGACGACGGTTTGCACGCACAGGCGCAACGGTTTTCCAGTCCATGAATTTGCTGACGTAGAAGGAGAGGTCCGAGTGTCGGTCTCTATTAAGCCTCTTGAGGATCGTATTGTTGTCCGCCCGCTCGAAGCAGAGCAGACCACGGCTTCCGGCCTGGTAATCCCGGACTCCGCACAGGAGAAGCCGCAGGAAGGCGAAGTTGTCGCAGTAGGCCCCGGCCGCTTTGAAGACGGCAACCGCGTTCCCGTCGACGTTGCCGTTGGCGACGTTGTTATCTACTCCAAGTACGGCGGAACCGAAGTCAAGACCGGCGGCACCGAGTACCTCGTGCTGTCCGCCCGCGACGTCCTGGCGATCGTCGTAAAGTAACTCTTTGACCCCGCGCCGCCGATCCGTCTGATTCATTTCTGACTGGTCAGCGGCGCGGGGTTTCTGTCTCGAAAGGACACAACCATGGCAAAGCAGCTTGCGTTTAACGACGCTGCCCGCCGGTCGCTTGAAGCCGGCATCGATAAGCTCGCCAACACTGTCAAGGTGACGCTTGGCCCGCGCGGCCGCAACGTCGTGCTGGACAAGAAGTGGGGCGCTCCCACCATTACGAACGACGGCGTGACCATCGCCCGCGAAGTCGAACTGGATGACCCGTTCGAGAACCTTGGCGCGCAGCTGGCCAAGGAAGTCGCCACCAAGACCAACGACGTCGCCGGCGACGGCACCACCACCGCCACCGTCCTGGCGCAGGCACTGGTCAAGGAAGGCCTGCGCAACGTTGCAGCCGGCGCAGCTCCGGGGCAGATCAAGCGCGGCATCGAGGTCTCGGTTGAGGCCGTCGCAGCACGCCTGCTCGAGAATGCCCGTCCCGTCGAGGGCACCCAGGTTGCGAACGTTGCAGCCATCTCCGCCCAGAGCGATGAGATCGGCGAGCTCCTGGCCGAGGCTTTCGGCAAGGTCGGCAAGGATGGTGTGATCACCATCGAGGAGTCCTCCACCACGCAGACCGAACTGGTCCTCACCGAGGGCATGCAGTTCGACAAGGGCTACCTGTCCCCGTACTTCGTCACTGACGCGGAACGCCAGGAAGCAGTCCTCGAAGACGCCCTCATTCTGATCAACCAGGGCAAGATCTCCTCGGTGCAGGACTTCCTGCCGCTGCTGGAAAAGGCGCTGCAGAGCTCCAAGCCGCTGTTCATCATTGCCGAGGACGTTGAAGGCGAAGCCCTCTCCACCCTGATCGTCAACCGCATCCGCGGCACCCTGAACGTCGTTGCCGTCAAGGCACCCGGCTTCGGCGACCGCCGCAAGGCCATGCTGCAGGACATCGCGACGCTCACCGGCGCACAGGTTGTTTCCCCGGAACTCGGCCTGAGCCTGGATTCCGTTGGCCTCGAGGTGCTCGGTACGGCCCGCCGCATCACGGTCACCAAGGACAACACCACCATCGTTGACGGCGCCGGATCGGCCGAGGACGTTGCGGCACGCGTTGCCCAGCTGCGGGCTGAACTGACCCGCACCGACTCGGACTGGGACAAGGAAAAGCTCCAGGAGCGCCTGGCCAAGCTGGCCGGCGGCATCGGCGTGATCAAGGTTGGCGCAGCCACCGAGGTTGAGCTGAAGGAAAAGAAGCACCGCATTGAGGACGCCGTGTCTTCCACCCGCGCTGCCCTCGAAGAAGGCATCGTTGCCGGTGGCGGTTCCGCCCTCATCCACGCCCTGAAGGCGCTGGACGAGGACCCGTCGGTCACCGCACTCGAAGGTGACGCAGCAGCAGCTGTGGGCATCGTGCGCCGCGCCCTGGTCCAGCCTGTGCGCTGGATCGCCCAGAACGCCGGCTTTGACGGCTATGTCGTCGCTGCAAAGGTGGCGGAATCCGCCATCCACCATGGCTTCAACGCCAAGACCGGCGAGTACGAAGACCTCATCGCAGCCGGTGTCATTGACCCCGTCAAGGTGACCCGCGCAGCCCTCCGCAACGCCGCCTCCATCGCAGCGCTGGTTCTCACCACCGAGACCCTCGTTGTCGAAAAGCCGGCCGACGAGGACGAGCACGCAGGCCACAAGCACTAGCGTGCAGTCAGCGCTGTACTAGCGCAGCAAAAATAGGCCGGTCCGGCCAGGCGGTTCCCAGGAACCGCCCACGCCGGGCCGGCCTTTTCGCGCCCATTTTGAACCCCTGCACATCCCGCTCTTACACCCCGGTTCGGCGCTTTCTGCCCGAGCTTGTGCACCCGGCACCCCCGGCGTACCGTGGCGCTTAGATGGAGCTTGGAACGGTGCGGGGAGGCATCATGGCAACGTCTGAAGGCGGCCTGGACAGAGGCCGTTCCGCCTTCGAGGAGCATCGCTGGACCGACGCCTTCGAGCACTTCCTCGATGCCGACCAGCACGGCGGGCTTCCCGCGGCAGACCTCGAGCGCCTTGCCACGGTGGAAATCCTGACCGGCAAATCCGACGCCGGAATCGAGACCCTCACCCGCGCGCACGAGGAGTACCTCGTCGTCGGCGACGTGGTGGGCGCGGCCCGCTGCGCCGGGCGGATCGGCATCCATCTGATGAACTCGGGCCAGCCGGCCCGGAGCGCGGGATGGTTCGCCCGAGCCGGACGGCTGGTGGCAGAGCTGAACGAACCCTGCGCAGTGGAGGGCCTGCTGCTGATTCCCACGGCACTGGGCATGCTGTTCGGGGGCAACCCCGAAGGTGCCCGCCGGGGGTTCACGGACGCCCTGGCCATCGGGGAGAAGTTCCAGGACCGGGACCTCATCTCGCTTTCGCTGCTGGGAACGGGCCAGGCCTGCGTGGCGCTCGGTGACATCAGCACCGGCGTCGGGCTCTTTGATGAGGTGATGGTCGCGGTAACCGCCGGAGAGCTCTCGCCGGTCCCCTCGGGGATCATCTACTGCGCCGTAATCGGCACCTGCCACCTGGCCTTCGATCTACGCCGCGCCCTGGAATGGACGGCCGCACTGGACCGGTGGTGCGGCGGACGGCCGGACATGGTCCTGTTCAGCGGCCAGTGCCAGGGCCACCGCGCCGACCTGTACCGGCTGCACGGGGCCTGGGATGACGCCGTCAGCGCCGCGAAGGACGCGCAGCGGCTGTCCGCGGCGGGAGATTACCAGGCACTTTACGGCGGTTACTACCAGCAGGGCGAAGTGGAACGGCTGCGGGGTGAGTTCGCGGCGGCCGAGGAATGCTACCGGCAGGCGGCGCGCAGCGGCTATGAGCCCCAGCCGGGACTCGCGCTGCTGAGGCTGGCCCGTGGGGACGTCCCGGCCGCCCAGACCCTCATCCGCAGGTCAGCCGATGCCGCCGACCTGGCCAACCGCCGCCACCTGCTGCCGGCGCTCGTGGAGATAGAACTGGCTGCGGGTGACACAGCCGCTGCGCGCCGGGCCGCCGACGAACTGGCATCCGTGGCGCAGGACTGCGGGATGCCGATGCTGCAGGCTGCCTCCTGCCAGGCCACCGGGGCCGTCCTCCTCGCCGAAGGAGAACCCGCCCTGGCGCGGCCGGTCCTGCGACAGGGGTGGACGCTCTGGCGGGAACTGGGCGTTCCTTTCGAAGCCGCGCGCTGCCGCACCCTTGTGGGCCAGGCCTGCCGCGCATCCGGCGACGACGACTCGGCGGAGATGGACTTCGAGGCGGCACACGCTGAATTCCTTGCCCTCGGTGCTGCCCCCGCCGCTGCCTGGGCAGCCTCGCTCCAGTACACACCGGCGCACGACGCGCGGCCCGGACCCCTGACGCCGCGCGAACTTGAAGTACTCCGGCTCGTGGCCTCCGGGATGGCCAACCGGGCCATCGCCGGGGAGCTCTACCTGAGTGAAAAGACCGTGGCCCGGCATGTCAGCAACATCTTGCTCAAGTTGGGGCTGCAGTCCAGGGTGGCCGCCACCAAGTATGCCTACGACCACGGGCTCACACAGTAAGCCGCGGGCTGCATAGAACTGCCCAGCCCCGCCCGGGGCAAGATACATACTTCTGCCGACGCGGAGCGCAAGGACGCGGACCTAGTGTCGAACTATGAACCTTCCCGTCCTGGCCGGCACATTCTCGACCGTGCTGTTCGCCCTTGGCCTGCTGCCGATGCTTCTCAAGGCAGCACGGACCAGGGACCTGGCGTCCTATAGCCTCAGCAGCCTGGTCCTGAGCAACGTGGCCAACGCTGTCCATTCCGTGTACGTCTTCCACCTCCCGGCGGGCCCGATCTGGCTGCTTCACGCACTCTACGTGCTGGCCTCCGCGCTGATGCTGGTGTGGTGGCTGCGCTACCGGACGGAACGGCGCGGTCCGGAGGCCCTTCGCGGTCCGGAGGCCCTGCGGCCGGGAAGCGACCGGGAGGGTTCATCGAATGAATCCATAGCGGTTGAACAGGAGGCACTGCAATGAGCAACAGCAACGACGACGCGGCGGCAGTCGAAGTGCTTGACACCCTGGTCATCGGAGGGGGCCAGTCCGGCCTTGCCATCGGCCACTACCTCAAGCGCCAGGACCGGAAATTCCTCATCCTGGATGCGAATCCGAGAATCGGTGACGCCTGGCGGCAGCGCTGGGACACCCTGAGGCTGTTTACACCGGCGAAGTACGACGGCCTTCCCGGCGTGCCGTTTCCGGGAGACAGGTTGTCCTTTCCCCGCAAGGACGACCTCGCCGACTACCTTGAAAACTACGCTGCCACCTTTGACCTTCCGGTGCGTACCGGGATCCGGGTGGAGAGGCTATGGCGGGAACAGGGGCGGTTCGTCGCGGTGTCCGGCGGCCGCCGGTGGGAGGCCGGCAACGTCGTTGTGGCGACCGGCTGCACGCAGGCGCCCAGGTTGCCGGACTTTGCGTCCGGGCTGGATCCGTCCATCGTCCAGCTGCACTCCAGCGAATACCGGAATCCGGGCCAACTCCGGCACGGCCGCGTCCTCGTCGTGGGACTGGGCAACTCGGGAGCGGAAATTGCCCTGGAAGTGAGCAGGACGCACCCCACGGTGGTGGCAGGGAAGCCGAGCGGAGAGCTGCCCGTGCGCCACGGCCGGAACGCCGCACGCTTCGCCCTGCCCGTGGTGCGGTTTCTGGGGATCCACGTGCTCACCGTCGACAACCCGCTGGGGCGTAAGGCCGCACAGCACAAACTGGCGCATGCCGACCCCCTGATCAGGACCAAACGCAAGGACCTTACTGCTGCCGGTGTCGACATTGTGCCCAGGGTGACCGGAGTGCAGGACGGGCGGCCTGTTGTCGCGGGCAGCCCCCTCGACGGTGTGTCCAACGTGATCTGGTGCACGGGCTACCGTGAGTCCTTTGACTGGATCGAACCGCAGGTATTCGACGACGGCGGGCGGCCCCGGCAGCGCCGTGGCGTGGCCACCGACCTGCCCGGCCTGTTCTTCCTCGGCGGGGAATTCATGTACGCCGCCACATCGGCGACCCTCATCGGTGCGTGCCGGGACGCCCGGTACCTGGCGGGAAAGATCCCGGCGGCAGCTTCGTTGGCCGCGCGGTCGTTGGCCTAGTGCCCTGCCTTGGCCCGTGAATGCCTTGGGCCGGAGGCTAGCTCCGGGCGCGCAGCGCCTGGCGTCTCAGCCTCCGGGCCATTCCGTCCGGCAGCCGTTTGGTGATGATGCGGTAGAAAATGAGCACGGCAAGCGCCGATGCCACGATGCCCACAAGGTTGAGCAGCAGCTGCAGGGCGGACCCCGCAGCTTTCTGGTACTCGCCAAGGACGAGCGCCACGGCCACGAACCCTGCGGCGGGAACGGTGGTCACGGAAATGAAGACCCCGATCAGGGCGGCCGAGCGCCGGCTGATGACGGAGAGCATCCCGGCGGCACCGGCCAGCACGGCAACGATCAGCGAATAGGGTCCGGGGTGGTAGATGAACTCGACGGCGGACCCGGTGTCGAGGGTGTTTGCGGGGAAGAGCCCCAGCGGCACGGACAGCCAGGCCGTCAGTGCAGCCAGGAGCATGGCCACAGGAAAGCCGACCCCCAACGCCACGGCGGCACTGCGTCCCAGTTTCCATTTGCGCTGGGCGATGGCGACCGCAAGGGCTGCGAGCGGTCCGAATTCCGGTCCAACGGCCATGGCCCCGACGATGGCGATGGTGGAATCCGTGACAATACCGATCGCGGCCAGCTGCGTTGCCAGTACCAGGAATGCCAAATAGCTCCACGTGAGCCGTGAATCCTCCCCCGTCTGGCGCGTCACCTCGTCCCAGATCATGGCGTCGGCGCCGTCTCCCGGCGCTGCGGCTTCAGCCCGGTCGGCGCGCCGGGAGAGCATGAGCTCCGGCATGGAAATGGCAATGGAGCCAAGCTCCTGGACCTTCAGGACATGCAGCTTTTCCAGCAGCTCCTCGACTGCTTCCCGGGCCACGTGGACCACCACCACGTCGCCCGGCGGCTGGATGGACGCGCCCCTGTGCACGGCTACTTCCGCCGCACCGGTCTGCTGGGTGCAGCTTTCAACCACCAGGTCGGAGAGCTCAGCGGGAATGCACATACGCACCTGAACGATCACTTGGCCACTCCTCGCGTTTCCGGGTTCCAGCACCCGCTTCGTCACCAGCCTAGTTTCCCGGCCGCCGTCCGAAGGCGCCCTCCTCTGGAAACTCCCAGCTAGGAGTGCCTTAATGGAAGCCGGGGGTTCTTTTCGCCTGCTTCGGCGATTGGCGATGAAAGTTACGATTCGGTAACATGGATGCTTTGGTTATCCGCTTGAGGGGTTTTCTATGTCTGTGGCGAGAGCCCTAGCCTCGCCGCGCCGCAGTGGCGCCGGAGCTGAACCGAGCCGAAAATCAAAGTTCCGGCCTGAAATTCAAGGCCTGCGATCCTTGGCTGTGCTGATGGTTGTCAGCTATCACGTCTGGTTCGGGCGGGTGTCCGGCGGGGTGGACGTGTTCCTGCTGATCTCGGCTTTCCTGATGACCCTGCAGTTTGTGGGCAGGTACGAGCAGGGGAGGCCGATGGCGCTGTTCAGGCATTGGCTGCACCTGTTCCGGCGCCTCTTGCCGGCGGCGGTCACGGTCATGGTCGCTGTCCTCGCGGCGAGCTTCCTCCTCCTGCCCCGCACGCGCTGGCTGGATATCATCGCCCAGGGCTGGGCCTCCCTTTTCTATGTGGAGAACTGGCTCCTGCAGTCGCAGGCCACTGACTACTACGCAACCGACCACAGCCTGGCCAGCCCGTTCCAGCACTTCTGGTCCCTCTCCATCCAGGGGCAGGTCTTCATCCTCTGGCCGCTGATCTTTGCCGGCGCAGCGCTCGTGGCCAAACGGTACCGGCTGCACTACCGCATCCTGTTGTGCTACATCTTTGCCGCAGTATTCCTGGTGTCGCTGGTCTACTCGATCATCTTCACTGTGACCAACCAGGCCCAGGCCTATTTCGACACCGGGGCGCGGCTGTGGGAATTCGCCCTGGGCACCCTGGTGGCATTGATCCTGCCCGGCCTCCGGATCCCACGGGCCGGACGCATTGCCCTCGGCTGGTTCGGCATCGCGGCCATGCTGAGCTGCGGCATACTGCTCAACGTCCAGGCGGCGTTTCCGGGAGTGGCCGCCCTGTGGCCCACGCTGGCTGCCGCGTGCGTCATTGCTGCCGGGCAAACCGGCAGCAGGTTCGGCGTTGACAGGATCCTGAGCACAGGGCCGCTGGTCCGGCTCGGGGACAACTCCTACGCCCTGTACCTGTGGCACTGGCCCATCCTTGTCATCGCCCTGGCCGCTACCGGCCGGGACCACGCCGGGCCGCTGTCCGGGACTGTCATCATCGTCGTGTCGATGGGCCTTGCCTACCTCACCACCCGGTTCATCGAGAAACCATGGCGCGAGTGGAAATGGCCGGAGGTCAAGCGTCGCCGGGCAGTCATCGCAGTCGCCGCCGCTGTAGCCACCGCTGCCGTTCCGCTCGCCGGCTGGCAGTTCCAAATCACCAGCGCCACGGCCGCGGCCGCCAGCCAGGCCTGGGCCAACAACCCGGGTGCACGGGTGCTGGATCCCGAGTACGTGGATGCCGCCGACAAGTCCGCTCCGCTGCTTCCCAGCCTCACCACCGTGGCCGAGGAATGGCCGAAATTCCAAGGCGGCTGCACCACCAACGACGCCGAGCTCATCAACGTGTGCACCAACGGAAAAGACGATGCAGACAAGACCATCATGGTCATCGGCAGCTCCCACGCCCACGTCTGGTCCACGCCGCTGCTTAACCTTGCAGACAAATACGGCTGGAAAGTGGAAGCCATCACCAAGGGCTACTGCCCGGTGACGGAGACCGACGCGCCTGAGCTCTCGGACGGCTGCGTCGACTTCAACAAGGAGACCATGAAGAAGGTCCTGGAGATGAAACCGGACCTTGTGGTCACCACCAGCACCCGGACGGACCCGAACCCGAACAAGACGGAATTCATGGACCCCGCGTGGCTCCCGGAGATCAAGGAAATCAACGACGCCGGGATTCCCGTCGTCGCCCTCCGCGACACCCCCCGCATGCCAGAGGCGGTGCCGGACTGCCTGGAACAGCACCAGGACGACTACGCGGCGTGTGCCGCGAAGACGGCCGAAAGCTATCAGCCGGCGTCCCCCGCCGCGGAAATAGCGGGCCAGGTGCCCGGCACGAAGTTCCTCGACTTCACGCCGTTCTTCTGCCCGGACGACACCTGCCCGGCGGTCATCGGCAACGTCATGGTCTACAAAGACGACAACCACGTCACCAGGACGTACATGGACAGCATCACCCCCTACTTCGAGAAGGAGTTTCTGGCAGCAACCGGCTGGAACAACGGATGACGACGACCCCCACAGAGCACCCGACGACCCCCGCAAAGCAACCGACGAACACTACGAAAAGCACGGACAAGGCAGCCGGGAAGGCGTACCGCCCCGAGGTCCAGGGGCTCCGGGCACTCGCCGTCCTGATGGTGGTCACGTACCACGTCTGGCTGGGCCGGGTGTCCGGCGGCGTGGACATCTTCCTGCTGATCTCCGCGTTCCTGCTGACCCTCTCGTTCGTGCGCAAGGTGGAAAGCGGCAGTCCGCTCAAACTGGTCAGCCACTGGCTGCACCTGTTCAAACGGCTGCTGCCGGCCGCCGTCGTCGTTATCCTCGGTGTCCTGGCGGGCACCTGGGCGATCCTTCCCCAAAGCCGCTGGCCGGACGTCCTGGAGCAGGCGTGGGCCTCCCTGCTGTACCGGCAGAACTGGCTGCTCGCGGATTCGGCGGTCGACTACTACGCCCAGGACCACTCGGGGGCGAGTCCGCTGCAGCATTTCTGGTCGCTGTCCATCCAGGGGCAGGTCTTTATCCTGTGGCCACTGGTGTTTGCCGGAGCAGCCGCGCTGCACCGGATCCTGCGGCGCCCGGCCGTCAGCTACCGCCTGCTGCTGGCCGTTGCCTTCGGCGTGATCTTCGCGGCGTCGCTGGCCTACTCCGTTGAACAGACCGCCACGAACCAGGCCTACGCCTATTTCGACACCCGCACCCGGCTCTGGGAGTTCGCGCTGGGATCCCTGCTCGCACTGGCTTTGCCTTACCTGAGGCCGGGAATGCTGCTTCGCGTCATCCTGGGGTGGGCCGGCGTGGCCGCCATGGTGTCCTGCGGCCTGCTGCTGACAGTGGACCGGTCCTTCCCCGGCTTTGTGGCGCTGTGGCCCACGCTGGCGGCTGCGGCGATCATCGTGGCCGGCCAGAGCGGCAGCCGCTTTGGTGCGGACCGGCTCCTGAGCTGGAAACCCCTCGTGAAGCTGGGCGACAACTCCTACGCGCTGTACCTCTGGCACTGGCCGCTGCTGGTCCTCGCACTCGCCGGCACCGGTGTTGTCTCGCCCAACCTCGTCCAAGGGCTGGCCATCGTGGCGGCCTCCGTGGTGATGGCCGTCCTCACAACCCGGTTCGTGGAAAAGCCCCTGCGTGACTGGCACTGGCCCCAGCGGCGGGTCTGGCGGAACGCCGTCGTTATCGTGGCGTGCGGAGCGCTGCTGGCCGGGCCGGTGTCCCTGTGGCAGACCAAACTGACTGCAGAGGAAGCGGCAGCCGCCGCGCAGCCCAGGGAACTGACTCCCGGCGCGGCCGCCCTGACCCCCGAAAACGTCGGAAAACCGACGCCGGAAGCGAAGATCATTCCGGCGCCGGCTGCCATGAAGAATGAGTGGGCGGATATTGACGGCCTCTGCACTGACGGGAATGTGCCGGACGATCCGCTGCTCTCCGGCTGCCTGCAGAACAGCAAGCCGGAGGTTGTCACCAAGCGGATCGTGGTGCTTGGCGATTCGCACGCGCAGCAGTACATGGCGGCGCTGGGCCCGATCGCCAAGGAACACGGCTGGGAGGTGGTCACGCTGCTCAAGGGCAACTGCCGCTTCGGTGCTGAGTCCACAGAGCGTGACGCCGAGTGCAACGCCTTCAACAAAGCCAGCGCAGAGTATGTGCTGCAGCATCAGCCCGATGCGGTGTTCACGGTCGCGTCGCTGACCCTCAAGGATGCGCCGTTTGAGACGGAAGTTCCCGGCTACCTTGAAGGCATCAAACCGTTCACCGACGCCGGAATGGACGTGGTGGGAGTCCGCGACAACCCGCGGTTCGGGTTCAACATGCCGGAATGCGTACAAAAGAAGGGCGCAGACGCAGCTGACTGCAACCCGCCCCTGGGTGAATCGCTCGCGGATTCGTCGCCCCTGGACGCTTACCGCGGCAAGGTGGACGGGCTCCATTTGATGGACCTGAGCGACTTCATCTGCGCGGACGGAATCTGCCCGGCCGTCGTGGGCAATGTATACGTCTACAAGGATGACAACCACCTGACCAAGACCTACGTGCAGAGCATGATTCCCATGTTCGAGCAGCGGTTGCTGGCCGCCACCGGCTGGACCTGAGGCCAGATGCCGGGCCCGGCCCGGAGGAGGGCGTGCGGTTCCTCACATTGCCGCAGCGGAATATGGGGATCGCCGCCGAGGTTCTAGAATTTATTCAACACTTCCGCACCAAGGCATCACCATCTGCACAGGCCAGTCCCGTAATGACGGGCTGGTCATCAGCTGCAACCCCTACCCGTGAACCCCGGAATTAAGGTAAGAGGCGCACTTATGACCCAGCCCGAACACAACCCGTTCGGCTTTATCGGCCTGACCTACGATGACGTCCTGCTCCTGCCCGGGCACACCGACGTCATCCCGTCGGAGGCAGATACGTCCTCGCGCATTTCCAAGCGCATCTCCGTCCACACCCCGCTGTTGTCCGCTGCCATGGACACCGTCACCGAGTCGCGGATGGCCATCGCCATGGCCCGCCAGGGCGGGCTCGGCGTGATCCACCGCAACCTGTCCATCCAGGACCAGGCCGACCAGGTTGACCGTGTGAAGCGCAGCGAATCCGGGATGATCACCAACCCGCTGACCATCGGGCCGGAAGCGACGCTGGCCGAACTGGACGAGATCTGCTCGCAGTACCGCGTCTCCGGCCTGCCGGTGGTGGACGAGGGCATGCGGCTGCTGGGCATTGTCACCAACCGCGACACCCGCTTCGTTCCGGAAGCGGATTTCCCCATCCGCCTGGTCAGCGACGTCATGACCAAGATGCCCCTGGTCACGGGCCACGTCGGCATCAGCCGCGAGGAAGCCTCGCACAAGCTGGCCACCAACAAGATCGAAAAGCTTCCGCTGGTTGATGACCAGGGCCGGCTCAAGGGCCTCATCACCACCAAGGACTTCACCAAGGCGGAGCAGTATCCGCTGGCCACCAAGGACGACGAAGGCCGCCTGCGCGTTGGCGCCGCAATCGGCTTCTTCGGTGACGGCTGGGAACGTGCCATGGCCCTGATCGATGCCGGCGTGGACGCGCTGTTCGTGGACACGGCCAACGGACACTCCCAGGGCGTGCTGGACATGATCCGCCGCCTGAAGTCCGATCCTGTCGCCGCCCACGTGGACATCATCGGCGGCCAGGCAGCCACCCGGGAAGGCGCCCAGGCGCTGATCGACGCCGGCGCCGACGGCATCAAGGTGGGCGTGGGTCCGGGATCCATCTGCACCACCCGTGTTGTGGCCGGTGTGGGCGTTCCGCAGATCACCGCCATCTACGAGTCCGCGAAGGCGGCCATCCCGGCCGGCGTTCCGCTGATTGCCGACGGCGGCCTCCAGTATTCGGGCGACATCGGCAAGGCGCTGGTTGCCGGCGCCGACACCGTGATGCTCGGCTCCCTGCTGGCCGGTTGCGACGAATCGCCGGGCGAGCTCATCTTCGTGAACGGCAAGCAGTTCAAGAGCTACCGCGGCATGGGCTCCCTCGGGGCCATGCAGACCCGCGGCAAGAACACGTCCTACTCCAAGGACCGCTACTTCCAGGCCGACGTCTCCGGCGACGACAAGCTGATCCCGGAAGGCATCGAAGGCCGCGTGGCCTACCGCGGCCCGCTGGCATCCGTTGCCTACCAGCTGGTGGGCGGCCTCCGCCAGACCATGTTCTACACCGGTGCGCCGACGGTTGCCGAGCTGAAGGCCCGGGGCAAGTTCGTCCGCATTACCCCGGCCGGCCTCAAGGAATCGCACCCGCACGACATCCAGATGACGGTGGAAGCGCCCAACTACGGTTCGCGCTAGCCCCCAGCGCCGCCCTGACCTGGCTTCGCTGCGGCCAGGGAACCCGGGCGCCGTGGGCCACCCTCTTCAAGCAGGCCGCGGGGAACTGACCCCGCGGCCTGTTTGTGTCTGTGCGCGGGATTAGGCTGGAGCCATGTCCGAACCACGCCACCCCGCCGAACTAAACCCGAAAAGGGAACCCCAGCGGCGGCTGGCCCTTAGGCCCTATGCGCGGGCCGTGGCGCAGGTGCTGCGGGTCAGCTTCCGGGCCTCTCCTGCCGCCGTCGTGATGAAGGTGGTGGGCTCGCTCATCTCGGCCCTCCTGCCCCTGGTCACCACCTACTTTGCGGCGCTGACCACCACCGCGTTGGCGGCCGCGTACGCCGGCGATGCCGCCGCCGGCCAGCAGGCGATTGTCTATGTCATCATCACGGCCGCGCTGGGGCTGTTCTGGGGCGCCTTCAGCAGCGTGGACCGGTACATCCAGCAGCTCATGAGCTTCAGGGTGGGGGCCATTGTGGGAGACCTCATGTATGAGCGGTTCCTGGCACTCGAGTTCTGGCGGTACGACGACAAGGAAACGGTGGATCTGTACGACCGCGCCAAGCGGTTTTCCGATTCCTATGCCCGGGTCCTTGACCGGATCGCGGCGATCTTCACGCAGCTTGTCTCGGTGATCCTTGCGGTCGGTGCACTGCTGCTGGTCAGCTGGTGGATCGCCGTGATCGTCCTGGTGGCCATCGTCCCGAGCGTCTACCTGCAGTTCAAACTCTCCCGCGAACAGATTGCCCACTGGAACACGCAGGTGGACTCCCGCCGCCAGCGCCGGATGATCGAAACGAACCTGCTTCGGCCGCAGCACATTGCCGAGATGCGCCTGTACGGAATCGTCGGGTACCTCATGGGGCTTCGCTCCCTGCTCCGGGACGCCGATGAGAAACGGCGGCTGGACTTCCAGAAGCGCTATATCCCCAAGCAGCTGGCGGCGGACGCCCTGCAGTACGGCGCCGAGGTCGTTTCGCTGATCTGGGTGGTGGGCCAGATCATCGCCCGCGCCCAGCCGGTGGGGCAGTTCCTTTACGTCCAGCAGATCGTCAGCAGGGCGCTCTCCACGGCCAACAACCTCGTTTCCTCGTTGAGCTCCATCGACGAGGACCTGGCGAACCTCAAAGACTACGAACTCTTCATGGCGATGCCGGTGCACACGGACCACGCCCCGCCGCTGCTGCAGGCTCCGAAAACCGTGGAGCTGCGGGACATCCGCTTCACCTACACAGGCAGCGACATCGAGGTGATCCGCGGCATCAGCATGACCATCCGCGAGGGCCAGCACATCGCCATCGTGGGGGAGAACGGTGCCGGGAAGTCAACGCTGATCCGGATTCTGGCGGGACTGTACCACCCCGATTCCGGCCAGGTACTGCTCGACGGCGTCGACCTCGCCGCCGTCGACGTCAAGTCCTGGCACCGGCACCTGGCGGTCCTCAGCCAGGAGTTCCTCAAGTACGAGTTCGCGACGGCGGCAGAGAACATTCTCTTTGGCGACATAGATTCACCGCGGGACGAAGACCGGATCCGGCGGGCCGCGTCCGACGCCGAGGCCCTCGAGTTCATCAACAAACTGCCGAACGGCCTGGACAACCACGTCAGCAACTGGATGGAGGATCCGCGGGGCCGGAAGGGAAGCGGTTTGAGCGGCGGCCAGTGGCAGCGGCTGGCGATGGCCCGGAACTTCTATCGGAACGCATCCTTCATGGTGATGGACGAGCCGACCTCGGCGATTGACGCCCTTGCCGAGCACCGGATCTTCACCCGGCTTTTCGCCGACCGCAGCAGCACCATCATCGCCATCAGCCACCGGCTAGCCACCATCGAGAAAGCTGACATCGTCTACATGCTTGAAGACGGCCGGATCGTGGAACAAGGCACGCACCGCGAGCTTGTGGCGCTCCGTGGCCGGTACTTCCGGATGTTCGAATCCCAGCTCACCGTGGACGAAGCCGAGGGCATCTGACGCGTGCGGGACCGGCCGCGCCGCCGGGGACCCACGCCCGCACAGGGAACCGCCGTCCGCGCAGGGAACCGCCGTCCGCGCAGCATTGCGCGGACGGCGGTTCCGGACTTGGCTATGCCAGAAGCGGATATGGCGGACGCTAGGAAGTGGTCACGGCAGTGTCATCAAGGAAGAAGTACGTCGACAGCGATGAATCCTCGACGCCCAGGAAGCGCAGGGTCACGCTCTTCCCCTTGTAGGCGGAAAGGTCCAGCTGCTTCTGGACGTAGCCGGTGGACTCGTTGAGGTTGGAGTACGAGGCGAGCGTGGTGGTGGTGCCACCGCTGATCACCTGGACTTTCAGGGTGTCGTAGGCCGAGCTTGCGGTGGTCTCGTCCGACTGCACTTTGAGGTAGAAGGACAACGACGCGGCTGACACGGTGGAGGGGACTGCCAACGCCTGGTCCAGCTTGTAGGAGGTGGCCTGGCCCCAGCCGTTGAGTCCCGCGAAACCGGAACCCGTCCGGGCGTTCGTGCCGGTCTCAAAGGTATCGGCGTGGTCAGAGGTCCAGGAAACTGCGCCCTCTTCGAAACCCGGGTTCAGCAGGAGGTTGCCCGACGGCGGGGGAGTGGTGCCGCCCAGCAGGCCCATGGTCTTGGTCGCGTCCGAGAGTCCCGCGCCGCAGCCGGTGGTGCAGCCGCCCGGCATGGCCCGGGTTCCCTGCTTGAGGGTGGATTCAACCTGGGCCGGGGTGAGCGAGGACGTCTTGGATTTAATCAGCGCGGCGAGTCCGGCCACGTGCGGAGCGGCCATGGACGTGCCCTGGTAGTTGGCGTAGCCGGCCGCGGACGGTGTGGTGGTGCCGGTGTTGATGGTGGAGAGGATTCCGCCGCCGGTTACCCTGACATCGCCGCCCGGCGCGGTCAGGTCAACCGAGGCGCCGAAGTTGGAGTAGTAGGAGAGGGTGCCGCTCGGATTGCTTGCGGCCACGCTCACCACGCTGTTGCAGTTGGCGGGACGGAAGCCGGAAGCATCCTGGTTGCTGTTGCCAGCTGCCACCACCACCGTGGCCCCGCGCGAGACGGCCGAATCGATGGCCGCCTGGTAGGTGCTGCCGCAGGCGCCGGAACCGCCCAGGCTCATGTTGATCACCTTGGCCGGGTTGGCGTTGGCCGGGATGCCCGAGACGGTGCCGCCGGCTGACCAGATGATTGCATCGGCAATGTCCGAGAGCGAACCGCCGCACTTTGCCAGGACACGGACCGGCACCACTTTTGCGTTGGGCGCGACGCCGGCCACCCCGGTGGCGTTTCCCCTCACAGCGGAAATGGTCCCGGCGACGTGTGTTCCGTGCCAGGAACTGTTGCCGGCCGTCGTCTGGCCGCATTCGCCGGCTGCGTACCAGTCGCCCTGGTCCTGGGCACTGGCGTCCCGTCCGTTCCCGTCCCGTGCCGCGGTGGCGTCCGAGACAAAGTCATAACCGGGGAGCACATTCGCATCCAGGTCCGGGTGGGCGGTGATGCCGGTGTCGATCACGGCCACCGTCACGCCGGTTCCGGTTGCAACGTCCCACGCACCGGGGATCCGCATCCCGTTCGTGGCGGTGAAGTCCCACTGTTCGCCGTAGCGCGGATCATTGGGCGTGAGCGCCACGGTCATCCGGGCGTCAGGCTCGACGGATTCGACTGCACCCGACGCCGCAATTTCGGCCATGAAGTCCTCGGCAGCCTGCCCGGACAGGGCCTTGTCCGCCTCGATCAGCGTTCCGCCGGTGGCCAGGGTGCGCACTTCCTTCACGGTCACGCCCTGTGACTTGGCCGCCTTGCCCCAGGCGTTGGCGCGGCCGTTCGGGGTGGCATTCGCCGCACTCTCCTTGTAGTCCACGATGAACTTCGTATAGGCCTCGCCGGCGGCCACGCCCGGCACCGGAGAACTCTGGACCGCGGCTGGCGCGGACCCTTCCCCGGCTTCGGTCGTGGCGAACACCGGTGAGCTGGCGAAGGCCAGGGTACCGACTGCTGCGGCGAGCGACAGGGCCAGGACGCGGTGGCGCCTGATGGATGCACTAGCTGATCTTCCCAAGGGATCTTCTTTCTCGGATCGGGCACAGGGTGGCCCGGATGATGGAGTGATGGATGGTCACGTAGTGGATCAGGTGGTAACCGAGAGTAAACGTAAGGGTATTTTCTAGACTTGTAAACAGTTGACAAAAGCGGTCAATAAAGTGTGGACTATCAGTTTCCGGACCGTCTTGCGGGAGCCGCCCCGCCGTATCCCGCGTGGTCAAGTAAAGTGGTCACGTGACCTATGAGATTGAGATTGGCCGTGGC
This sequence comes from Arthrobacter sp. CC3, assembly GCF_039907775.1. Lineage (NCBI taxonomy): Bacteria > Bacillati > Actinomycetota > Actinomycetes > Micrococcales > Micrococcaceae > Arthrobacter > Arthrobacter sp. CC3. The sequence goes on from NZ_JARCCY010000006.1 coordinate 175,030, forward strand.
AAGCGTGGGCGTCGTGCCTACTCCCTGGATGACATCGCGATCGTCCCCAACCGTCGGACGCGTGATCCCAAGGACGTCTCCGTCGCGTGGCAGATAGATGCCTACAAGTTCGACATGCCCGTCATTGCGGCCCCCATGGATTCAGCCATGTCGCCCGAGACCGCCATTGCGCTGGGCCGCCTCGGCGGACTCGGCGTGCTGGACCTGGAAGGGCTGTGGACCCGGTACGAGGACCCCCAGTCCGTCCTCGACCAGATCGCGGCCCTGGAGGACGAGACCAACAGCCCCGCCGTCACCCGACGGATGCAGGAGCTGTACCAGGCGCCCATCCAGCCCGAATTGATTACCTCCCGCCTGGCCGAAATCCGTGCAGCCGGGGTGACCGTTGCCGGATCGCTGACGCCGCAGCGCACGCAGGAACACTACAAAACCGTCGTCGCAGCCGGCGTGGACATTTTCGTCATCCGGGGAACCACCGTCTCGGCAGAGCACGTCTCGAAGGACCACGAGCCGCTGAACCTCAAGCAGTTCATCTATGAGCTCGACGTCCCCGTGATCGTGGGCGGCGCCGCCGGCTACACGCCCGCGCTGCACCTCATGCGCACCGGCGCGGCCGGTGTTCTGGTGGGTTTCGGCGGCGGTGCCACCACCACCACCCGCCGGGCGCTGGGCATCCATTCGCCGATGGCCTCCGCCATCTCCGACGTCGCCGCCGCGCGCCGTGACTACATGGACGAGTCCGGCGGCCGCTACGTTCACGTTATTGCCGACGGCGGCATGGGATCCTCCGGTGACATCGTCAAGGCCATCGCCATGGGCGCTGACGCCGTTATGCTCGGCAGCGCGCTTGCCCGCGCCGAGGAAGCACCGGGCAAGGGCTGGCACTGGGGCCAGGAGGCACACCACCTCGAACTCCCGCGCGGCGACAGGGTCAACGTCGGCACCGTCGGTCCGCTCGAGGAGGTCCTCTTCGGGCCCGGCCACCACACCAACGGCACGTCCAACCTGATCGGTGCCCTGCGCCGGTCGATGGCCACCACCGGCTATTCGGACCTGAAGGAATTCCAGCGGGTCGACGTCGTAGTATCCCCCTACTCGGGAAACTGACGCACCCTCCTGCTGAAGGCACCGTGGGTGCCGGTCCCGGCGCCCCGGAACCGGCACCCATAGTGCCTTAAGCGGGGCCTGCCCATCCGCATGCCTAGGAAGTAGTCTGGTGAACTACGAGGTTTGATGCGGATGGAGGCGTGAAATGAACAGTTCTTCCGGAGGTTCGTCCTTTGCCCAGGGGGCGCTCGGCCCCGCAGCCCGGGAGGCGTCAATGGCGGCGCTCAAGGCAACAATGGAGCCGGGCAAGGAACTCGACATCCTCATCGTCGGCGGTGGCATCGTGGGTACGGGCGCCGCCTTGGACGCCGTCACGCGCGGCCTGAGCGTAGGCATCGTGGAGGCCAGCGACTGGGCCGCGGGTACGTCGTCGCGCTCGTCCAAGCTCATCCACGGCGGTCTGCGCTACCTCGAGATGCTGGACTTCGGGCTGGTCAAGGAGGCGCTTCACGAACGCGGCCTGCTGCTGTCGGAGATCGCACCCCACCTGGCCCGGCCGGTGCCGTTCCTCTACCCCCTGACCAAGCCCTTCCTGGAGCGGCCCTATGTGGGCGCCGGAATTGCCCTCTACGACGTCATGTCCATCTCCAGCGGCCACCAGCGGGGCGTGCCCTTCCACAAGCACCTGAGCCGCCGCGGGACCCTGCGTGCGGCGCCAAGCCTGAAAGACGATGCGTTTGTCGGGTCCATCCGCTACTACGACGGCCAGGTGGACGACGCCAAATACGTGGCCAACCTGATCCGCACAGCCGCGTACTACGGCGCCCACGCGGTCAACCAGACGGCTGTGGTCGACTTCCTGCGCGAAGGCGAGCGGGTGGTGGGCGCCAAGGTGGTCAACCGCGAGGACGGCTCCACGTTCAGCATCCGGGCCAAACAGGTCATCAACGCCACCGGCGTGTGGACCGATGAAACCCAGGCCATGGTGACCGACCGCGGGCAGTTGAAGGTGCGTGCGTCCAAGGGCATCCACCTCGTGGTGCCGCGCGACCGGTTCCAGTCCACCGTCGGCCTGATCCTGCGGACCGAGAAATCGGTGCTGTTCGTGATCCCCTGGGGCCGGCACTGGATCATCGGCACCACTGATACCGACTGGCACCTGGACAAAGCGCACCCGGCGGCGTCCAGCAAGGACATCGATTACATCCTTGAACACGTCAACAAGGTGCTGAAGCGGCCGTTGACCAGAGAAGACGTGGAAGGAGTCTATGCCGGGCTGCGTCCGCTCCTTGCCGGGGAGAACGACTCGACCGCCAAGCTGTCCCGCGAACACGTGGTGGCCCACCCGGTGCCCGGCCTCGTGGTGGTGGCGGGCGGAAAATGGACCACGTACCGCGTCATGGCCAAGGACGCCGTCGATGAAGCGACGCGAAGCATGGACGAACGTGTCGCCCCCAGCTGCACCGATACGATTCCGCTGCTGGGTGCCAGCGGGTTCAAGGCGGCGTGGAACCGCCGGAACCGGACGGCCGAAGAGTACGGCGTGCACGTGGCCCGAATCGAGCACCTCCTCAACCGTTACGGATCGATGGCCACGGAGGTCCTGGCGCTCATCAAGGAGAACCCGGCCCTGGCTGAACCGCTGCCCGGCGCCGACGACTACCTGCAGGCCGAGGCCGTCTATGCGGCCACGCACGAAGGCGCGCGTCATGTACACGACGTTTTGACCCGCAGGACGCGCATTTCCATCGAGTCCTGGGACCGGGGTGTGTCCGCTGTCCCGGTAGTCGCTAAGCTGATGGGAGAAATTCTTGGCTGGAGCGATGCGCAGCGCGAAAGCGAAATCAAGCATTACCTTGCCCGGGTGGAAGCTGAACGGCTGAGCCAGGAGCAGCCCGACGATGAATCTGCCGACGCCGCGCGGCTGGGTGTGGAGGACATCGTCCCGTTGCGCTGACACAAGGCGGATAACTGACCCGCGCCTCCTGCCTCACTGAAGGGACAACTCTTGGCGGAACCACTGGACCGGTACGATGCCGAACTCACCACACCGGAAATGGTGATTCTTGAGCTTGATGCCAAGGACAAGACGGATGCGGCCACCCAGCTTGCCGAACGGCTCTACGCGGCCGGCCGCGTCTCGGACCTCGACGGCTTCCTGAAGCACGTCAACGCCCGGGAGCACCAGCTGGCCACGGGGCTGCCCGGCGGAGTCGGGCTGCCGCACGCCCGCAGTGAGTTCGTGTCCCGGACGTCGATTGCCGTTGGCATCACCAAGTATGGACATGCCTTGGACTTCGGGGCGGCTGACGGGCCGGCAACGGTCATCCTGTTGATTGCGACGCCGGCAAGTTCCTTCTCGGACCACCTGGAAGTACTTGCCACGCTGGCCCGCTCGCTGTCCAAGGAGTCGTTCCGCGAATCCCTGCGCCGGGCCTACGACCCCGAGGTCATCGCCGAACTCATCAACTCCAGCCTGGTGTTCTTCGACCACTAGAGATTGGGGCAGGCCCTTTCGTGTCGACTTCGTCGCCACGTAGGGACCCGGCTGCCCCACTCTAGGGCCCGCAGCTGTCCGCTCGCGCAATCGGCGGTTCGTTGTTCTACACAAGGACGAAGTACGGTTAATGGGTGTTGAAAACTGCCCTCAAACCCCGCTGGATCGCAGGCCTGGTGTTTGCGATCGTCATTTCCGGGGTTTTTGTGCTGCTGAGCCAGTGGCAATTCGGCCGGTCAACCCAGCCGGAAGCACCCGTTTCGACCGGCACCGAAGAGAGCAAGCCGCTCACCACAGTGCTGCAACCGGGTGACTTCTTTCACGGCTCAGTGGCGGACCAAATGGTCACCGCCAAGGGATCCTACGACCCCGACAAGCAAGTGCTGGTCCCGGGACGGCTTTACGACGGCGCCACGGGCTACTGGGTGGTGTCGGCATTTTCGGTCCAGGACGCCCCCGTCCTCAACGGCGTCGGGGCGTCGCCCCAAACGTGGATCCCGGTGGCCCGCGGATGGGTGGAGGACCCCGCGGAAGCCGGCACGCCGCCGTCGGGCATTATTGAACTGACCGGACGGCTCCTGCCGTCCGAAGCCCCGCTGCCCAACATTGCCCCCGAAGCCGGACGCGCCACGGCAGTCTCCGTGGCGGAACTGATCAATGTCTGGGAAGTCAGCAGCTATCCGGGGTTCGTGGCAGCCACTTCCGAGCTGGCGGGAGGCACGGACGTCAGCCCGGCGGCTGTCAGCAGTGAACTGAAACCCTTGCGCATTGGTCCGCAGCCCCCGGCCCAGCAGGTGAACTGGCTCAACCTCTTCTACTCCGTGGAGTGGATCGTTTTCGCCGGCTTCGCGTTGTTCATCTGGTGGCGCATGGTGAAGGACGACTACCGCCGCGACCTTGAGGACGAGCTCGACGACGAACACGACGAACACGACGCCGGGCCTCCGCCGGCCGAGCCCCACGCCAGCACACCGGAAAATTCCAGCCCGCCTGAACAACCCAGCCCGCCTGAACAACCCAGCCCGTCTGAACAAAAGGTACAGCCATGATCGATCCCAAGCCGGCCATCCAGCCACAGCCAACCGAGACCAGCGGATCAGGCACCGCAAAAAAGGGCACCGTGAAGAAGCGCAGGTTCGGCGGAACGGAAGCCCAGATCCGGTCCGCACTCAAGTTCTACAAGGTCCTGGCGTACATGACGGGCGGAATGCTGCTGCTGCTCTGCGCCGAACTGATTGCGCGGTACGCCTTCGGCCAGTACCTGTTCGCCGGTGGAACCAACGCGGTGACGGGCCAGCCGTTTGGCTTCGGGTTCGCCGACGCCGAGCCGCAGGGCGTCCTCGGGGGAGTGAACCTCTCCGTGGCGGTGCTCATTGTGCACGGCTGGATGTACGTCGTGTACCTGATGTCCAACTTCCGCCTGTGGTCGCTGATGCGGTGGCCGTTAGCGAAACTGATCATCCTCGCACTGGGCGGTGTGGTTCCGTTCCTGTCCTTCTTCGTGGAGAAGAAGTTCCACGCAGAGGTGGAAGCGGAACTCGCAGCGAATCCGCAGGCGTCCAAGCGCTACTGACCCGCGCCGGTGTGAGATCCCTAACGCGGGAGTGGTTTTACGCCGCGGACAGCCGTCTCAAGGTGCGACGGGGCAAACGCCCAAGTAGTCTAGGACGGTGACTACTCCCACTGCATCCCAGACTTCCCAGAAGCCGGTGCTGGTTGTTGACTACGGTGCCCAGTACGCGCAGCTGATTGCACGCCGCGTCCGGGAAGCAAACGTGTATTCGGAAGTGGTTCCGCACACGTACAGCACCGAGCAGCTCCTGGCTAAGGACCCCGCTGCCATCATCCTTTCCGGCGGCCCTTCCAGCGTGTACGCGGAAGGTGCTCCAAGTGTGGGTGCCGACCTCTTTGAAGCCGGGATCCCCGTCTTCGGCATTTGCTACGGCTTCCAGGCCATGGCCAACGCCCTGGGCGGAAAGGTCGACAAGACCGGCCTGCGTGAGTACGGTTCCACGCAAACCACCCTCCTGGGAGAGGGCCGCTCGGTCCTCGAAGGAATGCCGCAGCACCAGAACACCTGGATGAGCCACGGCGACTCCGTGCACGAGGCGCCTGAGGGCTTCGAAGTGCTCGCGACGACGGCGGGCGCCGAGGTTGCCGCCTTCGCCAACGAAGAGAAATGCCTCTACGGCGTGCAGTGGCACCCCGAGGTAAAGCACTCGGCTTACGGCCAGCAGGTGCTCGAGAACTTCCTGTTCAAGGGCGCCAAGCTGGAACCGAACTGGACCACGGGGAACATCCTCGAGGAACAGGTGGACCGCATCCGCAAGCAGATCGGTGATGCCAGGGTCATTTGCGGCCTTTCCGGCGGCGTGGATTCGGCTGTCGCGGCTGCCCTGGTCCAGCGTGCCGTGGGCGACCAGCTGACCTGCGTGTTCGTGGACCACGGGCTGCTGCGCGAGGGCGAGGCCGAGCAGGTTGAACGCGACTTCGTGGCAGCCACGGGCGTCAAGCTCTACGTTGCCAACGAGCAGGAGCGGTTCCAGGCGGCACTGGCCGGGGTCAGCGATCCGGAGACCAAACGCAAGATCATCGGCCGCGAGTTCATTCGCGCCTTCGAAGAAGCCGAACTGGCCATCATCGCCGAAGCCGCTGCGCACGGCGAAAAGATCAAGTTCCTCGTCCAGGGCACCCTGTACCCCGACGTCGTCGAATCCGGCGGCGGAGAGGGTGCTGCGAACATCAAGAGCCACCACAACGTGGGCGGCCTGCCGGAAGACCTGCAGTTCGAGCTCGTTGAGCCGCTGCGGGCCCTGTTCAAGGACGAGGTCCGCGCCGTGGGCGCCCAGCTGGGACTGCCGCAGGAAATCGTCGGTCGCCAGCCTTTCCCCGGCCCGGGGCTCGGCATCCGCATCGTCGGCGAAGTGACCAAGGAACGCCTTGACCTGCTGCGCAAGGCTGATGCCATCGCCCGTGCCGAGCTGACCGCGGCCGGCCTGGACAACGAGGTATGGCAGATGCCGGTGGTGCTGCTGGCGGACGTCCGCAGCGTCGGCGTCATGGGTGACGGCCGTACCTACGGCCACCCGATCGTTCTCCGTCCCGTGTCGTCCGAAGACGCCATGACCGCCGACTGGTCACGGCTTCCGTACGACCTGCTGGCGAAAATCTCCAACCGCATCACCAACGAGGTGGAAGGCGTCAACCGGGTAGTGCTCGACGTGACCAGCAAGCCGCCGGGAACCATCGAGTGGGAATAGCAGTGTGAGTGGCCGGTCTCAGGGATGAGGCCGGCCACTTTGCTTTATTCTCGCTTTATCCGGCTCAATTTTGGCCCGCTCCAGTGTTGCGGACCCTCACTGGGCCCCGATTCGGGCTACGCTCGAAAGTATGCCGGTATGGTCCAGGGCGTCACGTGCAAGCGCAGAAAAGAAGGCAGTAGTGTCAGTTGGTCAAGGCCTCCCAGAGGGCTCCGAGGAGCTCAGGAAGTGGCTGTCCGGGCTTAAGCCGGTCACCGGAGCAGACACAATGCTTCGTTTCACCAAGACCCCGGAAGGCTCCATCGACCTCACGCATGCGCATCCCTCCGGACTGGCGCAGCTCATGGCGGGGCGGCGCACCCGCCTGTCCACGCTGATCCGCGACCACGATCAGTACGTGGTGGCCGCCCGGGCCTCGCGCAACCTTCGCTCCAAGATTTTCGAGCTCAGCAACGACCGCGGCATCGATGCCGGGTATTTTTCGGCCGGTACGGTGTCCTGGACGTCGGCTGTGGGCGGAAAGCCGCAGCGGGTGTCCGCTCCTGTGATGCTCACCGCCATTTCGTTGACCGTCCGTCCGGGCGAGGACGACTACGAACTCCAGCTCACGGAGCAGGCGCAGATCAATCCGGCGCTCATCCGGCACCTGAAGACCATCCACGGCATTGTTTTCGACGTCAACGCTGTGACCCGGATGGCCTACAGCACGGCCCGGTTCGACCCCCTGCCGGTCCTGGACCGCCTGGGCACGCTCATCAAGCCCATCCACGGGGCCGAGGTGGAGCACAACCTGCTCGTTTCAACCTTCGCGGACCTGTCGGGGAACCTTGAAGACCCGTGGATCAACCAGAACAACGCCCTCGTCGCTGCCCTGGCCCGTACCGCCGCCGGCGAGGCCGTGGACGTGGCCGAACTGGCGGAGGACCGCTTCCAGGACATCGACCAGCGCGACCCGGCCCAGGAACTGCTGCTTCTCGACGCCGACTCGGACCAGCAGTACGTGGTGGACGCCGTGCGCGCCGGGGACTCCCTCCTCGTCAGCAGCCCGCCGGGAACGGGCCAGACCCAGACTGCCATCAACACCATCGGCGCCCTGGTGGACGAAGGCAAGACCGTCCTTGTGGTGGGTGACCGCCGCGCCAGCCTCAGCGAGATCGGGGCCCAGCTTGAGACGCTGGGCCTGGAGTCCATCCTGTTTGCGCTCTCCGGAACGGTCACGCCCCTGCAGCTCAAGGGACAGCTGGTCCGGTCCATTATGCGGAACGAAAAGTCCCTTCAGCCCCAGCTGGAAAACCTGCACACCACCCTTGCCGAGCACCGCCACGCTCTCATGGACCATGTGGACTCCCTGCACAACGTCCGCCAGCGGTGGGGTTGCTCGCCCTACCAGGCCATGCAGTCGCTTGCTGAGCTGACGTCCATCCAGCCTGCTCCCGCCACCACAGTGCGCCTCAAGCGAAGTGTCCTGGACAACATCCGCGACCGTGAGGAACTGGCCGGCCGCCTTCACCGTGCGGCCGAATTGGGCAGTTTCAGCCGGGCCGCGACTGCCAGCCCCTGGCACGGAGCGCGGCTCCTGACCCGCAAGGAAACCGAGGAAGCGCAGGACGTTGCGCGTACGGTTGGGAAGAACCTCCCCGTGCTGCGTCACCGGATGAACGACGTGGCAGAGCACGCACAGATCCGCCTGGGTGCGACCTTCTCCGAATGGGGTGCCCAGCTCGAGTTGCTGATGGCAGTCAGGGAGAGCCTGGACAAGTTCACCCCGGACATCTTCGACCGTCCGGTCCACGACCTCATCTCCGCGACGGCCACCTCCCCGTGGCGCCGCGAACGCAACATCGAGATGCCCTCCATGCAGCGTTCCCGCCTCCGCCGCGTGGCCAAGGAATACGTCCGTCCCGGCGTCCACATCGCCGACCTCCACAGCTCCTTGGTGCTTGTCCAGGAGCAGCGGGCGCTCTGGGCGGACTACGCCACCACGCAGCGTCATCCGGCAGTGCCTTCCGGCCTGGGCGAAGTGAACGTGATGTACCGCAGCCTGGAACGCGAGCTGGCGCAGCTGGGTGCCGCCGTGAAGCACACGGCAGCAGGCGGGGACCTCCAGAACACTCCGTACGAGGAATTGATGGAACGCCTGGAGCGGCTTGTGGCCGACACCCGGACGCTCAAGACCCTCCCGGAGCGCACGCTGCTCATCGAGAACATGCGCGAGCACGGGCTCGGGGAACTGCTCGCCGACCTGGCGGATCGTGAAGTGCCCGCGGAGTCCGTTGCCTCGGAGCTGGAACTCGCCTGGTGGCAGTCGGCCCTCGAAGCCATGATCAGCGGCGACGACTACCTGGCAATGTCCGACGGCGATGCCCTGCGCCAGCTCGAAGCCGAATACCGCCTGGCGGACAATGCCCATATTGCCAGCGGTGCTGCCCGGCTGCGGTGGACACTGTCGGAGCGGTGGCGCGCCGGCATTGCCGAGAACCCGCGGCAGGCGGACCTGCTCCGCAGCCTCCTGAAGGACGGCCGCGTCACGTTGGCCGCCCTCACGGCGCAGGCCCCGGCACTGGTTCCCATGCTGGTGCCCGTGTGGTCCGTGAGCCCCTACCTCATGACCGGATTGCTGCCAGCGGAGCAGAAGTTCGACGCCGTGGTCATCCTCGACGCCGAAGCGACCTCCCTCCAGGCAGTCCTTCCGGCAATCGCCCGGGCCAAGCAGGTCATTGCCTTTGGCGACGACAAAATCGCAAGCCCGCGCACGTTCACGGTCGGCGTCGAGCGGCTCGCTGCCGGGGAGACCGCCCATCAGGCGGTGGAGAGTGCCTACACGGCGTTGTCCTCGGTGCTGCCGACCCGGCGCCTGACCTCCGCATACAGGGCAGTGGACGAGGAGCTGGTGCTGCAGCTGAGCAAGAGTTTCTACGACGGCCGCCTTCACCGGCTCCCCGAGGGGCAGACGGCCACCGGGCTCGACCGCGCGTTGCTCGTGGAATACCTGCCGGATGGCACCGGCCTTCCGAGCGCCGACCAGGAGGGCGTGGAATCCGCTGTGGCCGAGGTCAACCGGGTGGTGGGCCTGGTCTTCGAGCATGCCCGACTGCGCCCGCGGACGTCCCTCGCAGTAGTCACGGCCAGCCTCCGCCACGCAGCCCGGATCGGCGAGGCCATCCGCCTTCAGCTGCCCAACTACCCCCTGCTGGCAAGCTTTTTCAGCGCCGGACCCGAATCTTTCCGCGTGGTGGACCTGGAACGGGCACAGGGCCTGGTCCGGGACCACGTGATCTTCTCTCCGGGTTACGGCCGCACACCGCACGGCCGCGCGCTGCACAATTTTGGTCCGTTGTCCGCCGAGGGCGGCCGGGCGAAATTCGCACTCGCCATGACCCGTGCCCGGCGTTCACTGCATGTGCTGACGTGCTTCAAGCCGGAGGACCTGGACGTCACGCGCCTCAGCCACGGCGCCCTCGACTTCTATGAACTGCTGAACCGCGAGATTGCCGGCAATACCGACCTGGGGACGCCGGCGTCCCGCGCAGCAGCGAGCGAGCAGGCACTGGGCGCCGATCCCCTGGTGGCAGACCTGGGTGACAGGCTGCGCGCCCGCGGAGCCCGGGTCTGGCACCAGTACGACGGCGTGCTTGACGTGGCCGCGGCCGCGGACCCGGTGCATTCCATCGGCCACGACGAAGCCGACATCCCCCGGCCGGTGGCCATCGAGTCAGACGGCACGGAGCAGTACCGGCGGATGAGCGTCCGTGAACGGAGCAGGCTCCGCCCACAGCTGCTGGAACGATTGGGCTGGCGCTACATGCCCTTGTGGACCATCGAGGTGTTCACGGACCCGTCCGCATGCGCGGACCGGATCGGCGGGTACCTGGGGCTGGAGAAGCCGGCTGTCACGGGCTTCACCTCCTCGTCGCAGGCGTTCTTCGAGGACGACGTGGACAACCTGACCTTAAACAGCGCCGACCGGCGCAACGGGGACGCAACGGCAGCCGGTTCCGGCAGCGGCGACTCCGGCAGCGCTGGCAGTGGAGAGCCGGGCGATTCCGGCGAATCCGCCGCTCCGGACGGGCACTCGGTATCCTTGGAACAGGGCGGCAATGACCCGGAGGAGTCCGTCAGGACCCGCACTAATGCAGTGGAAAATATCAAGGACAACGGCATGGACACGAACAACAGCGCAGCGGACAGCCAAGGCGCTCCGCACCGTGAGGCGGACAATTCCGCGCCCGGCAGGACAGCGCCCGGCAGGACAGCGCCCGACAGAACGGCACCCGAGAGGGTAGCGCCTGACCGGACCCCGCAGACGGCAGGCGCCGGCGTTCCCTCGGGAGTGCTGCCCAACAAGGCTTCCGAGGATGACCCGAAGCGCTGGGGCGATCAGGGCTCTGACTACGACCACGATGCCTGGCTTCAGGAACAGAAACCGCCGCACTGGGGCTGATTTCCCTTCTGGGGGAGTGTGCCGGTCCGGACGCAGCTAGCCCTGTGCTCCGACCATGACGAAAAAGAGTTTGCCCTGCGTTGACGAGCCGGCGAGTGCTCGTGCCTGGTCCGGATCCGCTGCAACCACAATGAGCCCTTCTGTTTCGCCCGTCCCCGGCCATGGTCCGCTTTGTCCGCCTTGGCCCGATGTCCAGAGAACGGGAACCGAGGCCGCCAGGACCTGCGATTCGGCGGCCTTGCCGTAGTCGCTGCCGTTCGTCATGACGATGTTGACGAGTTGGCCGGGTGCCACGAGCTGGATGGATGAAGGGTCTGCCATTCTCAGGGGCACGGCCGCCGATCCCGGGGGAGTGCCGGCCAGCAGGCCCGGGCCGAGCAACTGCGTATCGGAGATCAGCTGGCCTTTGCGCAGCGGTCCGGCCAACTGCTTGCCCACAATGGCGGCGGTGTCAGCGAACGCTCCTGCGGGCACCATCCCTGGCGGGACCTCGACCAGCACCACTTCGTTGCTTGAGAGGGCAGTGCCGGCGGGAAGGTCACGGGCGGAGGCCAGGGCAGTGACGGTGCGGGCAGGGGCCGGCGTCATTTGCTGGACGGAAATGCCGGCAGCAGCGCACAGCAGAAGCGCGACCAGCAGCCTGCGATTGCGGTTGAGCCATGACGGGAATCGCTGCACGCCGGACACGCGCTGACGGCCGGGACGTCCCGACCGAAAGCCCGGCCGCGGCGAGGAAGGTCCGTTGTTGCGGAAGGTGAATGGCATGCCGTCAGGCTACGGTGGCGCCGTGTCGCGGTGACAGCTCGGGGAGGTCCTATGTGGAAAACCGCTAGCCGCAGCGCAGCTTCAGTGGCGGACCAACGCTGATGGCGCTCACGCGCCGGATATGGCGGCGGACGCCGGGTTCAGGTCAGCTTGCAGCTGCGGCAGCGGGAACGGCCGCCGGAGCGGCAGAGACGCTGCTGCCCTTGCTGTCGCGTGAGTCGGTCCGGTAGAAGCCGGAACCCTTGAAGACGACACCGACGCTGTTGAACTTCTTGCGCAGGGTCCCCTCACATTCGGGGCAGGAGGTGAGGGAGCTGTCGGTAAACGACTGCACGATCTCGAAGGCGTGGCTGCAGTCCTTGCAGGCGTATGCATACGTGGGCACTGGTAATCCTCCTCTGGGACAAACGAGCAGGTCCCGTGCTGCCTGGCAGGAATCGCCGCCGATTGTTCCTCGGCAGGTTCCTTCCCTTAGCAGTCGCAGGGCCTGAGTGCCAATTCTATCATCCGCGGCGAGCCGGCTTCACATCAGCTGCGCGAGGCGTGACGGTGTGACTGCCACCGGGATTTTTCGGTCGAAGGATTCAGCGGGGATACTGCCGGCGGGAAGGACCTCGTCGTCAAAGACCACCGCAGCGGCGGGCACCGGCAGGCCCTCATCTTCGAGACTCGCGAGGAACTTGTCGTAGTAGCCCCCGCCCTGGCCGATCCGGTTGCCCGATAGGTCTACTGCCGTGGCAGGGACGAAGATCCCTGCCGCTTCGCGCATGGCCTCGTTGCCGTGCTGTTTTCCGACCGGCTCATCGATGGGGGCGTAACTGCTGCGGATGAAGTCGGTCACCGGGGTCCAATAGACCCAGGAGAGTGTCCGGTCGGGTTGGCAGACCGGCAGGAGAACGCGGTGCCCTGTTCCGTGAAGCGCGGCAATGAGCGGCAGCGTGGGGGGCTCGAAGCCCACGCCCAGGTACACGGCAAAAGTGCTTCGTTCGCCGGCGGCAACCATGGTGGCCCACTGGAGGCCGTGGCGTGCAATACCGGCTCCGGCGGCTTCCAGGCCGACGGGAGGGATAGCTGCACGCCGGGTGCGGTGGGCTGAGCGGATCTCGTCCTTGGATGGCATCAACGCCCGTCCTTCCATGTCAGCAGGCCCGCCGGCGGAGGCCTTGGTGAGGGCCATCCGGGGCGGTCAATGCAATTACCCAATGTTTGGTCCCTGACGCTAGATTAGTCCAGTGACTACCACCAATACTTCCGTCCGCAAGGCTGTCATTCCTGCTGCCGGACTCGGCACCAGGTTCCTACCGGCCACCAAGGCCATGCCCAAGGAAATGCTGCCGGTCGTGGACAAGCCCGCGATCCAGTATGTCGTCGAAGAGGCCGTCAACGTTGGCCTCACCGACATCCTGATGATCACCGGCCGGAACAAACGCGCCCTCGAAGACCACTTCGACCGGGTCCCGTCACTGGAGTCAACCCTCGAAGCAAAGGGCGACACCACCAAGCTCGAAGCCATCCAGGCCGCCAGCAACCTCGGTGACATCCACTACGTCCGCCAGGGCGACCCGATGGGCCTTGGCCACGCAGTGCTGCGCGCCAAGCAGCACGTCGGCTACGAACCTTTTGCGGTGCTGCTTGGCGATGACCTGATCGATGCGCGGGACGAGCTGCTCAGCAAAATGATTGAAGTCCAGGCCAAGACAGGCGGCTCGGTGGTCGCGCTGATTGAAGTGGAGCCTTCCCAGATCAGCGCCTACGGTTGCGCCGACATCGACGAGACCGACATGAACGGTTTTGTGCGGATCCGCAAGCTCGTGGAAAAGCCCGACGCCGCGGAAGCACCGTCCAACCTGGCCGTGATCGGCCGCTACGTCCTCCACCCCGCGGTCTTCGATGTCCTCGAACGCACCGAACCGGGCAGGGGCGGGGAAATCCAGCTGACGGACGCCCTCCAGGAACTGGCTGCCGGAGAAGGCGAAGGGTACGGCGTCTACGGCGTGGTATTCCGCGGCCGCCGCTACGATACCGGCGACAAGCTCAGCTACCTCAAGGCCTGCGTCCAGCTGGCCTGCGACAGTGAGGACCTCGGCCCCGGCCTGCGCGAGTGGCTGCCGCAATTCACCGCTTCACTGGCCAAGTAACGTCCCATGCGGGGCAGCATCTGGCCGGCGACGCTGGAATGCGGCGATATTGTGCTGCGCCCTATCCGGTACCGGGACCGCAAGGAGTGGATGGCGGTCCGATCCCGGAATTCTGAGTGGCTGGCTCCCTGGGAGGCCTCGAATCCGGCCCCCGGAGGGGCGCTCCCCGACTACCGGCAGATGGTCAGGTCCCTCAACGCCCAGGCTGCGCAGGCCACGGCGCTGCCCTTCGTCATCACGGAGCGGACACCCGGCCAGCGGGATCCGGTCATCGTCGGACAACTGACGGTGTCATCGATCATCTGGGGCTCCGCCATGATGGCCACGCTTGGATACTGGGTGGACAAGTCGTGTGCCGGCCGGGGAATCGCTCCCACGGCTGTTGCCATGGCCACGGACTATTGCTTCGGCAGCCTCGGTCTGCACCGGATGGAGATCAACATCCGGCCCGAAAACGGGCCCAGCCTCCGGGTTGTGGAGAAGCTTGGTTTCCGGGACGAAGGCTACCGGCCACGGTTCCTGCACATCAACGGCGAATGGGCGGACCACCGCTCGTTCGCCCTCACGTCCGAGGAAGTTCCCGAGGGGCTGCTGGCCAGGTGGCTGAGGAGCCGGCCGGCCTGACCCCGCCCGGCGTTGCCCTGACATTCTCCAAGTGTTTTCCGTCATAAATCCATTGAATTGCCACCTGCCCTGCGACACACCGGAGCGAATGCCAGAGCTGTCGGCTAATTGCTCATACGGTTTTGAATGTGGACTTCCCCCTTAGCAGCTCAGTGATCCTTGTTGTCGCTGTCGCGCTCTGGATTGTGTGGGTGGCCCCGTATGTACTGAGAAACCGCCAGCATCAGCTCCAGCCCGCAGCCGAGCTGATCTCCGAAATCAACTTTGCCGAACCCGCAGACCCCCAAGCCGGAAACGTCATGAAAATGGCCGCCCAGCAGGAGAACTCAATGGAAACCAAGCAGGCCACCGGATCCGCGCAGGGATCCCGGACACCCGCCGTCGGCCCGGGGGCGGCGACGGCGCGCCCGGGCGCACTGAGGATCCGGTACGGACGATGTGCGCTCGCGCTGGTGGGACTGGTGTCGCTGCTCACCGGGCTTGTGGCCGGCGTCTTCCTCATGTTCGGGATGGGCTCGTCCTGGCTGCCTGTCGGGGCCCTCTTGGCTGCTGTAGCGTCCGTCGCCTGGCTCCGGCGGCTGGCGGTGCGGGACCGGCGCGCCCGAATGAACGCGGCCTTCCGCGCAGCCATGACTGCCCCCGAGCGGCAGATGCGGGTTGCCGTACCTCGTCCCAGCCGGGAACCGGCCGTGGACGCCCCGGAAAGCCAGCTTTTTGATGCCGAGGCGGGAAGTAAACCAAAGGTCAAGCCGCTGACGGCCCAGGAACTGCGTGAAGCTGCCCTCGCCGAAGCCAGGGCCTCGGGCGACACCGCCTTGAGGACTGCCGCCGCACCGGGATCGGCCGTCAACGCCGAAGCCAAATGGGAACCTGTCGACGTTCCCAAGCCCACTTACGTGGAAGCCGCCAAGGCCGAACGGGCCGCCCCGGAGCCGCTGGACCTGCCGGAGGCTCCGAAAGCAGTTGGCAAACCGTCCCTCAAGCAGGGTCCGGCCGCGGCACCGGCAGCCAGCGGAAGCGCTCCCAAGACCCTGACCAAAGCTCAGAGCGCCCTGAGCAACCTGGACGACGTCCTGCAGCGCCGCCGAGCCTAGCCAGCCTCTCCGCCCCGGGCAGCCGATTGCTGCCTGGGGCTTTCTATGCCCAAAACGCGCGGATGGTGGCCGGGACCTGGTTCCCGAGCAGCGGTTCGGAAGCGAGACATTCCGGAGCTGGCTGGCGAAGCGCGCCGATAGTTTGTAGCCTAGGGACACCGGTTTGCCTGTTCCCGAAGTTGGTCCGAGGGAAGGGCAGCTGCCCGGGGCTATAGCTCAGTTGGTAGAGCGCTTCGTTCGCATCGAAGAGGTCAGGGGTTCGAATCCCCTTAGCTCCACAGAATAAGCTCCCTGATCCGGCGCCACCGCCGGGTGAGGGAGTTTTCTTGTTGCCGGTCCGGCACCACGCGCCCACGAACCACCCCTCGAGAGGACAGCAGCAATGAGCCTTGTCCGGCTGCATGACGTCAGCGTGCGATTCGATAACACCATGATTTTGCGGGAGGCGTACTTCCGTCTTGAGCCGGGCGACAGGGTGGGGCTCATCGGCAAGAACGGGTCCGGCAAGACCACCATGCTCCAACTCGTCCTTGACCGGATTTCCCCGGAATCCGGAACCGTTACGGTGGATCCGGGAACAAGGATCGGCTACTTTTCGCAGTTCTCCGAACTCAACGGGGAATCAACCATCACCGAGGTCCTGGACGGGCTGTTCTCTGGCATCAAGGCGGTGGAGGCCGAACTGGCGTCCATCGACACGGCCATCGCAGCAGACCCGGCCGGTGCAGAACTTGACCGGCTCATCACCCGGCAGGCCGAACTGTTCGAGGACATGGACCGCCTCGACGGCTGGGACTATCCCCGGCGCATCGACAAGGTCCTGACGACGCTGGGCTTCAGCGAGGCCCACAGGGTCTGCGCCATTGACGAACTGTCCGGCGGCTGGCGCAACCGGGCCGCGCTGGCAAAGATCCTCCTTGAGGACCCCGATGTGCTGCTGCTGGATGAGCCCACCAACTTCCTGGATGTGGCCGGCGTCGAATGGCTTGAAAGCTGGTTCCGGGATTTCAAGGGTGCCGCAATCATCGTCTCGCACGACCGGAAGTTCCTTGACGCCGTGGTTACCCGGATCATCGAAGTGGAGAACTTCCACCTGCATGAGTACCCCGGCAACTTTGGCGAATACATCGTGCAGAAACAATTCCGGCTCAAATCCCTGGAACAGCAGTTTGTGCACGAATCCGAACTGCTGGCCTTCGAGGCTGAAGGGATCGCCGACCGCCGCGAAGCCGCCAAGGCCGCCAGCCGCGGGCTGGGAAACCAACTGGCCAAGATCAAGAAGTCACGTACACCCCGCCCGGTGGACCAGATCGTCACCGAGATCTACGGCGGCCTGCACGTCAAGGACGTACTCTGCCGCGTGGAGGGGTTGGCCAAGTCCTACGGTGACAAAGCACTCTTCAACGACCTTGGCTTCGAGATCAGGCGCGGGAGCCGGATCGTGGTGCTGGGCGCGAACGGCAGCGGAAAATCCACCCTCCTGAAAGTGCTGACGGGTGAGGAAGAAGCAGACGCCGGCGTGGTCTCCTGGGCAAAGGGTCCCGGCTTCGTTTCCTACAACCGGATGCTTGAAGAGCTCGACGACGCCGACACCGTTTCGCACGCAGTCAACGCACTGCCGGACAGCCTGGCTTTCAGCGCCACCAGAAAGTCTGTCAACCGGTTCCTGGCAATGTTCCAGTTCTCCGAAGCGGATCTCAAACAGAAAATCGGGAACCTCTCCGGCGGCCAGAAAGCCCGGGTCGCGATGGCGCAGTGCCTGCTGTCCGGCGCGTCGGTCCTGTTGCTTGACGAACCCACCAACCACCTGGACCTGTCCAGCACCCAGGTCATGGAACGGGCCCTGATGCATTTTCCGGGTGCCGTGGTGGTGGTCAGCCATGACCGGTTCTTCAGTGAAAAGATCGCCAACCGTTACCTGGTCTTCGGTGCCGACGCGGCCCTGCCTGGTGAGGTCGAGGTGCGTGCCGCGTAGCTGTCACCGCCCCGGTATTTGAGGGCCCGCATCCAATCGCGCTTGACGGCCGCTTGCGGGGAGGAGCAGAGTTATGGTGCTGCGACTGGGGGCAGATGTGTGATCTCCGGGGACCTGGGTTCGTTCCGGTTCCTTCACCACATCCGCAAATAGCTTCAGGCACTGATGAGGAGCAACCTCATGCGCAACAGAATCCCCCCGCAGACCACGCCCCGCGAAGGCGGAATATTCCTGGATTCCGAACGGCGGCACCGGCGCGTCGTGGCCAGGCTGCTGTCGTCGGTCTTTGCGGCAGTCCTTGCGGCCGCAACGGCCGCGCCGGCCCAGGCCGTTTACAACGGAAGCAGTGCGGACTCGGACGACTATGCGTGGGCCGCCAAGGTCCAGCTGGCCTACCCGGAAGGGATTGCTTCCTGTACGGGGTCCCTGATCAAGGAAGACGTGGTGGTCACGGCGGCGCATTGCATCAGCAACAACGGACGGAGTCCGTCCGCCATCGACGTGACATTCCACTTCGGCCAAAAGCGTTCCGCATACACCGTGGGGGTGACAAGGGCCGTTGCTTCGCCGCACTACAACCCCGCGCTGATCAAGGACGACATTGCCCTGCTCTTCCTGCAGTCTGCGGTCTCGGAGCCCACCGTTCAGCTGGCCTCCACACCGGCTCCCGTCGGGGAGGAAGTAACGGTGGCCGGTTACGGCTGCACCGGGGACCCGTTCAACGCGGCAGACCCGTGCGACCCGGCGCGCCGGCTTATGGAAACCCAGCTCACGACAGTTCCTGCCGAATCTTGCCCGGACATTGCGGGACCCTGGCAGTTCTGCACGTTTTCGCCGCACACCACAGCCAACCGCGGCGATAGCGGTGGTCCCGTCGTCTGGTCCGACCACGGTGAACAGAAGCTGGTGGGTGTAACGAACGCCATCGAACTGCCGCCGTCACCGGCCTACCTGAACCTGTCGGCCTCGATTCCGTACGAGCTGGACTGGATCAAGGCTACCGCCGGCCTGCGCTGACCGTCTTGAGCACCCCGCGAACGGACATTCCCACGGCACATACCACCGGAACCAGTCCCAGCAGAAGGGTAAGCGTGTTGGCGCGGAACACCACCCGGCCCTGCGCGTTCGTCGTGTAGGCGCCGAGCGGGAGGACGAAGCCGCCTCCTCCGCCGCCTTCAGCGCCGCCGGCGCCCGTGGGAGCACTTGCGACTGCGGGACTGCCTCCGCCCGTGGTACCGGAATCGCCGCCGCCGCCGAACCCGAAGGACACCAGCGCCACGGGAACGAGTTCCTCACCGCCCACCTGCACCGGAGCGCCGTACGCCCTCGCCACACCCACGTTCCTGAATGCCTCCACGAGGGAGGAAAATGCATCAGCCATGGACCCACCTTAGGGACCCGGGCCAGGCAGCGGAAGGGCCTCGTATCAGCTCCCCTTCCGGTGGCGTCGGGCCATGGCATGACGCCTCCCCACGTGCCAGTATGTTGTGAATCAGGGGCTGCGTGGCCCCCGCCGGACAGGAGGCGCCGTCGTCATGGACTACATCGATGATTTCAGCGAGGTCGGCAGGAGCGACGTCCCGACGGCGGGGGGCAAGGGTGCCGGGCTCGGCGAACTGGTTCGGGCAGGACTTCCCGTACCGCCGGGATTCCTGCTCAACACGGCCGCCTACGAGCTGTTCGTCCACAGCAACGAGCTGGCCGAACGCATCCAGGAGTACGCCGCGTTGCCGCCCTCCGCGAGCGCCCAGGACTACGAGGACGCCTCGGCACGGATCCGCGGGCTGTTCGCCGGCGGAATGATCCCGGAAGCGATAGCAGCCGAACTCCGCGCCGCCTATCACCAGCTGGGCCCCGCCCCGGACTCCGGCCCCGCCCCGGACTCCGGCCCCGGCTCAGGCGAGGGCGCCGGCCTTGGCGAAGGCGCGGAACCGGCGGTGGCGGTACGGTCGTCGGCCACCGCCGAAGACCTCGCCTCGGCCAGTTTCGCCGGCCAGCAGGACACGTATCTCAACGTGCGGGGCGCCGACGCCCTGATGGAGGCGGTCATCACCTGCTGGTCTTCCCTCTGGACCTCCCGCGCCATGGCCTACCGTTCGCGGGAGGGCATCCGGCCGGACCAGGTCCGGTTGGCTGTGGTGGTCCAGCAGATGGTGGACGCGGATGCCGCGGGCGTGATGTTCACTGCCAACCCCGCCACCGGTCGCCGCGACCAGATCGTGATCGGTGCCGCGTGGGGCCTGGGCGAATCCGTGGTGAGCGGAGCCGTTTCCACCGACGACGTCGTCGTCGAGGCCGCGACAGGGACGGTGGTTTCCCGCCGGACGGCCGACAAGGAAGTCATGACGGTCTATGCCGGCCGGGGCACGCGGGAGGAGCCCGTGCCGGCGTTCCGCAGGCATCAACCGGTACTGGACGATGCCGCTGCGGCCACCCTGGCGGGTTACGGGGCACGCATCGCCCGGCACTTCGGTTCCCCGCAGGACATCGAGTGGGCGCTGGTGGGCAACGAATTCTTCATCCTGCAGTCCCGGCCCATCACTGCGCTGCCCGAGCCGGCCGGGGAGACCCCGCGCGACTGGAGCGTGCCCTACCCCAAGGGGCTCTACTTCCGGGCCAGCATCGTGGAGCAGCTGCCCGATCCGCTCTCGCCCCTGTTTGGGGACCTGATCGACGGCTCGGTCTCGCGGTCCCTGAACGCCCTGATGGACGAGGCGTTCGGCAAAAGCAGCCTCCGCACCGGCGATCTGGGCCTTCCCGCGATCAACGGCTACGCCTATTATTACTACCGCACGGCGGCCTTATGGCGGCTGATGGGGAAAACGCCGGCCGCTGTCCGCGCCCTCATCCGGGGCGAAGCTCACATGGGGATCCAAGGCTGGCGAGACTACTCGCACCCGCGCTACGTGCGCGTGGTGGAATCCTGGTCGGCCAAGCCCGTTGCAGACCTCACCGGGCAGGAGCTCCTCGAGGGGGTGTCGGCCCTCCTGGATGCCGGAACCGTGTACTACACAGCAGTACAGTCTATTATTCCGGTCGCGACATCCAGCGAACTCGCCTTCCAGAAGTTCTACGACAGGTTCGTCCGGCAGGACGGCGACCCGACTGCGCCGGCGTTCCTGCTCGGCTACGACAGCGAACCCATCCGGGCGGAAAAGGCACTCTTCGACCTCGCCCGCTGGTCGCGCACAGTCCCTGGGCTCGCCGAAGCCATCCTGGGGACGCCAACCAAATCCCTCGCCCGGGCACAGGCTTCGGGGACGACTCCGGAGGAGATGGATCCCGGGCTGTGGGGGCAGTGGGAACACCGGTTCCAGCTCCACCTGGACCACTACGGGCACACGGTCTACAACCTTGACTTCGTCAACCCCGTGCCGGCGGACGACCCGTCGCCGCTGCTGGACACGCTGAAGTTCTACCTGCGCGGGCAGGGCAACGACCCCCACCGCCGGCAGGCGCTCGCTGCCGGCCGGCGGGAGGACAGCACCGAAACGATACTTTCCCGGCTGCACCCGGCCCGCAGGGCCGTCTTTGTGCGTTTGCTCCGGTGGGCGCAGGGGGCGGCGCCGATCCGCGAGGACGCCCTCGCCGACGTCGGACTCGGTTGGCCCCTGATGCGGCGCATGCTCCGCGAACTGGGGCAGCGGCTGGCAGCCGCCGGACTCATCGCCGACCCCGGCGATGTGTTCTGGCTTCGGTACGGGGAACTCAGCAGCGCCGTCGAATTCGGCCTTGCCGCCGCCAGCAGCCCGGCGGCCATCACCGGTGCCGGCCGGCCCGTCCTGGCGGAGGCAGTCGCGGAGCGCAAGATGCGGTGGCGGGGTCAGCGCAATGCGTCTCCGCCGCAAATGCTGCCCGAGATCCGGTGGCTGCAGAAATCCCTCGCCGGGATGATGCCGGAAGGATCCCAGGACCAGGAAGGGAACACCATCAAAGGAGTCGGCGCCAGCCAGGGCCGGGTCAGCGCTCCGGCCCGGGTGCTGGCCGGTCCCGAAGACTTCTCCCGGATGCAGCCGGGGGAGGTTCTGGTGGCGCGCATCACCACTCCCGCCTGGACCCCGCTGTTTGCCATGGCATCCGCCGTGGTCACGGACGTTGGCGGGCCGCTGAGCCACGGCTCCATTGTGGCCAGGGAGTACGGCATCCCGGCAGTGCTGGGCACCGGGGTGGCAACCCGCCGGATCGCCAGCGGACAGCAGATAGAGGTCGACGGCGGCGCCGGCACCGTGACGCTCGTTCCGGCCGCCCGGGGCTAGCTTCCGGACGAAGGCCCTTCCGGCAGGTCTTCGTCGGATTCAACGCGAAGCAGGAGGGCCAGCGGGCTGCCGGCGCCGAAATCCGGAAGCACCGCACCGACAACGAACAGCGTGACGTCCGCGGCAAACAGCAGCTCCACCACGTCGAGGAAGAGGCGCCACTCCGGCGTTCCGCCGGCAACAGCCTGGGCCGGGATGCCGTCCACCACCCACTCGCCGAACCGGGCAGCCAGCGCGGCAAAGTCCCCGGCGGACGCCGGTCCGCCGGTGAGTTCGCCGAAGCCGACCCACAAGAGGTCGCCTTCGGCGCTTTTCACGGCCAGCGGCTTGCCGGCCACGTCAAGGGTTCGCCGCTGGCCGGGCGCGGGTTCAAACAGGCCGAACGTGCCCAGCTGGCGGGCTGTGCCGGGAATGAGCAGCCTGCCCGGCCGGTAAGGGGGCTGCTGTCCGGCATCGAATGCATCCGACATGCCGGTGGCTCCTAGAGCCAGCCCTTCCGCTTGAAAATGGCGTACATCAGCGCGGCGGTGGCCGCCATCATGGAGATCGCCAGGGGGTATCCGAGCGTCCAGTGAAGTTCCGGCATATTGTCGAAGTTCATGCCGTAGACGCCCGCCACGAAGGACGGCGCGAAGAAGATGGCCGCCCACGACGAGATCTTCTTGACCTGCTCGTTCTGCTGGGCGCTAGCCTCGTTCTGCCGGTTGGCGGTCAGGGTGCCGTCCAGGGTGAGCGCGTTCTGGAGGATGTCCCGGAAGGTGTCGGCGCGTGAAATCAGCCGCTCCACGTGGTCCTCGACGTCGCGGAGGTGGTGCTGCAGGTCCGTGTTGACTTCGTACTTGTCGAACCCGCGCCGGAGCAGTTGCATCATTCCCGGCAGTGGATGGATGGCCCGCTGGAACTGGATCACTTCGCGGGCAAGCTCGTAAATGCGCCGGGAGACCGCGGAGTCCCCGCTGAACAGCTGGTCCTCGATCTCGTCAATGTCGTTTTCCAGGCCTGCAACCACGGGTACGTAGTCGTCCACCACCCGGTCCATCAGGGCGTACAGCACGGCTTCGGGCCCGTGGGACAGGAGTTCCGGGCGGCTCTCCAGCCGTTGCCGTACCTGGGCCACGCCGGCTGTCTCCGCGTGCCGGACCGTGATCACGAAGTTCTTGCCGGTGAAGACGTGCAGTTCGCCGAACTCCACCGTTTCCGTTTCGTCGAGGTACCGCGCGGGGCGGAGCACAGTGAAGAGGACGTCGTCATAGCGTTCCAGCTTGGGCCGCTGGTGGGCCGAAATGGCATCCTCCACTGCGAGCAGGTGAAGGCCGAACTCCTCTGCCACTGCAGACATTTCGGCCTCGGTGGGCCGGTACAGCCCGATCCAGGCCATGCCGCCATGGTCCGCCAGTGTCTCAAAGGTCTGCTCGAGGTTGTACGGCTCTGCGGTCCGGTGGCCGTCCACGTACACGGCGTTGTCAATGATGGTCACGAGTCATTATCCCAGTCACTTGCGTGGTGCCGCCTCAGCCCGGCTCTGCGCGAGCCGGCTGATGAGCGGTTCCGTCCGGTAGGGGATGTGCGTATGCAGCGCCAGGACGGTCTCCGTGCGGATCACGCCCTTGATCCTGAGGATCGAGCGCAGCGCTGTTTGCAGGTTGTGGGTATCCGTTGCCACCACCCGGCACCAGACGTCTCCGCGCCCGGAGATCTCGTGGACCTCCAGGACCTGCGGGATCAGGCGCAAGGCGCCCACCACTCCGTCAAGTTCCCGGTGGCTGACTTCGATCGTCACGAACGCGACGACGTCGTACCCCACCGCCTCAAGGTCAATTTCCCGTCCGCCGTCGTGCAGCAGGCGGGAACGGAGCATCCGGCGGACCCGCGACTGCGCCGTGTTGCGGGCGATGCCCAGGGATTCGCTCAGTTCGCCGATCTGCACCCGGGGGTCGCGGATCAGTTCGAGCAGGATTCTCAGATCCGTGTTGTCCAGGCTGTTCAAATCATCACTCCGGGTTATATCCGCCAGGCATCATTGACTATTTTGATCAATATTGGCACGAATATTGATAGCCAAGGTCATGAGTAGACCATCCTGTAGGTAACAATTTCTTTCGCCCGGCCCGCGGTGTTCCCACAAGGAACGGCCCGGGGCAGGCACTGCAGGCAAAGGCACGTAGATGACTGTCTTCAGCGAACTCCGCATGCGTCCGGCTACCGGCGGGGGCTGGGCATGGGACGCTTCCACTACGGCACGGCTGGTCATGGCCGGCGTGGTGATCTTCACGCTCCTAGTTGGCGCGAACCTCGCGACCCCGCTGTACCCGTTGCTCCAGGCGAATCTTGGCATCGGATCCTTCGGAATCACCGTGGCCTTTTCCGCCTACGTCCTGGCCCTGGTGTCCACTCTCATGCTGGCAGGGCACTGGTCCGATCACATCGGCCGCCGGGCGGCGCTGCTCCTCGCCGTGGTGGTCGGCCTGTTCGGCGGAATGATCTTCGCCAACGCGGACAGCCTGGCGATGCTGTCCGCCGGGCGCGCCTTCCAGGGTGTTGCCGTTGCCCTCGCCACCGGCGCAAGTTCAGCGGCGCTGCGCGAACTGCTACCCACGCGCCCCGACTGGGCTTCACGCTTCACCCTGCTGGCATCCGCCGGGGGAGTGGCGGCCGGTCCGGCCATCGGCGGAATCCTGTCCCTCCTGCCGGGACCGACCTCCACGCCCTACTACCTTCATTCGGTGGTCCTCATCGCCATGCTGGTGCCCCTGTACCTGCTCAAGGCGCGGCCGGCCATCACCTCCGTCTCGGGGCCGCAGCCGCTGAAGGTACTGGCACCCCGCCGCCCGTCCGTTTCGCGGGAAGCCCGCGGTGCCTTCTGGCTGGCCTCCGCCGTGGGGTTCCTGAGCTTTACCGTTTTCGGATTTTGCTTGTCGCTGGCTCCGGGCTATTTTGCCCAGATCGTCGGCGCCGACTCCCGCCCGCTGATCGGCGTGCTCGCCGGATTGACCCTCGGCGCTTCCGCCCTCAGCCAGCTGCTCGCCGTCCGCGGGAGGTTTGTGGTGCCTGCCGGCCTGGCTGTACTGGCGGTATCGGTGCTGCTGATTGCCGCTGCCGCCGCCTGGACCAGTCCGTGGCTGCTCATTGCGGCCAGCCTCGCCGCGGGTGTTGGCCAGGGCGTGGCCTTCCGGACCGTGTTCAACGACGTGGCTGGAAAAGTCGAAGCATCACGCCATGCCCAGATCATCAGCACGGTCTACGTGATCACCTACCTCGGCAGCGCTCTCCCGGTGATCGGGCTGGGACTTGCGACGGCCGCCTACGGGCTGCAGGCGGCCGTGACGGGCTTTGTGGTGCTCTGCGCTGTCGCGGCGTTCGCCCTGGCCGCCGTGACGCTGGCTGCCGCACTCCGCCAGCCGGCCTGAGCCACCCGCCGGGCGTCCGGGGCTGCGGCGCCACGGCTAGTCCCCGGCTGGACAGGGCTGCACCGGCCTGCAGGCAAACAAGATGTTGCAAAGAAATGCTTGCAAAGAAGTAGTTGCAAAGAAACCCTTGCAAAGGTTTCTTTGCAAGCGTATTTTTGACGTATGAAGAGTTCACCCGATGTGGCATCAGCTGCAGCCGTGACCGCCGAAGGCGCAACGGATGAGGATCTGCCGGCCGCGCAGGAGCCGACGTTCCCGGTACGCCGGGTCGATACCGCATCGCTGAAGGCGCTGGCGCATCCGCTGCGGGTGCAGATACTCGAGATGCTCTCCCGCTACGGGGCACAGACGGCCTGCAGCCTGGGCGAACTGCTCAACGAGTCCAGCGGGTCCACCAGCTACCACCTGCGCCAGTTGGCGAAGCACGACTTCGTCCGTGAAGTCGAAGGCAAGGGCACGGCGCGGGAGCGCTGGTGGGAACGCCCCCGCGGAGCCATCCAGATCACATCGCCGGAGCTGGCCACGTCCCCGGCGACCGAGGAAGCCTCCCGGCTGGTCACCCGCGAGTTTGAACACAGCAGGCAGGCCGTCCTGGCGGACTTCATGGCACACGGCAGCGAAAGCCTTGATGCCGAATGGCTGCACGCCGCCCTGATCAGCACAGCAAATGCGAGGCTCACGGCAGACCAGCTGGCGAGGTACACCACCGCCCTGGAAGCCTACGGCCACCGGCTGCTGGAGGACATCAGGAACGAAGGCGAGCAGGAAGGCGCCCGACCGGTCCAGATCCATCTCAATGCCTTCCCCATCCTCGGCGTTCCCGCATCGGCCGGCAGCAGGGGCCACAGTTCACGGAATCAACAATCAGCAAGTCCTGAAAGGAACGTGCCATGAGCGCATTATCCGCCGCCGGTTCGACTGCCTGCGGCCCGTACCGCCGGCCCACCGTCGTCGAATCGGCTGCAGCCGCGTTGGGTGCCGCACTGGTCCGTTGGGCGGAACGCCGGCGGGTCATCCTCTCCGACTGGGCCGTGCATGAGCGCGAGGCGGCGCTCCGCCGGGAGCAGCTGGATGTCCTGCGGAGTGACATCATGGGCGCCGCGCATTCGGGGCTCTATATCTGGCACTGACGCCGGGACCCCGGGGCAGGCTAGTCGGGCAGCGGCCCGTGGTTGCCCTGGATGTGTTCGAACACCAGCGTGGTCTCGGTGTGGCCCACCACGGGATCGGTGGCGAGGTTGTCCAGGACCCAGTCGCGCAGGTCTTCAGTGGTCGCCACGGCAATATGCAGCAGGTAGTCCACTGAACCCGAGGTGTGGAACGTGGACAGCACGGCCGGAAGCCGCGGCACCCGTGACGTGAACCGGTCGATTTGTTCGCGGTCGTGGGCCCGGAGCCTTACAGCGATGAGCGCCTGGACGGACCGTCCGATGGCGGATAGGCTCAATTTCGCTTCGAATCCCTGGATGATGCCGCGTTCGGACAGGGCGCGCGTGCGCATGAGCGCCGTGGACGGGGCAATGCCCACGAGCTCGGCCAGCTGCTTGTTTGAGATCCGGGCGTCTTCCACGAGGGCGGCAAGCAGCCGCTCGTCGATGGCGTCCAGCGGTTCGGTTCCGGCTCCGAGCCGAATATTCTTCGCACCGGTACTCACAGCGCCTCCTCAAAGTGTTATGAGTTCATCATAAACTCCGGTTTCCGACAGTTCCATTCGTTAGGCCTGTGAAACTCCGAATTATTGCCAGATACTTGCCGGATTCAATGGCGAATAATTCAAAAGGAGTCCCGTGTTTTCACCCGATTCACTGGCTGTCCATGCAGGCCGGAGCGGCCTGACCGAACAAGGCGTGCACGCCGTGCCGATCGACCTGTCCACCACAGCACCGCTTCCTTCAGTCCACGACGGAGGGCAGGCGTACGAACACATGGCCACCGGCGGCATGCACCAGGAAGGCCAGAGCACGGTCTACCAGCGCCTGTGGAACCCCACCGTTGCCCGCTTCGAGCAGGGCGTGGCCCTCCTTGAGGGCGCCCCGGAAGCAGTGGCCTTCGCCACCGGCATGGCGGCCCTGTCGGCCGTGCTGCTCGCAACGGTGGCTGCCGGGAACAAGCACGTGGTGGCGGTCCGGCCGCTGTACGGCGGAAGCGACCACGTCCTCGCCTCGGGCCTCCTCGGCACCGAAGTGACGTTCACGACGGCGGACGGGGTGCGGGCCGCACTGCGTCCGGATACGGGACTGGTGATGGTGGAGACACCCGCCAACCCCAGCCTCGAGCTCGTGGACATCGCGCAGCTTGTCCGTGACGCTGACGGCGTCCCGGTGCTGGTGGACAACACTTTCGCGAGCCCCGTCCTCCAGCAGCCCCTGGCTCACGGCGCCGCCCTGGTGCTTCACAGTGCCACCAAGTTCCTGGGCGGACACGGGGATGCCATGGGCGGGGTGGTGGCGGCTTCGCCGGAGTGGACCACCAGGCTGCGCCAGGTCCGTGCCGTGACCGGTGGCATCCTGACTCCCTGGCCGGCCTACCTGCTGCACCGCGGCCTGGCCACGCTTCCGGTGCGCGTGCGGGCGCAGCAGGCAACCGCCCACAAGGTTGCCGCGGCCCTGGCCGGACACGGACTGGTGAAGGCGGTCTATTACCCGGGGCTCCCGGAGTGCGACCCGATGGGCCTGGTGGGGACGCAGATGTCGGGCCCGGGTTCGCTGCTGGCTTTTGAACTGGGCAGTCCCGAACACGCAGAGCGGATCCCGGCGGCGGTCCGGATGATCACCCACGCCGTGTCCCTGGGCGGCATAGACACCCTCATCCAGCATCCCGCCGGCCTGACGCACCGGCCCGTCGCCGCCGAGGCGAAGCCCCATGCCAGCCTGCTCCGGTTGTCCGTGGGGTTGGAGGACGGCGCCGATATCGTCGAAGACCTGGTGCAGGCCATCGAGGGAACGCGCTAGCAGGCCTGCTTCGCTTCCCCGGGACCCAGCTGTCCGGGACCCAGCTGTCCGGGGTTCGCCTGCCCGGCGCCGGACCCGGGATGCACGACGGCGGTGATCACCGCCGTCGTGCATGCCAGCCCGATGACGGTCAGGGCCAGCGCCGTCCAGCCGAACGACTGGAAAACCAGGCCGCCGGCCCACCCGATGGCACTGGAGCCCAGGTAGTAGGCAAGGTTGTACAAGGAGGACGCCTGTGCACGGCCCGTCGTGGCGATCCCCCCGGTCCAGCCTGCCCCGATGCTGTGGGCCGCAAAGAACCCGCCGGTAAACACCAGCAGGCCGGCGAGGATCAGCACCAGCACCTGCGTCAGTGTCAGCGCCAGGCCCGCGGCCATCAGCAGGATGCCGGCCAGCAGGATGGTCCGGCGGCCGAACCTCAGCGTGAGCCCGCCGGCCAGCCGCGAGGTCACCGTCCCGGAAAGGTAGGCCACAAAAATCAGGCTGATCACGGTGGCCGGCAGCCCGAACGGGTCGCCGGACAACCGGAACCCGAGGTAGTTGTACACCGCTACGAAGCCTCCCATGAGCAGGAACGCCTGCACGTACAGGGCCAGCAGGCGGGGATTGCGCAGATGGCCCCCCAGCGTCCTCGCCGCCCCGCGGAATCCGCTGGCGCGTGCGGGGGTGAAGCCGCGGGCCTTGGGGACCAGGATCAGGAACAGGACGGCGGCGGCCGCGGCAAGGCCGGAGACGGCAAATGCGGCCGCCCGCCATCCCCACAGTTCTCCCACGGGACCTGCAACAAGCCGTCCCGCCAGCCCGCCCAGCGTGGTTCCTGCAACGTAGGTTCCGGCGGCGAGGGCGGCGTGCGCCTTGTGGACCTCCTCGTTCAGGTACGCAATCGCGATGGCCGGTATCCCGCCAAGTGCCATGCCCTCGAGCAATCTGAGGCCCAGGAGGATGGGGAAGGTGGCGGCCAGGGGCGCCAGCAGTCCAAGGACGGTCGCGGCCGAGATGCCCAGGGTCATGGCCCGTACACGGCCGATCCGATCTGCCAGGAATGACCACGGGATGACCGTGATGGCGAGCCCCACCGTGGCCAGTGAGATGGTGAGCGCCGCTTCAGCCGCCGTGATCCGCAGGTCCGTCGCCATGATCGGCAGCACGGCCTGGGTGGAGTACAGCTGCGCGAACGTTGCCACCCCGGCGAACGCCAGGGCAGCCAGCAGCCGTCGGTAGGCTGCCGAGCCTTTCGGGTGGCCCGCCCACAGCCCGGATTGTGACGTGTCCTGCGTTGGCAGCATGTGCATAACTCCAGCCTAAATCGGCCGCTGACATGCTTCCAATGCATGATTTACATAGAATAGATGCTGAAATCGGATCAGTTACCGGGAGGCCCGGATGGACATTGAGCACAAACAGCTGGCGCAACTGCTGCCGCTGCTCCCGGTCCTGTCCGAACTGGGGCGGACGCAGCACGTCACAGAAACAGCGGAACTGCTCGGGATACCGCAGTCCACCGTGAGCCGGGCGCTCTCCCGCGCCAGCGCAGTGGTGGGCACTGAACTGCTGATCCGCGACGGCAGGGGAGTCCGGCTGACCCCTGCGGCCAAGGCGCTGCTGCCCTATATCGACGCAGCACTCAACGAGTTCCGGACCGGGCTGGACCTGGTGCGGCACGAATCCGAGGTGGTGCGCGGCCGGATCGCGGTCGCGTTCCAGCACACCTTTGGCGAGGCTACGCTGCCGTTGCTGATCAATGCCTTCCACCAACGCCACCCGCAGACCGCCTTCGACTTCAGCCAGGGGGCACGTGACGGCTGCCTGGCCGAACTCTCGGCCGGGACCGCTGATCTTGCCTTGACAGCGCCCGTCGCCACGGCGGGCCGGGGCATCGGCTCAGCCGCGCTGTACCGGGAGCCGCTGCGGCTGGTGGTGCACCATGAACACCCCCTGGCCGGCCGGAAAAGCGCCCGGCTCGCGGACATCAGGCAGGACCCGTTTGTGGCGATGGGGCACGGCTACGGCATGCGCTCGCTGACGGACGCCTTGTTCCGCGAAGCCGGGTTCCGCCCGCGCATTGCCTTTGAAAGCCAGGACTCGCATACCGTCCGCGGGCTCGTGTCCGCGGGGCTGGGCGTCAGCATCCTGCCGCCCGGCGGGCTGGCCCCGGGCCGGACGGTGAGCCCGCACACCGGCAACCTCGGCTGGGTGGAGGTTCCACTGGAGTCCGGACTGGCGTTCCGGGAAATCGGGTTGGCGTGGCGCGAACGGCGAGGCGGCCAGGAAGCCGAGCCGGACCAGGTCAGGCTGTTCCGGGAACTGGTCCTGACCGAGGGCCCGGAGCTGCTGGCAGGACTCATCCGGGCGCGTTCGGAGGGCTGACCGGCGCGGGATGCAGGATGCGCGGGACGCCCAGCTGACTGCGGCAGGGAAGCATGTCGGCGTCCGGCGTCGGGACGATCAGGAACGCGAGGATCCCGCGAGCAGGCCGGCCATAATCTCGGGGACGGGCCGGGCTGCCGCCTGCCGCCATCCGGTTCCCGCCCAAAGGTTCAGCCGTTCCGGATCGCCTGCAGCTGCCGCCGCCGCGCGGATCGGAGCGGTGAGATGGTGAA
The DNA here is from genome assembly GCF_039907775.1 of Arthrobacter sp. CC3. Classification (NCBI taxonomy): domain Bacteria; kingdom Bacillati; phylum Actinomycetota; class Actinomycetes; order Micrococcales; family Micrococcaceae; genus Arthrobacter; species Arthrobacter sp. CC3. The sequence continues at coordinate 206,085 of NZ_JARCCY010000006.1, forward strand.
TGGCAGGGTACCCCTCCGGTGCGTCACCGTGGTCCCGGACGAAGGCGTTGACCAGGGCCCGTGCCTGCCTGCCGGTGAACGCACGGGTCATTTGTGTCTCGCTGAAATCGCGGCTTGCGAGGGCGTCCTTGTGGAGCTGCCGCGCGCCGCTTTCGTCGCTGCGGAGAAAGGCCGTGCCCAGTTGGGCCGCGGTTGCGCCTGCGGCAAGCACCGCGTCGAGGCCTGCTGAATCCATGATCCCTCCGGCGGCCACCAAGGGAACGCCGACGGCGTTGCGCACCGCGGTGAGCAGCTCAGCCGTGGTCGCGGGGCCGGGGGAGTCCGTCGTTCCTGCCCGGGCCAGGAAGGCCCCGCTGTGGCCACCCGCGCTTCCGTGCTGGACCGCCAGGATGTCCGCTCCCCGCTCCACGGCAAGCAGCGCTTCGGCCACGCTGGTGACGGTGGCAATCAGGGTGGACCCTGCACGCTTGAGCGCCTGGACCTCAGCCGGCTCCGGGAGGCCGAACGTGAAGCTGACAAACTCCACCGGATCCGCCAGCAAGGCGTCGATCTTGTCCTGCCATGCATCATCGTCGTCGAGCCGCAGCCCGGGGAGCGTGACTCCGTAGCGCCGGGCGTCCGGCTCGACGCTCCGCCGGTAGTCCTCAAGCTGCCGGCGGACGTCGGCGGGCGGATCGAGCTGGGACCGGTCGGGAACGAAGAGGTTCATGCCGAAACCCGCCCCGGCAGACCGGACCTCGCGCATGTCGGATTCCATGGCCGCCGCGGTCTTGTAGCCCGCGGCGAGGAAGCCCAGACCGCCCGCCAGATGCACGGACTCCACGAACCGGGGCGTGGAGGTGCCCCCGGCCATTGGCGCCGCAATGATTCGTGTACCGAAAATGGCGCTCGTCATGACCTGCTCCCTGTAGCGACTCAGTAGTCTGTTCACGTGACTAATTCTGACAACTTGCCAGCAACGGATTCTGTTCCTTCCACCGGCGGGCTCCACGCGGCCCCCGTTCAGGCAGCGCCCGGCCAACCAGGGCCAGGCGCCGTGATCGGCCTGGACATTGGCGGAACCAAGACGCGCGGCGTCCGTTTCGAAAACGGACAAGCCGTGGCCGATGAATCCGTGGGCAGCTCAAACGTGCAGAATGTCAGCCGCGATGAAGCGGCACGTCACCTGGCAGAGCTGTTCGCCAAGATCGGCGGCGGGGTGATTGCCCAGGTCTACGCCGGTGCCGGCGGAATCGACACGGATGAGGACGCGGCCGCGCTGGCGGCCCTGATCGCCCCCCATGTTCCCGGCGCGAAGATCACGGTGGTCCACGACTCCCGGCTGTTGCTGGCCGCCGGAGGGGCGAGCACCGGCGTCGCCGTCATTGCCGGCACCGGTTCCGCCGCCTGGGGCAGGAACGCCAGCGGCGAGGAAGCCAGGGCCGGCGGCTGGGGCTACCTGCTCGGGGACGAAGGCAGCGGCTACTGGCTGGGCCGGGAAGCGGTCCGGCACAGCCTCCGCCGCATGAACCAGGGCCTGGAACCCGACGAACTCACTACGGCACTCCTGCAGTCCTGCACCATCGATGACCCCAACAAACTGATTGCCCTTTTCCATTCGCCGGACACGGGCCGCCGCTACTGGGCACAGCGGGCCCGCCTCGTGGTCGAGGCTGCGGACGCCGGGCACGCGCCCAGCCAGGCGCTTGTTGAACAGGCAGGCAGGGACCTTGCCGGCCTGGCCGCGCAGGCCCTGCGGAAACTGGGCATCAAGGGACCGGTGATCCTGGGCAGCGGGCTCGGGATGAACGTGGCAAGGCTGCAGGAGTCCTTCAGGCGCAGCCTTGCTGCTGAAGGCGTGACCGATGTCCGGGTCCTGGAGAAGGACCCCGTGTTCGGAGTCCTGCAACTGGTGGCCGAACAGGGGTAGCCTTTCGGACCTCCCTCGGACCACGGACCTCCCTCGGACCTCGGGCCCTGCGCGAACCCGTTCCTGTCAGGATGCCTGTCAGGAACGCGTGCGCGGCCGGAGCCGGACGCCCGGTAACGGGGGAGCAGGAATGCGCCCGGCTTCGGCTCCCGCAGCAGGGCCGTGTCCCCGGACCAGCCCGAACCGGGAACCCCCGGACTCCTGGTCCGGGAGATCCGCCTGGTCCTCCCAGTCCTGGCGCGCCTGGGCCACTTCATCGTGGGTCCTGCCCACGAAGTTCCACCACATCAGCAGCTCCTCCTGGAACGGTTCCCCGCCCAGCAGGATGAAGCGCGTGCCGGGGGCCGCCGCGATTTCCAGGAAGCCGCGGCCGGTGCCGAGGTAGCCCAGCGGACCCGGCGGCACATCCTGCCCGTCGAGGGTGATGCCGCCGTCGAGCACCAGCACCGCGTGCTCGAACTCCGGGTCCAGCGGCAGGACGACGGATCCGGCGCAGGAGATGTCCGCACCGACGATCGGGGAATACATCGTGGCCGGCGCCTCCACTCCGGCGAAGGTTCCCACCATCACGGTTGCTCTGAAACCATCTCCGGTCACTTCCGGGAGGTCGCGGTGCTGCTCGAAGGCCGGGGCACGGTGGCGCTCGCCGTCCGGAAGGGCCACCCACAACTGAAGGCCCCGCTGCAGCGGCACTTCCGTGCCGGCGTCGGCCGTCCCAGTGTCGGCCGTCCCAGAGTCGTCCGTCCCTAGGTCGTTCGCCCCGGTGCGGGACGCCCGGTCCGGCAGCACAGCGAACTCGGAGTGGGAGACCCCGTGGCCCGCGGTCATGATGTTGAGCTCGCCCGGACGCACGATGACGTCGCTGCCCACGCTGTCACGGTGCCGGATGTTGCCTGCGAGCGGCCAGGTCACGGTCTGCAGGCCGGTGTGCGGGTGCGGCAGCACGGACATGGCCACCCGGTCCGGACCGAAACTGTCCAGGAAGCACCACGCGCCCACCGTGGGGAGGCCACGCTGCGGAAGGGTGCGGAGGACATTCATTGCCCGGACCCCGCCGAGCGGGACTTCCCGGGCCGGCCACAACTGCAGGCACGGCCCGGTTCCGGCGGAGCCTCCGGGCTGTCCTGCCGGGCACAGTTCTTCCTTGGGGCTTACTTCGAGGTTCGTCACAGGATCAACTCTAGGCTCAAGGGCGGAATACGGGCAGGGCCGGACTTCGGAGCCGGAACCCCTAGCCAATCCGTGGCCGGACGGCTTACCCTTGAAACGCCGCCGGCAAGAGCGTCCGGCGAAGCGGACGGACCGACGTCGAACTGGTTCGACAGTTGGCATGGCAGAAGCGGGGAGGTGGAGACGATGACTGCAATATTCCTGCGCGCCCGGCGCGCCAGCAAAGTCATTATTCCTGCCCCGGCCAAACGCACGTCCTGATTCGCACTGCCTGAATCAAGCACTGCCTTAATCAAGCAGCGCCTGAATCACGCACCCGTGTCCGTGCCTACGGGGCCTCAGCAGAGGTTTCCAGTGAAAACAACAGCAAATTCAACAACCACCAACTCAGCTCCACCGCTGGCCGGTCCCGTGGATTACGGTTTCACAGCCCGGACGGCAGCACTTTTTGACGCCCATCCCATGCCCGGCGGGGAGGAACCGGGGCGGGTGGTCCGCGTGGACCGGAACAGGGTGCTCATCGCCGCCGCGGCGGAGCTGTGGCATCTGCCCTACCCGGCCCGCGGCGAGGTGCCGGCCACCGGTGACTGGGTATGGCTCGGTGCCAACGCAGCAGGGGAGCCCGCCGTCATCGGTGTGCTGCCCCGCGAGTCGGCGCTCAGCCGCAAACGCGCCTTCGAGGCGTCTTCGGAAGCCCAGGTCCTCGGTGCCAACGTGGACGTCGTGGGAGTGGTGGTCCCCGTGGACCGGCCCCTTACCCACAACCGCTTGGAGCGGACGCTCGTGGCCGCGTGGGATTCGGGGGCCACTCCGCTGGTGATCATCACCAAAGCGGATCTTGCCGACATCGCGGACGACGTCGTCGGAAAAGTAATCCTGCAGGCAGCAGGCGTTGCCGTGGTCACCACCTCGGCGGAACAGGGCGACGGCCTCGACGAAGTGCTCGGACATGTGCCGGCGGGCGGAACGCTCGTCCTGCTGGGACCCTCGGGCGCCGGAAAGTCCACGCTGATCAATGCCCTTGCCGGGCACCATGTCCAGGACGTCGGGCCGGTACGGTCCGGCGACGGCAAAGGCAGGCACACCACCACGGCGCGCGAGCTCGTCCCGCTGCCGGGAGGAGCGGTGCTCATGGACACCCCGGGCGTGCGCGGCTTTGGGCTCTTTGACGCGGACGACGGAATGGACGAGATGTTCGGCGACCTTGAAGGGCTGTTCGGCCGCTGCCGCTTCGCCGACTGCGCCCATGACCGGGAACCGGGCTGCGCTGTCCAGGCCGCGCTCGCCGACGGAGCCCTCGAGATGCGCCGGTGGGAAAGCTACCTCAAGCTCCAGCGCGAGTTGGCGGCACTCAACCGCCGGCACGACGCGGCAGCCCGGCGGGCCTACCAGCGGGAGTGGCACCAGAAGGTGGTGGTGGCGGGCAAGAGCCAGCGGGCAGCCGAGCGGTACGGACAGGAAATGGCCCGCGAACGCACCGGCGGGGACGGAAAGGGGAAACGGAAGCGCCGTTGACGCACGGCGGTTGACCGGCGGGGGAGGGGCGGCGGCGGGGATTGAGCGCGGAATCACAGTCCGGTGCCGTCGCCGCCCATCCAAACGGCGTAGGTTACCGAATGCTTACGGTAGCCGCGGCACCGCTGACTTTGCCGGGGCCGCTGGTTACGCTGTCTATTAACTGCTTTACTGCCGAATATCAGTAACCTTATGATCTTTGGCCTGACCGTCCGATGTTGCCGCCAACAGTTAGGTAAGCCCGGAAATGGCTGAAGCCATGATCGAATTCCAGAGCGTCACCAAGCAGTACCAGAGCGGGCAGCCGGCCGTGGACAACCTCACCATGTCCATCGACAAGGGCTCCATCACGGTTTTTGTGGGTCCGTCGGGCTGCGGGAAGACCACTTCCCTGCGGATGATCAACCGCATGGTGGAGCCCACGTCGGGCACCATCACGGTGGACGGGAAGGATGTCACGTCAGTGCCTGCCGCGCAGCTGAGGCGGTCCATGGGGTATGTGATGCAGTCCTCCGGCCTGATGCCGCACCGCTCAGTGCTGGACAACATCGCCACGGTCCCGCGGCTCAACGGGGTCTCCAAATCTGAGTCGCGCAAGCGCGCCGAGGAACTGCTCGACGTCGTCGGGCTGGCTTCGGTGCTGGGAAAGCGGTACCCGTCGCAGCTGTCCGGCGGCCAGCAGCAGCGGGTCGGCGTGGCCCGGGCCCTCGCGGCAGACCCGCCCGTGCTGTTGATGGACGAACCGTTCAGCGCCGTGGATCCCGTGGTGCGCGACGAACTCCAGCAGGAGCTCCTCCGGCTGCAGCGGGACCTGGCCAAGACCATCGTTTTCGTCACGCACGACATTGACGAAGCCACCGTGCTTGGAGACAAGGTCGCTGTTTTCGCCACCGGCGGCAAACTGGCGCAGTACGCGACGCCGGAGGAGATCCTCCGCGCCCCTGCCAACGACTTCGTGGCCTCCTTCGTGGGTAAGGACCGGGGGTTCCGCCACCTGGCGTTCAGCCCGTCCGACGCCGTTATCCTCCATGAGGTTCCAATGGTCAGTCACAGCGCCCTGGAGTCCGGAACGGCCGCACTCGAAGGCAGTGATTGGGCGCTCGTGGTTGATGCGGATTCCCGGCCGATGGGCTGGACGAGTCCCGGGTCCGGTTCCGTGCTCATCCCCGGCGGCTCGCTGTTCCGGAAAGGGGAGACGCTCCGGCGGGCTCTTGACGCGGCGCTGTCGTCGCCGTCGGGCTTGGGCGTCGCCGTCGACGCGGACGGCAGGCTTGCCGGTGTCCTCCGCGCGGACGAAGTGCTTGCTGTCATCGAATCGGCACGGCTGGTCCGGCAGGGTGCCCTCTGATGGAATGGTTCCTGGCCAACAGCGGGAGGGTGTTCGAACTGGCAGGTCAGCACCTGGTGCTGGCCATCCTGCCCATGGTGTTCGGTTTGCTGCTCTCCATCCCGCTGGCACAGTTTGCCCGGCAAAACCGGACCCTGCGTTCCGTGGTGGTGACGGCGACGTCCCTGCTCTACACGGTCCCGTCCCTTGCCTTGTTCATCATCCTGCCCTCAATCCTGGGGACCAGGGTCCTGGACCCGCTGAACGTGATCGTCGCCCTGACCATCTACGCGGTGGCACTGCTGGTGCGGGCCGCACTCGACGCCTTCGACTCCGTGGATGAAGACCTCCGCCAGGCGGCCGTTGCGATGGGGTTCAAGCCCGCCGCGCGTTTCCTGCAAATTGACCTGCCGTTGTCCCTTCCGGTGCTTTTCGCCGGCCTGAGGGTTGTGTCCGTCAGCAACATCTCGCTGGTAAGCGTGGCCGCCCTCCTGGGCATTGGAAACCTCGGGATGCTGTTCACGTCCGGCCTCCAACGGGGCTTTATTACCGAGGTGCTGGTCGGGATCATTGCCATCCTGGTGCTGGCACTGGTGATGGATGCCTTTCTGGTGCTCCTGGAGCGACTCCTGACGCCGTGGACCAGGGCCGTGGCCAAAACGGACAAAGCAGGCCTCCCGTCGGCGGCCGAGCGGCTGTCGGATGTCCGGACCGGGGGTGCCTCCGCATGAGCAACGTCTTCACCGACACTTTTGCGTGGCTGGGCGATCCCCTGCACTGGTCCGGAAGCACCGGCATTCCCGTCCGGCTGGCCGAGCACCTCCAGTACACGGGTCTCGTGATGCTCATCGCCACGGCGATAGCCGTCCCCATCGGCCTCTATGTCGGCCATACCGGCCGCGGCCGGGTGGCGGTTGTCGCGCTGGCCGGGGCTCTCCGGGCACTGCCCACGCTCGGCCTGCTGACACTCTTCGTCCTCCTTGCCGGCATCGGACTGATGCCTCCCATCTGGGCCCTCGTGATTCTGACCGTGCCTCCGCTGCTCGCAGGCACGTATGCCGGGATTGCCAGCGTGGACCGGAACGTCGTGGATGCGGCCCGCGCCATGGGCATGACCGAACTGCAGGTGCTGTTCCGCGCCGAATTTCCCAATGCCCTGGCCGTGATGTTCGGCGGCTTCAGGACCGGCGTGCTCCAGGTCATCGCCACCGTTTCAGTGGTGGCGTACATCAACCTCGGCGGCCTGGGCCGGTACCTCTTCGACGGCCTGGTGCTCTCCGATTTTCCGCAGATGCTCGGCGGCTCGCTGCTGATAGCAGCACTGGCCATTGCCGTCGATCTGCTGCTCGCTGTTTTCCAGAGGCTCTTCCTGTCCCGGGGATCCTCTGACACGCCACGCCGGAGCCAGCAGGCACCGGCTGATCTCACAGACCCCGTGTCCGCGGAGCCTGTTGTTCAAGGAGGTAGATCATGAAGGAAACCCACCCTAGTATTCTGGGCCGCCGCGCGTTCGGCGGCCTGGCCGCCGGCGTCGGACTTGCCCTGGCGCTGTCCGCATGCGGCGGCGGATCCGATCCGCTGGGAAGCGCGCCCGCGACGGGCGGTTCGGGCTCTGGTTCCGCACTGGTGATCGGATCCGCGGACTTCCCGGAGAGCCAGATCATCGCGGAGGTGTATGCCGGCGCGTTGAACGCAGCCGGCGTCACCGCAAGCACCAAGCCCAACATCGGCTCGCGGGAGGTGTACTTCAAAGCGGTCCAGGACGGCTCCGTGGACATCATTCCCGATTACAGCGGCAACCTCCTGCTGCATGTGAACAAGGGCGCCACCGAGGTCTCGGCGGAAGACATCTTCAAGGCGCTTCCGGGCAAGCTGCCGGAGGGACTTGCGGTCCTGGAGCCGTCCAAGGCTGAGGACAAGGACGCCATGGTGGTGACCAAGGCGACGGCGGAAAAGTACCAGCTCAAGTCCATAGAGGACCTCGCCAAGGTCTGCAGCGAACTGGTCGTGGGAGCTCCGGCCACCTTTGCCGAGCGCGCCTACGGCCTGCCCGGGCTGAAGAAGAACTACAGCTGCGAACCCAAGAAGCTGGAACCGTTCAGCGACGGCGGCGGCCCCATCACCGTCAAGGCACTCCTGGAGGACCAGGTCCAGGTCGCGGACATCTACACCACCACGCCGGCCATTGCCGACAATGACCTGGTGGTCCTGGACGACCCGAAGAATAACTTCATCGCCCAGCAGGTACTGCCGCTGTACAACAAGGCCAAGATGACGGACAAGGCCAAGGAAGCGCTCAACTCGGTGTCCAAGATCCTCACCACGGAAGACCTGATCAACCTCAACCGTGCGGTCAGCGGCACCCAGAAGCAGAACCCGAAGGACGCAGCAGCGGCCTGGCTCAAGGACAAGGGCCTGGTCAAGTAACACCGGCCGGGTAACAGCAGTGAAGTAACGCAGGCTGAACAGCCCGGCCCGACGGCGGCTGCCGGACCTCACAAGGTCCGGCAGCCGCCGTCGTTGTTCCTTGTGTGAGTCAAGTCTCAGCTGAAGTACATCCTCCCTATGGCATATTTGATGGATGGCAGAATTCAAGCAGTCCACCAAGCTTCATAATGTCCTCTACGACATCCGTGGACCGATTCTTCAGGCCGCCCAGCAGATGGAGGCAGAGGGTCACCGCATCCTTAAACTGAACATCGGAAACCCGGCCCCGTTTGGGTTTGAAGCGCCGGACGCCATCCTGGTGGACATGATCCGCCACCTGCCGCACGCCCAGGGCTACAGCGACTCCCGCGGCATATTTTCCGCCCGGACCGCAGTGTCGCAGTACTACCAGACCCGCGGCATCCAGAACATCCACGTGGACGACATCTACCTCGGCAACGGTGTCAGCGAGCTCATCACCATGTCGCTCATGGCCCTCCTCGACGACGGCGACGAGGTTCTGATCCCCACACCGGACTACCCGCTGTGGACCGCCTCCGTGGCCCTGGCCAGCGGACGGCCGGTGCACTACCTCTGCGACGAGGAGTCCGGCTGGCAGCCGGACCTGGAGGACCTCGAATCCAAGATCACCCCCCGGACCAAGGGAATCGTGGTGATCAACCCGAACAACCCCACCGGCGCGGTGTACCCCGAGGAAACCCTCAAGAAGATCGTGGCCCTGGCTGAAAAGCACGGGCTGGTGCTTTTCGCGGATGAGATCTACGAGAAGATCCTGTACGAGGACGCCGTTCACGTAAACCTGGCAGGCCTTACCGGCGACGACGTTCTGTGCCTGACCTTCAGCGGCCTGTCCAAGGCATACCGTGTCTGCGGGTACCGGGCCGGCTGGATGGCGATTTCCGGGCCCAAGAAGGATGCCGCCGACTACCTTGAAGGCATCAGTCTGCTCGCCAACATGCGGTTGTGTGCCAACGTGCCTGCCCAGCATGCCATCCAGACTGCACTGGGCGGATACCAGAGCATCAACGATCTGATCCTGCCCGGCGGACGGCTGCTGGAACAGCGGAACAAAGCTTATGACATGCTCAACGCCATCCCCGGCGTCAGCACCCAGCAGGCCAGGGGCGCGCTGTACCTGTTCCCGAAACTGGATCCGGAGGTCTTCCACATCCGCGACGACGAAAAGTTCGTCCTGGACCTGCTCCGAGAGCAGAAGATCCTCGTTTCCCACGGACGTGCCTTCAACTGGGTACGGCCGGACCACTTCCGGATGGTCACGCTTCCGAACGTGAAGGACATCGAAGAGGCTGTCGGGCGCATGGGGGACTTCCTGAGCAGGTACCAGGGGAACTAGCCTGATGGCAGCAGCTGCCCGTGAAGAGCGGGCGGCTGCAGCCGGACGGGCGCAAGGATGCGGCCCTCCGGACTCGCGGCACATCGGCGGAAGGCTTCTCATGGCAAACATCGAAACGTTCGACGAACACCCGTCCGGGACCCTGGCGGCCGGTGACGGGTTCAGGCTGGCGGATGTGGACCCTGATTCCACGCCGGGATACCCGGGTGGCAAATCCGACGGCCGGGCACTCCTCGAGGAACTCGACGGAAAACTTGCGGCCCTCCAGGAGCAGCTGTTCGCCGAAGCCAAATTCGGCGGGACCAAGCGTGTCCTGCTGATCCTCCAGGCCATGGACACCGCGGGCAAGGGCGGCATCGTGGCCCATGTGGTGGGTGCCATGGACCCTCAAGGTGTGCAGCTCAAAGCGTTCAAGGCGCCCACGGACGAGGAAAAATCCTACGACTTCCTCTGGCGGATCGAGAAGGAAGTCCCGGCAGCCGGCATGGTGGGCGTCTTCGACCGCTCGCACTACGAGGACGTGCTCATCCACCGCGTCCACGGCTGGGCCCCGCCGGAGGAACTGGAGCGCCGCTATACGGCGATCAACGAGTTTGAAGCCCGGCTGGCCGCCTCCGGCACTCGAATCGTCAAGGTGATGCTGAACATCAGCCGCGACGAACAGAAAGCCCGCCTGCTCGCACGGCTGGATGATCCCTCAAAACACTGGAAATACAGCAGCAGCGACCTCAAGGAGCGCGCTTTCTGGGACGACTACATGGCCGCCTACCAGGCGGCATTCGACAAGACCCACACCGAGGTTGCCCCGTGGCACGTGGTGCCGGCGAACAAGAAGTGGTACGCCCGCATTGCCGTCCAGCAGCTGCTGCTCCAAGCGATGGAGGACCTCAACCTTAAGTGGCCCGCGGCTGAGTTCGACGTGGCTCTGGAACGCAGCCTGGTGGAAAGGTCCTGACGGGCCCCCTACGACTCGGGCCCGGCCTGGTTCCGGGCGGCGGCCAGCCGCTTGCGGGCCCCTTCCAGCCACTCCTCACAGCGCTTGGCCAGGGCCTCGCCCCGCTCCCACAGTGCGAGTGAGTCCTCCAGGCTGGCGCCGCCGGCTTCCAGCTTGCCCACGACGGCCACGAGCTGCTCGCGGGCTTCCTCGTAGCTGAGCGCTTCGATGTCGGCGTTCGGTTTCTGTTCTGCTGCCATGGTGGTGCTCCCTGCTGGTTGTCAGTGGATGAACGGGGCCGGTAGGCGACCGGGTCAGCCGTCGGATATCTGGTGGCCGCCCGTGGACCGGGCGGAAAAGCTGCCGCCGGCCACCCGTACGAAAAGGTCCGCGCCCTCCGGGGCCTGTGACGGATGCCGGACTACTGCCGGCGTCGCGTCCGTAGGCTGGTCTGTGCCGGCAACCTGTACCACGGCGTAGCCACGGTCCAGCGTCTGTTGCGGCGAGAGGGAGCGGACCTGGTTGCGGAGATGCACGATCTGGTCGGCTGCCCTCAGTACCGCCGTGCTGATTGCCGCGCGGGAGCGGCTGCTGAGCCGCGCCACATCCTCGGCGCGTGCGCTGACCATCGTCTCCGGTGCGGCCAGCACCGGCCGTGAATGCAGGGAAGCCAGCCGGTCGGATTCCCGTTCCACGAGCCGGTTAACCCCGCGCCGGAGCTGGTCCCGGGCCTGCCGGACCCTGGCGAGTTCTTCCACAACGTCAGGAACGATTCTCTTCGCGGCGTCCGTGGGCGTCGAGGCCCGCAGATCGGCGACGTCGTCGAGGATGGGGCGGTCTGCCTCGTGGCCGATCGCGCTGACCACCGGCGTGGACGCATTGGACACAGCCCTGATCAGGTCCTCGTTACTGAAGGGGAGGAGGTCCTCGAGTGCGCCGCCGCCACGGGCGATGACAATGACGTCGACGTGCGGGTCAGCATCGAGTTCCCGCAGCGCGGCCATGATCTGCGAAACGGCAGTGTTTCCCTGGACGGCAACTTCGCGGACCGCGAATTCGACGGCGGGCCAACGGAGTGCGGCGTTGCGCAGCACATCCTTCTTGGCGTCGGAATCGCGTCCGGTGATCAGCCCGATCCGGTGGGGGAGGATGGGCAGGCGCTTCTTCCGGGAATCCGCGAAAAGTCCTTCCAGGGAGAGCGCGTGGCGGAGCCGCTCGATCCGCGCCAGCAAGTCGCCGAGCCCCACCGGCCGGATGTCCTTCACGGACATGTTGAGGCGTCCGGTCTTGAGCCAGAACTCGGCCTTCAGAAGCGCCACCACCCTGGATCCGCGTTCCAGGGGAACCTCCTGGCGATCCAGCACGGTCGACCAGATGGAAGCGGGCAGGGAGATTTCGGCGTCGACATCCCGGAGCGTCATGAAGGCACTGCCGCCACGGCGGTTCAGCTCAATGACCTGGCCCTCGACCCATGCCGAGGGCGTCCGGTCGATATGGGCCTTGAGCTTCTGGGACAACAGCTGCAGCGGCCAGGGATTGTCCGGACTCGTTTCGGCAGCCGTGGCAGGAACCGTGGTGGCCGCGGGCAAGTTGTCAGGCATGGGCGGGCCGTGACGGGGAGGGAGCCTTGGGCATGGGAATCCTTTGCAGATGGCGGTGCATCAAAACGGAATGGCATCAAACCGAATCAACTCTATCCATAGCTCTACCACTGTCCGCCGACATTTTTGCTTCCCGGCCGGCGCCCCTAGGATGGCAGTACCGCCCAACCACAACCGAGGAATCCCTTGCGCACTTTTGTCTCCGCTGCCGCCGTCATCCTTGGACTGCTGCTGGCCGCCGTCTCCGTTCCTGCCATCTGGGTGGACCGGAACATTGTGCAGGAGGATGGCTTTGTCTCCGTCGCCGCCCCGCTGGGCAAGGACACCGTCTTCCAGCAGCGGCTGGCCTCAGCGGCTGTCGGGAGCATCGACCCGACCGGACAGATTCCTGAACCATTCGCCCAACTGGTGCAGCCGATCCTGGACTCCGCCGCCAAATCCCTGACGACGCTGCCCGGCTACCCTGCGGCCTGGGAAGAAACGCTGCGGAGGAGTCACCGGCTTAACTTCCCGGCCGCCGGGGACGGAACGGCGGCAGCTGACCCGTCCACGTCCCTCACCCTGGATGTGGCGCCCCTGGTTGGACTGCTGACCAAGCAGATTTCGGAGGCCACCAACATCCCGATTGAAGCGCCCGGCCAGACGCCCATCGACATCGGACAGCCGAGCCACCGGCAACTCGTTGACCAGGTTGCGGCCTATGCCCCCCTGGGGTACGCGTTGGCTGCCGGCTCGGCCATCGCCCTCCTGCTGGCCCTCATCGCCGCCCGCCGGCGCTGGATTGTGCTGGTAGGTACCGGTGCAGGGGCATTGGTGCTCGCCGCGGCGTGGAAGCTCGGATCTGATGCGGCCGGCCTGGCGGTAGGCGGGACGGCCAGCGGGAATGAGGTGGCGGACATCTTCAAGAGCGAATTCGTGGCCGCATCCTCCGAGCGGTTCGGACAGTGGATCCTGGCGGCTCTCATCGCCGGTGCCGTCCTCATTGTGGCCGGTGTCCTTTTCCGCGTCGTTGCCGGTGCCGCTGCCGGAGCCGGACGCGACCAGCATTCCCGGTAGCATTGAACAATGACCACCTCAGCAGTCTCCATCCCCATGCCGTCAATTCCACGCAGGCGCCGTTCGCCTGAGGACGTGCTGGCTGCGGCCCCGGTCTCAGGTCCCAAAAAAGTGCTGCTCGCGGCTCCCCGCGGCTACTGCGCCGGTGTTGACCGGGCAGTCATCGCCGTGGAGAAGGCACTGGAACACTATGGTCCGCCCGTTTATGTGCGGAAGCAGATCGTCCACAACGTCCACGTTGTGAGCTCGCTTGAGGAGAAGGGCGCCATCTTCGTCGACGAGACCGATGAGGTCCCCGAAGGCGCCCTGGTAATTTTTTCTGCCCACGGAGTTTCGCCGGCCGTCGTACAGTCCGCCGAGGACCGCGGCCTTCGCACCATTGACGCCACCTGCCCGCTCGTGACCAAGGTCCACCGCGAGGCGGTCCGTTTCGCCAAGGACGACTTTGACATCCTCCTCATCGGCCACGACGGTCACGAGGAAGTGGAAGGAACCGCCGGCGAGGCCCCCGACCACATCCAGATCATCAACGGACCGCACGAAGTGGACAAAGTTACCGTGCGGGATCCGGAAAAGGTCATCTGGCTGTCACAGACCACCCTGAGCGTGGACGAAACGATGGAAACCGTCCGGCTCCTCAAGGAACGCTTCCCGACTCTGCAGGATCCGCCCAGCGACGACATCTGCTACGCCACCACCAACAGGCAGGTGGCCATCAAGAAGATCTCCCCGCAGGCTGATCTGGTCATTGTGGTGGGCTCCGCCAACTCCTCCAACTCCGTCCGCCTCGTTGAGGTTGCACTGGAATACGGTGCCAAGGCGTCCTACCGCGTCGATTTCGCCAACGAAGTGGACGAGGCCTGGTTCGAAGGCGTCGCCACGGTGGGCGTCACCTCGGGCGCGTCCGTTCCGGAAGTGCTGGTCAAGGATGTGCTCCGACTCCTGGCGGACTACGGCTACGGTGCCGTGGAAGAAGTGGTTACGGCAGAGGAAGACCTGCTCTTCTCCCTGCCCAAGGAGCTGCGCGCCACCCTCAAGAAGTCGGGCGACGTGACCCGCGCACTGGGCGGACGGGGAGCGCGGAACTGACCCCTTCGCAGTCAGGAGCGTCCGGCCTCCGCGGAGGCCGGACGCTC
>NZ_JARCCY010000060.1:0-22688 GCF_039907775.1 Arthrobacter sp. CC3
CTCACCGCCCAGATGGCCGGCGGCGCGGAACTGGCCGAACTCGCCCACGAACTCGAACAACTCGGCGGCCACAGCGACGTTGTGAAGGAAGTCCAGGCCGAAGTAGCCGACGTTGCTGACGCGGCGTACGAAAGCACCTCCAGGCGCCACTGAGCGCAAACGTTCACAACCAGATGGAGCAACCATGCACATGCTAATTGCCGGAACATGGCGCGGTGCTGCCGACGGCAGGACCGAGGAAGTCCGCTCACCTTTTGACGGCCGGGTCATCGATACGGTCCCCGTGGCTACAATCAACGACGCTCAGGCCGCCCTGGACCAAGCAGAGATCGGTGCGCATTTGCAGCGGTCCACTCCCGCACACGAGAGGGTGGACATCCTTCTCCGGGCAGCTGCCCTGGCCGACGAACGCGCCGAGGACATCGCCCAGACCATCAGCGCTGAAACCGGGAAGCCCATCACGGAGGCACGCGGTGAAGCCGGCAGGTCCGGGAACATCATCCGGCTTGCTGCCTACGAAGGGAGCCAGCTGTACGGCTCCACCCTTCCCCTGGATGCCAACGCCGGCACCGGGCTGGAGAAGATCGGCTTTACGCTCCGGCAGCCCGTGGGCATCGTCGTCGCCATCACGCCGTTCAACTACCCTGCCCTGCTGGTGCTGCACAAGATCGCCCCGGCGCTGGCTGCCGGCAATGCCGTGGTGCTCAAGCCGGCCCGCGCAACGCCTCTCACGGCCTTGAAGCTTGCCCAGTGTTTCGTCGACGCCGGTCTCCCGCCCGAAGCGCTGTCCGTCCTCACCGGTCCCGGCAGCACCCTCGGCGACGTCCTGGTCACGGATCCACGGGTACGGAAAGTCTCCTTCACCGGTTCCACCGCCACAGGAACCCGCATCAGCTCGATCGCCGGCGTGAAGAAGCTGTCCTTGGAACTGGGAGCCTCATGCCCCGTCATCATCCTCCCGGACGCGGACATTGAACTTGCCGCCACTGCCGTGGCGGCAGGCGGTTTCATCAACGCCGGCCAGGTCTGCATCTCCGTGCAGCGCGTCATCGTCGACCGCCGCGTCGAAGCTGACTTCCTGGATGCTCTGGTCCCGAAGGTCGAGGCGATCACCGTCGGCAATCCTAAAGAAGACGACACTCGGCTCGGATCGCTGATCTCCGAGGAGGAAGCCTCGCGCGTGCACGCATCGATTGCGGAGGCCCGCCATTCAGGTGCCCGGGTCCTCACCGGCGGTGACCGTGACGGCGCGGTGGTGACTCCCGCCGTCGTTGCCGGAGTCGACCCGGGGTCGAACCTGAGCCGGAACGAACTCTTCGGCCCGGCGGTCGCCGTTACCTCCGCACAGGACATCGAATCCGCCATCGCCTTGGCCAATGACAACGACTACGGTCTCGGCGCCGGGATCTTCACCAGCGATATCGCCGGAACTGTCCGGGCCATGCGGCAGATCGATGCTGGAAACATTCACATCAACTGGACGCCCCTGTGGCGTGCCGACCTCATGCCCTACGGAGGACTCAAGGGCAGCGGCATCGGCAAGGAAGGCGTCCGCTCCGCCGTGCAGGAAATGACCGAAGAGAAAACGGTCATTCTCCACGGACGCCCCTGGTAACCCCACCGACTTCTGGATAAGGCAATGACCACTAACTCGCAGACCATCCGACTGACCACCGCCCAGGCGGTCGTCAAATACCTGTCCGTCCAACACTCCATTACCGATGGTGTCCGCCGCCGCCTCGTGCCCGCAGCCTTGGGAATCTTCGGGCACGGCAACGTGGCCGGCCTGGGCCAGGCCTTTGACGAATTCGCCGATGACATGCCGTTCATCCAGGGCCGCCACGAACAGTACATGGCACACATTTCGACGGCGTACGCGAAGGCGAGCCGGCGGCAAGCCGTTCTGGCCGTGACAGCTTCGATCGGGCCCGGTGCCCTGAACCTGGTCACCGCGGCCGGACTGGCAACCGTCAACAGGCTTCCACTCCTGCTGCTGCCGGGTGATACTTACGCCACCCGCCACCAGGGTCCGGTCCTGCAGCAGCTCGAGCACCCCACCGAAGCGGACGCCACCGTCAACGACGCCTTCCGCCCGGTCTCCCGTTTCTTTGACCGCATCACCCGTCCGGAGCAGCTCCTGACCGCGCTACCCCAAGCGATGCGCGTCCTGACCAGCCCCACCGACACGGGCGCCGTCGTCCTTTCCCTGCCCCAGGACGTGCAGTCCCACGCCTACGATTTCCCCGCTGAATTCTTTGCGCCCCGGGACTGGAAGATCCGGCGTCCGCTGCCCGACCCGGCGGAAATCGCGGAAGTGGCCGAACTCATCCGGGTGGCTGAGCGTCCGGTGATCATCGCCGGCGGCGGCATCCATTACTCGGACGCACACGCTGCACTGGAGGCGCTGGCAGGACACATCGGAATTCCGGTCGTGGAGACTTTCGGAGGCAAGGGCGCCGTGACCAAGGACGAATGGTGGCAGGTGGGCGGCGTGGGCCTGGAGGGCAACTTCGCCTCCAACACCCTCGTCAAGCAGGCCGACCTGGTCCTGAGCGTCGGGACCCGGCTCACGGACTTCGCCACCGGTTCGCAGTCGATCTTCGAGAACGCGGACGTCCGCTTCGCATCCTTGAACATTGTGGACGCCGATACCCGCAAGCAAGGCGCCACCGGCATCCTCGCCGACGCCAGGCTCGGCCTGGAATCGCTGACCCAGGCACTGGAGGGCCACAGCACCACGGAAGCCTGGCAGGAAACGGTTCACACCGAAAAGGCCAAGTGGGCACCCATCCGGTCCACATGGCTCGACGCCGACACCCCCTTCCGTCCGGAGGACCACCCGGACGCGCCGGTTACCGGCGCGGTCCTGACCCAGCCGCAGCTGATCGGAATCATGCAGGAGCATGCACGCTCCGGCGACACAGTCATCGCCGCCGCGGGAGGGCCTCCGGGTGACCTGCAGAAGGTATGGGACGCCACGGGCAACCGCAACTGCCACCTGGAATTCGGGTTCTCCTGCATGGGCTACGAAATCGCCGCCGGCATGGGCGTCCGGCTTGCCGAGGGCAACAACGAGAACCGCGTGGTGACCTTCATCGGCGACGGCACCTTCCTGATGGCGCCCACCGAAATCCTCACCGCAGCCCAGGAAGGCCTGAACGTCACGGTCATCGTCTCCGAAAACCATGGATACCAGGTCATCCACCGGCTGCAGATGAACCGCACCGGAAAGGAATTCGGCAACGAATTCCGCTACCGCACCACCGGTGGCAGCGTAGCCGCAGAGGACGCCCCGAAGGCCCGGCTCGACGGGGACTACCTCAAAGTCGACCTCCGCCAGATCGCCGAGGGCCTGGGCGCCCTGGCCATCCGCGCCACCACCGCAGCGGAGGTGCGCGAGGCGCTGAGCTCCACCCGCGACACCCAGGGACCGGTGGTCATTGTGGTGCCAACAGTTCCCCACGTCGACCTGCCCGGCGGCGACGTCTGGTGGGACGTAGCCCCGGCAGAGGTATCCGACCAGGAATGGGTCAACACCCTCCGTGCCGACTACGAGCAGGCACGCGGCCGCCAGCGGTGGTTCGGATGAGCAACGGACCACTGAACGCAGGGCACCTGCGCCGGCGCCTCGCCGAGGGTGAAGTTACCGTCGGAACCTTCGTGGGAATGTCATCGGCCACCGCCGCCGAAGTGTGCGCAGCTGCCGGTGCGGACTGGGTGCTGATCGACCTTGAACACGGCTCCGGCGGCGAAGACGCGGTCAGGGACGGCGTTGTTGCGGCCGGAAGCTACGGCGTCCCCACCATCGTGCGGGTTGAATCCGGCGACCGCATCCGGATCGGGCGTGTCCTTGACCAGGGCGCGGCCGGGATTATGGTTCCACGGCTGGCCACCGTCGGCCAGGCCGCGGAATCGGTGCGGCATATGCTGTATCCGCCCCGCGGGGACCGCGGCGTGGCCACCTACAACCGGGCCTGCCGCTGGGGCATGGACCGCCGGACGCTCACCACACCGGACCAGGAAACCCTCGGCATCATCCAGATCGAAACGCTAGAGGCGCTGGACTCCGTCGAAGACATCGCCGCCCAGGAGGGAGTCGACGTCGTCTTCGTCGGACCCCTGGACCTCTCCTACGCACTCGGTGTCCCGCTGCAGCTGGACAGCAACGTCTTCCAGGAAGCCCTGCAGCGCGTCGTCTCCGCGGCTCAACTGCACAACAAGGCGGCGGGGATCCTGGCGGTGGACGGTTCGGGAGCCGCCAAGTACGTCCGCCAGGGCTTCCGGTTCGTCGCCATCGGCTCCGACTCAACCATCATGGCGGCGGCGTTCCGTGACGCCTTCGACACCGCCCGCAACTGACCAACACCTCAACGAAAGGCAACAACGTGACCCTAGAATCTCGCACCATCGGCGTCGGCCTCATCAGCGTCGGATGGATGGGCAAGCTCCACTCGCGCGCCTACCAGGCCGTACCGTACGTCTACCCCGAGCTCGGCCTCAAGACAAAGCTCGTCATCGCCGCCGACACTGAGCCCAGCCGGGTCGAATTCGCCCGCGATGTCCTCGGGTACGCCGAGGGCACCGCCAACTACCACGATGTTCTCAACCACCCCGACGTGGACGTCGTCTCCATCTGCGCGCCCAACTTCCTCCATGCCGAGATCGGCATCGCGGCCGCCCAGGCAGGAAAGCACTTCTGGATCGAAAAGCCGGTCGGACGCGGCTACCAGGAAACAGCCGCCGTACAGGAAGCTGCCGTGGAAGCAGGCGTACTGACCACGATCGGCTACAACTACCGGCACGCCCCCGCGGTGGAACACGCACGGGAACTCATCGCCGCCGGACGCCTCGGGCGGGTGACCAACGTCCGGGCGGTGTTCTTCTCCGGATACGCCTCCGAGCCCAACGGTGCCCTGTCCTGGCGCTTCGACCGGAAACTCGCCGGCACCGGCGTGTTGGCCGACCTGTTCAGCCACGCCACCGACCTGTGCCAATATGTAGTCGGACCCATCGCCGAGGTCACTGCGCTCACTAGCACGGTCTACACGCAGCGGCCAAAGCTCGCCATGGGTTCCGCAACGCACTTCGCAGTAATCGAAAACGGTGAAATGGGAGAGGTCGAAAATGAGGACTACGCAGCAGCGCTGGTCCGCTTCGGCCCGTCCGCCCGCGGTGCAGGAGCCGTCGGCACCATCGAGTCGTCCCGCGTCGCCGTCGGCCCCGAATGCGGCTACCAGATCGAAGTCTACGGAACCGAAGGTTCCCTCAAATGGGACTTTGAGCGCATGAACGAGCTCAAGGTGTGCCTGGGGCGCAGCAACCAGGAACAGGGCTACACCACAGTCAACGCCAGCCCGCGCTACGGCGACTACGCCCACTTCCAGCCCGGCCCCGGCAACAGCATGGGCTTTGACGACCTCAAGGTCATCGAAGCGAAAAAGTTCCTTGTGGCCGTCGCGGGTGGGGCCCAGGAAAACTCCAATATCCACGACGCCGCGTCCGCGGCCGCAATCGTCAGCGCGGCCGAAGCATCCTCCATCTCCGGTCAATGGCAGAAGATCGAGGAAATCCACGGCACCACGGCAGCGCGGGTGTAGCGATGGCGACTGCATCCGCTCGGCGGCCAACGATCAAGGACGTGGCCGAACGCGCCGGCGTATCCAAATCCTTGGTCTCACTCGTCCTGCGCGACTCACCACGCGTCAGTGACGAACGCCGCCAACGGGTGCTCAAGGTTGTCGAAGAGATGGGCTTTGAGCTGAACCTCGCAGCCCGGTCGCTGGCAACAAGGGACAGCGGAACCATCGGCGTGCTGGTCAGCGACATGCACAACCCCTGGGCTTTCGACGTAGCCGACGCAGCCCGGACCGTGCTGGAAGAAGCCGGACACACCGTCCTCTTCAGTGCGGTCACGGCGGCCGGCAGGGGAGTGGACCAGTCCATCCTCCAGGCGTTTCGGGACCTGCGTGTCGCTGGCCTGCTCGTGGTCGGAACGGTGCCGGACAAGGCACCGTTCAACCGGGCGGTTTCCGGGGGCGCGGTGGTCTTTGCCGGCGGCGGCCCGGACTACATCGACACCGCAGATGTGGTCCGCAGCGACGACGCCCTCGGCATGACTCTGGTGGTTGAGCACCTGATCGCCCAGGGACACGAGAACATCGTGCACCTTGGCGGGCTGGGCGGCTCCGTGGGCCGGGCACGCGTGGACGGTTACTCCGCCGCCATGGAAGAACACGGGCTTGCCCGCCACATCCACGTCGTCGACGCCGACTTCTTCCAGGAGTCCGGATACGTCGCCGCCCAAAGGGCCCTCAGCTCGTCCCGTTCCAGGCACCAGCGCCCCACAGCGCTGGCCTGCATCAACGACCTCGCCGCTTTCGGTGCCATGACGGCTGCCGATGAACGGGGCGTCGAAGTTGCCATCACCGGATACGACAACATCGCGTTGGGTGCCATGCCCCGCCTCGGGTTGACCACCGTCGACCCGGACAGCTCCGGCATCGGCGTCGCCGGCGCGAAAACGCTCCTTCAGCGCATACAGGACCATGACTTTGGCGGCGGCTTCGTCCACCAGCCGATCGTCCCCCACTTGGTCATACGCAAGTCCAGCCTCCTCGGCATCTAAACCACTTCACACCCATTTCGTCACCCCGCGGGCCTCCCATGCCCTGGCGGGCGTGCACCTTCACATCTTCAAGGATGACGATGGCTTCCATAACCACACCCCAAATAGTTGTAGCTCTCGGCAACGTAGAAGCCGGACTGGTCGAACCGTTACTGGCTCCGCACCAACAAATGATCCACAACCCCACGGAGGAGGACCTGGCGCGTGCAGATGCCGCCATCGTCCGTGCCGCCTACCACGTGGACCGCGCGCTCCTGGACCGCATGCCCGCCCTGAAGGTCATCGCCCGGACCGGGGTCGGCACCGACCTCGTCGATGTCGCGGAGGCAACCCGCCGCGGCATCCCCGTAGTCATCACGCCCGGAAGCAACACAGCGTCCGTCGCGGAAGGTGTCTTCTCCCACCTCCTGGCCCTTGTAAAGAAGCTGTCGGCGCTAACGTCGCTTGTCCGAAGCGGCCGCTGGGAGGAAAGGTCCACCGTGGCCGTCGGCGATTTGGAGGGCTTCACCCTGGGCATCATCGGATACGGCCGCATCGGGCGGCGCGTCGCCCGAATCGCCGAGGCCTTTGACCTCAACGTCCTCGCCTTTGATCCGTTCGCCGACGTCCCGGCCGGAATCCGCTGCGAATCGGTGGAGGAATTGCTGGGCCGGAGCGATTTCGTCACCCTGCACGTGCCGTTGACCCCGGAAAACCAGAACATCATCAATGCCGAACGACTCGCTTTGATGCCCGCAGGGGCCATCCTTATCAACTGCAGCAGGGGCGGGCTCGTCGACCTGGACGCAGCCCATGACGCACTTCTCTCAGGGCAGCTGGCCGGCATCGGCTTGGACGTCTACGATCCTGAACCCCCGGCCCACCACCCCGTCTTTGATCACGAGAACGTGGTCCTGACGCCCCATCTCATGGGTTTTACCCGGCAGGGCATGGTTCACACAGTCCGCGACGCTGCCCGGGGCGCCGTGGACGTCCTGGCGGGCAGGCCCCCGGCAGCGGTGGCCCGGCCATGACGGCGCCGCCTCCCTCACCATCAATCAGCCGCAACCAGCCGCAGGCGAATCATCTGCCCGCGGAAAATACGAAAGGACCAGCACGCATGTCCGCTAACCGACCACTCAAGGTTGCACTCTTCGGATCCGGCCGAATCGGCCACGTCCACGCCAGGAACATTGCAGACCACCCTGACCTGGAACTGGCCTGGATCGCCGATCCGTTCATCAAGGGCGCCCAGGACCTGGCCGCCGCCACCGGGGCGCAGGCGGTCGAAACAGCTGATGAGGTTTTCGCGAACCCTGACCTGGATGCCATCATCATCGGGTCACCGACGAGCACCCATGTTGACCTGATCTCCCGGGCCGCGGCCGCCGGCGTGGCGGCCCTCTGCGAAAAGCCCATCGATCTCGACATCAACCGTGTCCGTGAGTGCCGGGACCAGATCCGCGGCACGAGCAGCCCGCTGATGCTCGGCTTCAATCGCCGCTTCGACCCGAATTTCGCGTCTCTCCGCTCACGGGTTGAGGCCGGCGAAATCGGCCGCCTGGAACAGCTGACCATCATCAGCCGGGACCCGGCCCCCGCGCCCAAGGCGTACATCGAGACCTCCGGCGGAATCTTCCGTGACCAGAGCATCCACGACCTGGACATGGCCCGTTTCTTCGTTCCGGACATCATCGAAGTCTCCGCCACCGGTTCCAACCTGTTCTGCGACTACATCGAAGAGGCCGGTGACTTCGACTCGGTGGTCATCAACCTGCGGGGACGCGGCGGTGAGCAGATCACGATCATCAATTCCCGCCACAGCGCCTACGGCCATGACCAGCGGCTGGAAGCTTTCGGCAGCGAGGGACTCCTGACGGCCGGCAACATGGCCCCCACCACCGTGCGCAAGTACAGCGCCGCGGGCACCGAAGAGTCAGACGCCTACCTGCCGTTCTTCCTGGAACGCTACGGCCAGGCCTACCGCAATGAGCTTGACAGTTTTGTCCGGGCAATCCGCGGAGGAACCAGCTGCAGCCCCGGTTTCGACGACGGCGTTCTGGCCCTGGTACTGGCCAACGCCGCAGAGGAGTCTGCCAGGTCCGGCCGCGTGGTCACCATCGGGAAGGAGTAGCGAATGAACAGCCCCCTCCTCGCGGACAAGGTGGTCCTTGTCAGCGGCGGCACCCAGGGCCTCGGGGCCGGCATTGCCCGCCGGGCGGCAGCCGAAGGCGCGGCCGGAGTGGCCGTGACCGGCCGGAACGCCGGTTCCGGTGAACAACTGGCCGCCGAGCTTGAGCAGTCGGGCGTCACAGCCCGCTTCATCAAGACCGACCTGGCCGACGTCGAGCAGGCACGCCACTCGGTGCTGGAAACCATCAGCACCTTCGGACGCCTCGACTGCGTCGTCAACGCGGCCGGCCTCACCACCCGCGGAACCATGCTCGATACAACCCCGGAACTCTTTGATGCGCACATCGCCATCAACCTGAAGTCGCCGTTCTTCATCATGGCGGAAACGATCAAGCACCTCCGGGAGCGCGGAGCTTCCGGCAGCATCCTGAACATCATCTCCATCGCCGAACTCGGCGGCCAGCCCTACCTGGCGCCCTACGTGGCGGCGAAAGCCGGCCTGGCAGGCGCCACCCGGAACGCCGCCCACGCGCACCGCTGGGACAAGATCAGGATCAACGGCCTGGACATTGGATGGACGGCCACCGACGGCGAGGAGGAGACCCAGCGGAAATTCCACGGCGCAGGCGACGACTGGCTGGAAAAGGCCAACGCCTCGGTGCCGATGGGCAAGCTCGGACAAGTGGACGAGATCGCCGAATTTGCAGTTTTTCTCCTCTCCAGCAGGAGCGGAGTGGTCACGGGCTCGGTCATTGACTGGGATCAGAACGTACTTGGAGGATCAGATTGAGCATCATCACCAGCCGCCTCGCCGCCGCCCCCATCTCCTGGGGTGTGTGCGAAGTCCCCGGGTGGGGGCACCAACTGGAGGCAGACCGGGTCCTGTCCGAAATGACCGCCCTTGGCATCACCGCGACGGAATTCGGCCCGGCAGGTTTCCTGCCGGAGGAAGCAGCCGCTCGCGCCGAGGTCCTTCGGCGGCACAACCTGCAGGCCATCGGAGGATTCTTCCCGATCATCCTGCACGACGCCGCCAAGGACCCGCTGAAGGCGGTGTCGGCCGAACTGGATGCCTACCAGGCAGCAGGAGCCAGCATCATGGTTTTGGCCGCGGAGACCGGCGTCGCCGGCTATGACCAGCGCCACGAGCTCGACGCCGATGGCTGGCACCTGTTCGGACGGAACCTTGACACCATCGTCAAGGCCGCCGCCGATCAGGGCATCCAGGCAGTAGTGCACCCCCACGTGGGCACCATGATCGAAACGACGTCGGACGTCAACCGCGTCCTGAACGACACGGGGGCGAACCTGTGCCTTGACACCGGACACCTCCTCATTGGCGGGACGGACCCCGGGCAGCTCGTCCGGGACTATGCCTCACGCATCGGACACACCCACCTCAAAGACGTACGCAAGGCCGTCGCCGAGCGGGTGCAGAAGGGTGAAATCTCCTACACGGACGGCGTCAAGACCGGGATGTACGTCCCGCTTGGGCAGGGAGACGCCCGGATCTCCGACATCGTCCTGCACCTCCTCGAGGCTGGGTATGGGGGGTGGTTCACGATGGAACAGGACACCATCCTGGAGGCGGCACCCGAGGGCGAAGGGCCCGTCCGGGATGTCCGGCAGTCCGTGGCGTTCCTCCGGACGTTGGAAGCCGGGCTCACCACATGAGCGCGGTGCGATGGGGCGTTCTCACCACTGCCCGGATAGCCCAGGACCGGTTCCTACCGGCAATGCAGAAGGCCCGAAACGCGACCGTCGCAGCGATCAGCAGCCCGAACGGCCGCGCCGGCGAGGTCGCTGCCCGGTTTGGCATCCCGGCCGTGTACGCATCACACGAAGACCTGCTGTCTGATCCGGCAATCGAGGCCGTCTACCTTCCCTTTCCGAACGGTTTGCACGCTGAATGGATCATTGCAGCAGCCGAGGCGGGCAAGGACATCCTGTGTGAGAAGCCACTGGTTTGCAGCCTTGAAGATTACGCCCGCGTCGTCGAGGCCTGCAGCCACAACGAGGTGAACCTGATGGAAGCGTTCATGTACCGTTTCCATCCGCAGCACCAGAAAGTCCGGGAGTTTATCGATGCGGGCCGAATCGGTGACGTTGTCTCGATGCACGCGCGTTTCCACTTTGTGATGAACCGCGCCCCGGGAGAGGTGCGCCTTCAGGCGGGTCTTGAAGGCGGTGCCGTCAATGATGTGGGCTGCTATGCCATCGACATCATGAACATGGTCATGGGGCGGGCGCCGGTGAGCGTTTACGCCAAAGGAACCAGCCCGGCGGATCCTGTTGAGACCACCGTCGCCGCGATCCTGGACTACGACGGCGTCATTGGAACCTTGGACTGCGGCTTCGAAGGACCCCGCACCAACAC
Organism: Arthrobacter sp. CC3; assembly: GCF_039907775.1. Lineage (NCBI taxonomy): Bacteria > Bacillati > Actinomycetota > Actinomycetes > Micrococcales > Micrococcaceae > Arthrobacter > Arthrobacter sp. CC3. The sequence goes on from NZ_JARCCY010000060.1 coordinate 11,115, forward strand.
GTTCCAGGTCATCGGCACCAAGGGGCAGATCACGCTCGACCAGGCGTTCGACCCGATGCCCGGAGACCCTGCACGGGTGACGGTTTCGCTTCGGGACGGCAGCAGCGAGGTCTTCGATATCAACGAAGACCAGTTCAAAATCGAAATCGAACGGTTCAGCACGTGGGCGCGCAGCTCCGGGCACGAGGTCATTCACCGGGAACTGACCGAACAAAATCTGGCCGTCCGGCTCGCCATCCATGAATCCCTTGCCGCAGGACTCCCACGGAACGTCGAACCGGTACATGCCGTGGAACACCACTTACTTCAGGAGCAATAGCAATGACCGTCATCAACCACTTCATCAGCGGATCCGAAGCCGCCGGAACCGGTACGGACACCAAACCCGTCTTCAACCCCGCCACCGGCGCCGTCACCGCAGAACTGCGGCTGGCCAGCCGGGCGGATCTTGACGGCACCGTCGCGGCGGCAAAAGCCGCCGCCGTCAGCTGGGGCGACATTTCCCTGGCCAAGCGCACCGCGGTGCTGTTCAAGTTCCGCGAACTCGTCGCCGCCCACGTGGAGGAGCTTGCCCAGCTCATCACGGCCGAGCACGGCAAGGTCCTTTCCGATGCCAAGGGCGAGATCGGCCGCGGCCTGGAGGTCATCGAATTCGCGTGCGGTATCCCGCAGCTGCTTAAGGGAGAGTACTCGGACCAGGTCTCCACCGGCATTGATGTGTTCTCCTTCCGTGAGCCCATTGGCGTCGTCGCCGGCATCACCCCGTTCAACTTCCCGGTCATGGTGCCGCTGTGGATGGCTCCGATGGCCATCGCCACCGGCAACGCCTTCATCCTCAAGCCCTCCCACCGGGTCCCTTCTGCGGCCATGCTGTTGGCCGAGCTCTTCAAACAGGCGGGACTGCCCGACGGCGTATTCCAGGTCCTGCACGGTGACCGCGAAGTGGTCTCAGGCCTCCTGACGCACCCGGACGTAGATGGCATCTCCTTTGTGGGTTCCACCCCGGTGGCCAAGCACATCAATGAGGTAGCAACCGCGCACGGTAAGCGGGTCCAGGCTTTGGGCGGCGCGAAGAACCACGCGATCGTCCTTCCCGACGCCGATCTCGACAACGCCGCGGACCACCTGGCTGCCGCGGCGTTCGGTTCCGCCGGTCAACGCTGCATGGCCATTTCCGTTGCCGTTGCCGTCGGCGATGCCGCCGATTTGCTGGTGAAGAAGGTCGAAGAACGCGCCGTGGCTGTGAGGGTCAGGAACGGCACGGAACCGGACGCCGATATGGGACCGGTCATCAGCTCAGAGTCCAAAAACTTCATCATCAAGACCATCACCGAAGCGGAGGCCGCCGGTGCCGCCATGGTGGTGGACGGCCGCGACCTGGTGGTCCGCGGCCACGAGGAAGGCTTCTGGGTCGGGCCCACCGTGATCGACCACGTCAAGACCGAAATGACCGCCTACACCGAGGAAATCTTCGGCCCCGTCCTCGTCGTGGTCCGGGTGGAGGACCTCGAGGAGGGCATCAGGCTCATCAATGCCAACCCCTACGGCAACGGCACGGCCATCTTCACCTCCTCCGGCGCAGCGGCCCGGAAGTTCCAGCGTTCGGTTGATGTCGGCATGATCGGCATCAACGTGCCGCTGCCTGTGCCGGTGGCCTACTACTCCTTCGGGGGCTGGAAGGCCTCGCTCTTCGGTGACAAACACATCTACGGCCCGGAAGGCGTGTCCTTTTACACGCGGGGCAAGGTCGTCACCTCCCGCTGGCCCGAAGCGAGCCACGCCTCCGGGGCGTCGTACAACTTCCCCTCCAACTGAACGGATCCCGGCTGCGCTGACATGGCCAGCGCAGCCGGTCCCGTGACGGAAGGGACCCCGGGCATTCCGCCCCTATCTTGTCGCACCTGCCGCACCGACGATTGACGGAGAAGGACATGCGCGAAGGGAGGCACCGCGATGCAGTGGGATCTGGGACTCCAGGGCCTGGGGTTACTCGTGGCACTGTCCCTTGGGTTTGGCCTCATCACCGCGCTGGCCGTCGGCAGGGGAGCGGCACGCCGGCTGTGGTCCATGGCGATCGCAGCCGTCGCTTGCTTCGGCGTCGGGCTGATCACCAGCGAGATGTGGTTCGGCTGGGCCACCCAGGAGGAACTCCAGCCGAACATCGACGGGCTTTCTTTCGACGAGGTGCTCCTGTCCGGAGCAGTTACGACCGTGCTTGTGGTCCTGGCCGCGAGACTCTTCCCGCGCAGGGCTTGAGCCGCTCCCGGCACGTTCTTTCCCGCGTCTCCCCGCGCCCTTGACCTTGCCGCTGCGTCAACCTTTAGAGTCGGATCATTGGACGGATCCACGGAGGGGAGGCGCGCATGGACTGGTCGATCCAGGAGATCGCCAGGATCGCCGGCACCACAAGCAGGACGCTGCGGCACTATGACGAGATCGGCCTGCTCAAGCCGAGCCGGATTGCCCATAACGGGTACCGGCACTACGACCAGGAAGCTCTCCTTCACCTTCAGCGGATCCTGTTGCTGCGGGAGTTGGGCCTTGGGCTGCCGGTGATCGCCGACGTGCTCAGCAACGAGTCGGACGCCGCTACGGCCCTGCGTGGGCACCTGAGATGGCTTCGGCACGAACAGGAACGGCTGAGCCGGCAGATTCTGTCCGTCCAGAACACTATCGAGGCAGTAAACGAAGGTAGGGAACTCATGGCAGAGAACATGTTCGACGGCTTTGACCACACTCAGTACAAGGAGGAGGTGGAGGACCGTTGGGGCAAGGATGCCTACGCCAGCAGCAATACCTGGTGGCAAGGAATGGACGGTGCGGAAAAGGCGGCGTGGAAGCAGCGCTCGCAACAACTCGGAAGCGACTGGATCGCAGCGGCCGGCAAGGGCGTCGCCCCGGACAGCGACGAGGCGCAGGGGCTTGCACGGCGGCAGGTGGAATGGCTCCGTGGTATCCCCGGGACCCCGGCGTCAGCGCCGGGCGGTGACCTGAAAGGCTACGTGCTTGGCCTCGGCGAAATGTACGTTGCCGATCCTCGGTTCAGCGCGAATTATGGCGGCGAGTCCGGGGCCGGGTTCGTGCGGGAGGCCCTTCGCGTGTATGCGGAAGCGAACCTGTAAGCGCACACCAGTTCTCCGAACGCGCTCCTAGTTATCGTGTTGCCGGCGTACCATCTCTGTAATCCAGGCGGGCGCGAACGGAGACGTGCAGTTCGGCGGAGTCGGGTAGTCCTTGAGCACTTCCAGGCGTTCACCGATGCCGATGGCACGAGCGCGAAGTTCAGCATGCTCGATCCCGATTTGGGCCAGGCAGTGGTTCATCGCCCACTGCAGGCGATCCGGGGCTTCTTTCATCTCCGCTTCAATGACATCGAGCAGCCCTGCGAGGTCCAGGCCCTCGGGCTTCTTCGCCACGCGTTCGGTGGTCAGCGCCCAGCCGGCGCTCGCGACCACTGGATCCGGATCGGCGGACCAGGCGAGGCGCAGATCCTCGGCGTGAGCGCTCTTCTTCACGACGTAGTTCACAAGCCAGTCGTGAACCTTGGGAGTGCGGGCCGCCCGCAGCATGACGTCCAGCTCGTCACGGTCAAACGCCTTCGGGCGGCAGATCAGGATCGCCAGCAGCCTCGCCGCGGTGTTCTCCGTCCGCCAGAGCTCGCGTGCGAGTTCCTGCTGCGTCTTCAGCCGCTTCGCGAGCCCGCGCAGTTTGCTGAGATTCACGCCGTGATCGTCACCGTGTTTCTCGTTCACCTCGCGGGCCCTCGGGTCCTCGAGCGCGTCCAGCTCCGCCATTACTTCGGCCACCGTCGTCTCTGCCAAGTCAGCCTCCTGTCCGTCGCGTGTGGATTCAGCCTACTTGGAAGCAGCGTCAATTGAGGCTGGTGAATAGTCTCGGAACGGAGTGAATAATTCGAGCTCCGGTTGCGTTCCACAGGTTACTGACAGGAAGAAGGACGTAATGCCCACCCCCAAACATGCCGAACTCGCTGACGCCCGTGACCGTGCCCTTGAAGTGCGGGCGCTCTATGAAATTCTTGAGCGGCGCCTGAACGGAAAGGTCTGGTCGGACCACGAGCTCATGCTGGGGTTCTCGAACGACGTCGGGTACATCGGCAGGCTCCTTCTCGCTCACGAAGGCACCTGGGGCATTGACGGTGACCCCGCCGCGGAGCTTGAACATAAGCTTTCGGAATCGCTCTGGTGGATCTTCGTTCTCGCTGATCGTCTCGGCATCGACATGACCGGTGCCTTCAACAAGACGATGGACACGATCCAGGCCGGCCTTGAAGGCGCCGTGGAGGGCTGAATGCCGGTTGGCCTGGGCGCACAGCTGCCTGTGCAGTACGCCTAGGGCGGCGCCATACGCCTAGGGCGGCGCGATACGCCTAGGGCGGCGACCGGCGGGCAGGCGCCGTGGTCCGGTAGTGGCTGCGCAGTCGGTATGCCACCGTGAAGATCCACGCCATCAGCGCAATGAGCAGGACGCGCTGCACCAGGCCTTTCCACTCGAACAGTCCGCTCTCGACCTGCTGGCTGATCTTGAGCACCACAATCCCGACCGTAAGGACGACGCCGGTAGCCATTGTCCATCCCGACAGTGGGCGCCAGAACGGATCATGGCGAAAGCGCCGGTAGAAAACGAAGCAACTGATCGGCGCGAACGTGAAGACAATGGCGCCGAAGACTCCGTGCACGACCCCTTGGATGCTGGATTGGCCGAACATCGCCAAGGGGTCGGTGGTGAACGGTCCCGAAGCTATCAGGCTGACGCCGATGCCCTGTATCAGCGCGGGGCCGGTTCGGGACGCGGTGCCCGTGCTGAAGTGCGCAGAGAGGCCGACGCCGAACACCAGGATCAAGGCGCCGGTCAGGACGAAATTGAGGATCTGAACCCAGCCGTAGGGGCCAAGCGAGAGCTCGCTGACGAACATCCGCGTCGGGGAGTATCCAGGGTACAACCACCCGTAGACGGTGAAGACGGACACGAAAAGGAATGCACCGATCATTCCGGCCGCGGCGGACCGTCTGATGCGCCGTTCTGCGTCCGCCGTCGGACCCGGAGCCGTCCTGAAGATCACAAGGGAAGCCTAGTACGCCAGGAACCTGGCCGTACTTGGGAGCGGCCCTTTACGAGCCGGCTCGCGCGGATGCGTGCGGCAGGACGACGTCGTCCGCGGTGTTGGCCGCGGAGGGGTAGAAGACAACGAGGAGGCCAAGGCCGATTGCCGCGCCGATAAGCTGCGCCACGATGAAGCCGGGAACGGATGCCGGTGCGATACCGGCGAACGTGTCACTGAAGATGCGCCCGACTGTCACGGCCGGGTTGGCAAACGACGTCGACGACGTGAACCAGTACGCGGCGCCGATGTAGGCGCCCACCGCCGGTGCGGCAAGTGCGCCCCTTTTAGTCGCCGCCAGGGCGAAGATCAGCAGGATCAGCCCGGCGGTCGCCACGACTTCACCCAGCAAGTGCCCCGGGGTAGCCCGCTCCTTGGCGGACAAAGACGTGCCCACCTCAAACATTGCGTTCGCGAGCACACTGCCGCTGACCGCACCCACAGTCTGTGCCACGACATAGGTGCCGAGCTCCGGCAGGGTCAAACCGGTGCCGCCGCGCCGGCCCAGGACCCAGTCGGCGAGGGAGACGGCAGGATTGAAATGCGCACCGCTTACGGGCCCAAGCACCAGGATCAGCACGGTCAGGCCCAGCACAGTGGCGGTGCTGTTCTGGAGCAGCTGCAGGCCAACGTCGCCGGGGGAGAGTTGCTGTGCGGCGATCCCGGAGCCGACGACGATCGTCACGAGCAGGCCGGTGCCGAGTAGTTCGGCCACGGCGCGGCGCCAGAGCTGCGGCTGGTTGGAAGTCTTGGTCATACCCAACAGCTTGACCGAAAGATTTAACTCAGTCAAAATTGAATCAATGAGTATTGAGGGAAAAAGCCCGTTTCAGGCGAGGGTAACCAAGTATGCGGCCCTGGCCGATCCGGCGCGCCTGCGCATCGTCGATCTTCTGACCCTGGGGGACTTTGCTCCGATGGAACTGCAGGCCGAACTGGGGATTCCCTCGAATCTGCTGTCCCATCATCTGCGCACACTGGAAGTGGCCGGGCTGACCACCCGCCACCGGTCCGAAGCTGACCGGCGACGCAGCTACGTTCGGCTTGCGGCCGGCGCCCTGGAGGGCCTGGTGCCAGCGGCTGAACATGGAGCACGCCGGGTTCTTTTCGTCTGCACACGCAACAGCGCCCGGTCACAGCTGGCCGCCGCGCTCTGGCAGCATGTCAGCGAAATCCCCTCGGCATCGGCAGGAACACACCCTGCGGACCGCATAGCCGAAGGCGCCATCGAGGTCGCCCGTCGTCATGGCTTGGATCTCGCAGACCACACCCCGCGCAGCCTGGACCTGGTGGCGGGGGAGGGAGATTTCGTCGTCACGGTCTGCGACAACGCCCATGAGGAACTGACCGGCCTTCACGGTGTCCACTGGTCAGTGAGGGATCCGCTTCGCCCGGGCACCGACGAGGCGTTCGAAAATGCCTTCGCGGACTTAGCCCGCCGCGTCAACGATCTGGCACCTCGCGTGCGTGCCGCCTGATTACTACGAAAAATCATCAATCCATGGCTGAACGAAACTACTTCAGGAGAAACCCCGTGAGCACCGAAACCGCCAAGAAGCCCTCCGTCCTCTTTGTCTGCGTCCACAACGCCGGGCGCTCCCAGATGGCCGCCGCATTCCTCACCACCCTGGCCAAGGGTGATATCGAGGTCCGCTCCGCCGGGTCCCAGCCCGCTGACAAGGTTAACCCTGCCGCCGTCGAAGCAATGGCGGAACTCGGCATCGACATGTCTGCCGAAATCCCCAAGATCCTCACTACCGAGGCCGTGAAGGAATCCGATGTGGTGATCACCATGGGCTGCGGCGACGAATGCCCGTACTTCCCCGGCAAGCGCTATGAAGACTGGGTCCTCGAAGATCCTGCGGGCCAGGGCGTGGACGCCGTCCGCCCTATCCGCGACGAGATTAAGACCCGCATCGAGGGCCTGATCGCCTCGCTCCTCACATAACCGCCTGCTCCTCCTGTAAGCAGGGATCGCTTCCCCGGATTCGGCTCACAAGGGGGCCTTTAGGCACAACGCCAGGGCACAATCCCGGCCTACGATGAAGCATGCCCGCGACAGGGAAATTGGAAGTGGAACGAAAGTTCGACGTCGGAGCCTCCGTTGCGCTGCCGGCATTGACGACGATCGCCGGAGTGGACCGCGTAGGAACGCCATCGGATCAGAATCTCGACGCAGTGTATTTCGACACCGCGACGCTAGCGCTTGCGGCCCGCGGGATTACCTTGCGCCGTCGTACGGGCGGGAAGGATGCCGGATGGCATCTGAAGCTGCCGGTGGCCGCGGGCGAACGGCGCGAAATCAACGAGCCGCTGAACAAGGACCCGGACTGCGTACCGGCACGGTTGAAGGACCTGGTGCTGGCCCATACCCGAAACCAGGAACTGGTTGCGGTGGCGCACCTGACAACCCGCCGTACGGCTATTCCCCTGATTGCAGCCGACGGAACCGTCCTGGCCGAATTCAGCGATGACCGGGTGGAATCCCGGATCCTCCTGGAACCGGTTGACAAGGCCGCCTGGCGGGAATGGGAGATCGAACTGATCGACGGGCACCGGAAACTACTGGAGGCCGCAGATGTGGTGCTCGCCCGCGCCGGCCACCTGCCTGCGGAGCTGCCCTCGAAGCTGGCACGGGCGCTTGGTGCCCGATATCCGGCTGGCACCGGCCCGGCGCCCGAGCCTCCGCGCACTGGCGACGCGTCAGCGGTGTTGCTTTGGTACATGAATGCACAGGTCGAGGCCCTGAAGACGCACGACCCCGGGGTGCGGGAGGGGGCGCCGGACGCCGTACACCAGCTCCGCGTGGCAGCACGCCGGATGCGGTCCGTGCTCGCAAGCTTCCGCAAGCTGACGGATAAGGGGACCACGCAGTTTCTGCGTGGAGAACTCAAATGGCTGGCCGGGGCGGTGGGCGCGGCACGGGATCTGGAGGTCATGCGGACCCATTTGAACGACCTGATCAGCGCCGAACGGCCGGATCTGATCAGTGGCCCGGTGAAGCAACACATCGACGACCAGCTTGGGGCCGCCCATGAGGCTGCCCTCGCCGAAGGCCTCGCCGCCATGACGGGCGACCGGTACTTTCGGCTTCTTGATGCCCTGGATGACTTCCTCGCCTATCCGCCGCTGGGCGGACCTGCCGACAAGCAGGCCCCGGGGACGATAGCCCGGCTGGTCAATGCAGATAGGAAGCGTCTACGGCGTGCTGTGAAAGGCCTCAAAGAAATACCGGATGACGCGTCACCCGACGCTGCGCTGCATGAGGTCCGGAAGAGCGCGAAACGCCTCCGCTACGCAGCCGAAGCAGCCCTGCCAATTTTCAGAAAACGGGCTTCCAGGCTCGCCCGTACCGCTGAAGAAATCCAGACAATTCTGGGTGACCATCAGGACAGTGTCGTCATCCGGGAGAAGTTGCAGTCACTGGCCGCCGAGTCCGGGGAGGGCGGCAACGCAAACGCATTCACATATGGCCGTCTCCACGCGCTGGAACAACTACGCGGCGCCGAAGCCCGCAAACGGTTCTTCCGGGTATGGCGTAAATCCCCGCCCAAGCCGCTTCACTGAAACGGACCCGGTTGAGACGGCTCGGGGGCGAATTCTCGATGAAGCCGCGCCCTGGCCTCATGCTCGATGAGGGTAGGGATGAAGCTCCTGATTCGCCCGCCCGCCAGCGACTCGTACTCTTCGTCGACGATACGCGCGATGTGCGTCCGCTCCGCTTCCGGAAAGCGCGCTGACAGACGGTCCACGACCGAACGGACTATGGCTTCTTTTTCCGCTTCGCTCACTCCGCCAGTGTCGCCCCGGAGCGGAACGGGCGTCAACCAATCCCGCGGAGATGACGGGGCACGCCGGTGAGTTCCGGTTGCCCGGTGGATCATTTGCGGCGCGGTGCCGGGGCGGCGCTCAAAAAGGCAGTCAGGCGTCTGCCCCGGCGGCGCCTTCCAGCGTGGACGGGGCAAAGATGGCTGCGGCGACGTCGTCGCGGAGGTAGTACTGACGTCGTTCCAGCGGCTCCAGGCTGCCGCGGACAATATAGTAGCCGCGGCCTTCGCCGGGTCCGCCGGCGGCACGGTCAATGGCATCCAGCATGTCCGGTTCCAGCACTTGGCTCGGGCCACGCTCCTGGAGTTCCGCCAGTTCGTCAGGCCGGAGGGAGTTGATAAGCCCCTGAATATCTGTCATTGTCCGCATCCCAGCCGGCACCGCTGGACCATAGTGTGGTTCCCCCGCGGGCGTGTCCGGGGGTGCCTTGACCGGTTGCGTCCACCCCGATTGTAGGACCCCGCGATCGGCCCTGCCAGACCTTGTTTTCGTGGAACAGACGAGCTATGCGTTCCGCCCGGCCGGCAATGTGGGCCTCTGTTATGCGGGGGTGAACGGCCGCAAAGCGGGTCCCCGGACTTGCTCACCGAAAGATCGCCCTGCGTTCATTCGGCGTTCGTCCTCGTCCCGGATGCTGTCCGGACGATCCCTCATGGAAAGGTCACAATGACGCTTCGCCTGCCCCGCGCCCTGCCGACTTTACGCACCGTCACAGGCCGCTTTGTGCTGTCACCGTTCGGCGCCGGCGACATCCAGGCGCTGGCCCATATCCTCGCTAATGACGATATCTGGGCCACGGGGTTCGGCGATGGGCACCGCCGTCCACTAACGCACGACGAGACGGTCCGCTTCATCAGCCGGCGCCATGAAGGGCTCCGGATCTTTGCGGTGCACTACACTGGCCTGCCCGGCGGTCCGCTCCTCATCGGCACCACCGGCGTTACGGAAACCCATGCCCCGACGGAGCGCGTAAAGATCGGCAGGACCATCATCAGCCCGGCGTTCTGGGGCATGAAAGCCAACCTTGAGGTCAAGCTGGCGCTGCTCGACTGGGTGTTTTCCCACGGCGCAGGGCGCGTCGAATGCGATGTGGATCCTCGAAACCACAGGTCCATTTCGTCCCTCCGACGGTTCGGGTTCACTGTCGAAGGCACCCGCAGGCGTTCCTCGCAGCGGATTGACGGATCCTGGCGGGACATCGTCGTGCTGTCGTTGCTTACGGAGGAGTGGTCCGCGACCAGGGCCAGGGCGGTCCGTGCCCTGGCAGAATTGCACGTTGCGCCGCTGACGCTCTGATCATCCGGTGCGTCTGCGGACTGAACTGCCGCCAGATGCACAGCGCCCGTAGAAACACCGCGAAAAGCCTAGGTCTTAGCTTCGTTTGTCAGCGTGCCGCTCGCCTGCATTTTGGGCGCGTGGGGTGATCGCCGGTAGCCCGTCGGACTGGTGCCGTAGACCCTGGAGAAGGCGGCGCTGAAGGTGAAGGCGTTGCTATAGCCCACCTCTTCTGCGATGACGGCGGTGGTGGCAGTGCTGGAGGCCAGCCTGTCGGCGGCAAGGGCCAGACGCCATTGAGTGAGGTACGCCATCGGCGGCTGCCCGACTGCGGTGTGGAAGCGGGCGGCCATGGTGGCGCGGGAAACGTGTGCCCGCCGGGCGAGCTCGGCAACGGTCCAAGGTGCCGACGGTAGCTCGTGGAGGAGAGCCAGCGCGCGGGCAACAACTGGGTCGCGGGTGCCCGCTGCCCAGCCTGGGGCTATGCCGTCGGCGCGATCTGCAGCGACGCGCACCAGGTGCAGCAGTAAGAGGTCAAGGACCCGGTCCAAGGCGGCCGCCTGCCCTAACCCGAAGTGGGTGAGTTCGCGTTCGAGTACCTTGCGGAGTGCCGGATCGGTGTCGTGTTCATCGAAGACAGCAAAGACGGGCAGGCCTGAGGCGACCAGTTGCCCGGCCGCTGCCGACGACTGGTACGTGCCGATCAACAGGACGGTTTGCCCGCTGGGGCTGTTACCCCAGGTTCGTAGCCCGTGCGACATCGTGAGCTCCAGATGCTCTCCTGCGGGCGTCCGGCAGGATTGTCCGGCGTCAATCACCACCGTCGGCGCCCGGCCGGGCTTGTCGGTGACGCTGTAAGGGGCCGGGCCGCGGACAGTGGCCGCCTGCCCGGGGCGAAGGGGGCAGGGTTCGCCTCCTTCGACGGCGATCCATGCCTGTCCTCTGATCGCGATGATCACGGTCAACGCGGCCCTGTCTTGAACGTCGATGCAAAAGGGCGGATCCATAACAACGCGGAGGGCGAACGCGGCCTGCGCCCGCGGCCCGGTGAGGAACTGTGACATGGGATCCATACCTGACACAATAGACGATTGCTTATGCTTTATGGATCATGGAGCATTCATCGTCCAGGCAGGGCCGGGCAGGCTGACTGGTATGACTCAACAAAGCCTCGCTCCCATTCTTGTCACCGGCGGAACCGGCCGTACCGGCGGCCGGCAGGCCCGCCGTCTCCTTGACCGCCGTATACCGGGGATAGGCGGTTCCCGCCGCGAGGGGGCTCCCTTTTATTGGCACGATTCCGGCACCTGGCCTCGGGCACTCGACGGCGCTAGTGCCGCCTACCTCTGCTA